>NZ_JAVKTS010000006.1 GCF_031460495.1 Tissierella sp. | reverse complement strand
GAAGAGTTAGATGTATGGTAACAGCAGATCATACTAAAGAGCAATTAGACAGAGCAGTAGAAGTCTTTGAAGCAGTTGGAAAAGAGATGAATATACTAAAATAGATAGAATTATAATCCATTGGTCAAAATTCATATTTTGGCTAGTGGATTTTTAAATTTATTAATAAGAAATCTTGCGAAATGTATGCACAAACACATTAATATCAAGACAAACATAATACAATAATAATATATCAATTAAACATTAATTTATAATTTATAAATTATAAGAAAAGCTCATGATATAAAACATCAATTAGAGATTTCTTATTAATAAAAATAATCTATATAGAGGGGGATTTTATGAAAAACTGGTTGCAGGAAAATAACTGGAAGGAAACAGAGGAATTAATTAAAGAAAGTAAGGGAGTTGCCATAATACCTATAGGAAGTACAGAACAACATGGTCTACATTTACCAGTTGGTACAGACACCTATGTGGCTATAACATTGGCAGAAGCAGCTGCATTGGAGACTAACGCATTAATTGTTCCACCACTATGGTTTGGCTGGAGCCCACATCATATGGTACTTTCAGGAACAATTACTATTAGAGCAGAAGTATTAGTTGAATATTTATTTGATATTATAAAATCTATGTCAGATCACGGAGTTAAGAAATTTGTACTATTAAATGGGCATAGAATAGTAAATATAATTTGGATGCAATTAGCAGCAGAAAAAGCGCAAAGAGAATTAGATGTTGAAATTAAGATATTCGACCCAGCATATATGTCAAAGGATATTGTAAAGAAGCTTGGTTATGGTCCAGTAGGTCATGCTGACGAAATAGAAAGCTCTCATATGCTTTATAGATATGAAGAACTTGTACAAATGGATAAAGCTGTAGACAATCCAATAAGTCCTAAAGACTTATATTCTGTGGATCCTTCATATGAGCATGATACATTATGCTATGTTCCAAGCTCATTGAAATCAGCTAAAGCTCATGCTGAAACATCAGGAGGAATTACAGGTCAACCATCTAAGGCTACTAAAGAAAACGGAAAAATATATCACGATCACCTAGTGAAAAACTTAGTTAAAGTTATTAATGAATTACAAACTTCAGAACAATAGGAGGAAATCTCATGAGAAAGATATTAATTACCGGAGCATTAGGTCAAATTGGTTCAGAACTTACTACAAAATTAAGAGAAATTTATGGAGTAGAAAATGTTATAGCTAGTGGAAGAAGGATAAAAGAAGGACATGAACAATTAATTGAATCAGGGATTTTTGAAATTGTTAATATTAATGATGCAAAGCAAATGGGAGAAATAGTAGATAAACATAATGTTAATACTATAATTAATTTAGCTGCTATTTTATCTGCTGTTGGAGAAAAAGACCCAGTAGCATGTTGGGACATAAATATGAATGGATTATACAATGTTCTTGAATTAGGTAGAGAGAAAAACTTACAAGTATTTACCCCAAGCTCAATCGCTGCATTTGGTCCATCTACTCCACCAGATAATACTCCACAGGATACAATTCAAAGGCCAACTACTATGTACGGAGTGACAAAAGTTGCAGGAGAATTGTTATGTGACTATTATCATAAAAGATTTGGTGTAGATACTAGAGGTGTTAGATTCCCAGGATTAATTTCATATGAAACACTTCCAGGAGGAGGTACCACAGATTATGCAGTTCATATTTATTATGAAGCATTAAAGCATAAAAAATATACCAGCTTTATTGATAAGGGAACAAAGATGGACATGATGTATATGCCGGATGCATTGGATTCGATAGTGAATTTGATGGAAGCTGATTCATCAAAATTGAAACATAGAAATGCCTTTAATGTAACAGCTATGAGCTTTGAGCCTGAACAGTTAGCAGCTTCTATTAAGAAATTCATACCAGAATTCAAATTAGACTATGATGTTGACCCTGTTAGACAGGAAATTGCTAACTCATGGCCAAATTCATTAGACGATACAGCTGCAAGGGAAGAATGGGGCTGGAATCCAAAATATAATTTAGAAATGATGACAAAAGATATGTTGGAGAAATTGAAGATAAAATTAAACATAGAAGACTAAACATTTGTCAAACCCATATGGAAAATCCATATGGGTTCTATTGTTTTCTGGGGTGAATAATCTTTAGAATTTGATTATTTTGTTTTAATATGTTTTTTATTATATAATATACAATAGAAGTACAAAGTAATGGGATATGTATAATAACAATTGACTTCAAGGAGTGGTTACAATGTCAGATACTATTAAAAATTTGAGCCCAGATATATCAAAACTTATTATAGATCATTTAGACGGTGTTGTTATAACAGATCCCCAAGGTCGATATGTATATGTTAATGAGGCGTGGTCAGATATGATGGGCGGAATAAAACTTGAGGATATAAAAGGCAAATTTGTGCATGAGCTAATTCCTGACACGAAGATTGATATCGTTCTTAAATCTAAAAAAGCAATTACTGGTCATGTAATCATCTCAAAGGGACCTTCTAAAACAGAGGCATTTTCCACTTATATACCTATCCTTAAAGGTGGAGAATTAGTTGCAGGATTTATACATGTAATTATTAGGGGTATGAAGGGTGCTGTAGATTTTTCATCAAAAGTCAATAGTATGCTCAATCAAATTGAATATTATCAAGAAGAGTTGAGAAAGATTAGAGGGGCAAAGTACTCCATAGATAATATTATAGGTAATAGTCAAGAAATTCGGCAGATGAAAGATACTATAATTAACGCTGCAAGATCAAATTCTACTGTATTAATTGAAGGGGAGACTGGGACTGGGAAAGAGCTTGTAGCCCATTCTATACACGATTTGAGTATTAGAACCTCTGCACCTTTTATAAAGGTAAATTGTGCTGCGATACCAAGTAATTTGCTAGAATCCGAATTTTTTGGATATGAAGAGGGAGCTTTTACTGGAGCTAAGAAAGGTGGAAAAGAGGGTAGATTTGAAATGGCTAATGGAGGAAGTTTGTTTTTTGATGAGATCAACCAAATGCCGTTAGTATTGCAGCCAAAACTTTTAAGGGCTTTACAGGAAAAAGAAATTGAAAGAGTAGGTGGAAAAGAGAGTATCCCTGTTAATGTTAGGATTATTGCTGCTTCAAATGTTTCGTTAGATAAAATGATAAAAGAAAAAAAGTTTAGAAGTGATTTGTTTTATAGACTTAATGTTATAAAGATAGTTATTCCACCTCTAAGAAAGCGAAAAGAAGATATTCCACTAATAGCAGATAATTTGTTGGATAGATTGAATTTTCAACTAGGAATGAGTGTGCCTAGTATAACAGATGAGGCTAAAAGTAGACTTTTAGAGTATGAATGGCCAGGGAATATAAGGGAGCTACAAAATGTAGTAGAAAGAGCCATGAATATGTCTTGGGGTGAAACTTTGGAATGGAAACATTTTAGTCCTTACTTTGAGAATAAGAGGCTTCAGAAAAGCTCTAGAATAGATGGAAATAATGAATTTTTAATTAAAGATATGAAAGATAGACTGGAAAAAGAAACGATAACTGAAGCTCTCAATAAATGTAATAACAATAAGACACAGGCAGCAAATATACTAGGAATATCTAGAACTTTATTATATAAAAAAATTGATAAATATAATATAGATAAAAGTTAAACTGTAAACTATGGTTTGCGTAAACTTATGTTTACACATTTACCCAAAGATGCTTTATTACAATTATGTAAGAGAAAATAAAAAACTAGTGTAAACAACTGTTTACACTTAAACAAAAGGAAGTTTGAAACTATATGGCTAGAAGCCTATAATTTCAAGCTTCCTTTTTTGATAACAAATTGGCATGGTATTTGCAATACTTATATTCGAGAAAATCATTCTATAAAGGAGGAGAATATGAAAAATGCAGTTATAGTATCAGCTGTACGAACTCCCGTAGGAAAATGCAGAGGTGTATTGGCATCTGTAGAGCCATATAAAATGGGTGCATCAGTTGTTAAAGAGTCAATAAATAGAGCTGGCATAAGTATGGACTTAATAGATGAAGTCATCTTTGGAAATCTAATGGGCCATGATGTGAATAATATTGCAAGAATGGTTGCTCTTGAAGCTGGAATACCAATGGAAAAGCCTGCACTTACAATTGATAGACAATGTGGAACTTCTCTTAATGCAATTGCCCTAGGTGCAATGATGATTCAACTTGGAGAGGCGAAGGTAATAGTTGCAGGTGGTGTTGAAAGTGATTCCCGCAGACCATATGTGATGTTAAAACCTGAAATAGGATATTCTATAACTCCACCAAAATTCTCTGAGGGATTAAAGCTTTCACCAGATCATATAGGAAACCCTAATATGGGTATTACAGCGGAAAATCTTGCAGAGTTGTATAATATCACAAGGGAAGAACTAGATGATTATGCAGTAAATAGTCATAGAAAAGCTACTAAAGCAGAATCATCAGGAAAATTTAAAGAACAAATATTACCTATTGAAGTTGATTTGGGTAAGGGGAGGACAATTACTGTATCTGAAGATGAACCTATTAGAAAAGATGCTAATCTAGAATCTATGGCTAAATTAAAGCCAGTCTTTAAGAAAGATGGGATGGTCACAGCAGGTAATAGTTCACCAATGAGTGACGGGGCTGGAGCTATAGTTATTATGGAGGAAGAGTTGGCTAAGTCACTTGGTTTAGAGATTTTGGCAAGATATAAAGCTTTTACAGCAGTGGGCTGTGACCCAAACATTATGGGTATTGGACCAGTACCTGCTACTAAAAAAATTCTTGAAAAAACAAATCTTAAGTTAGAAGACATTGATTTAATTGAGTTAAACGAAGCCTTTGCTGCACAAACTCTGGCTTGTGTGAAGGAGCTAGGAATAGATGAAGAAAAGCTAAATGTAAATGGAGGAGCCATTGCTTTAGGGCATCCACTAGCAGGAACGGGAGCGATATTAACAACAAAAATGGTTTATGAAATGAAAGAGAGAAATGCTCATTTAGGATTAATAACATTTTGTTGTGGAGGTGGACAAGGAGTAGCTATGTTACTTGAAAGAGATTAATTCTTACAAAGGAGGAATAACAATGGCAAAAACTATTATTACAGTAGCAACAACAGGTGCATGGCCAACAAAGAAGGACAATCCAAATGTACCCCTAACACCTAAAGAGATTGCTGAAGATGTTTTTGAATGCTACAAAGCAGGAGCTGCAATTGCACATCTCCACATGAGAGATGATGAAGGCTTAGGAACTATGGATAAATCAAGATTTGAAGAAACTGTAAGACTTATTAAAGAAAAATGTGATATCGTAATTAATTGTACAACTTCTGGTGATTTAAATGCTACAGATGAAACAAGACAAGCCCACTTGAAGTCTATTCAACCTGAAATGGCATCATATGATTGTGGCTCAATGAATTGGCAACATAATACTGTATTTTTAAATACGCCTGCTTTTTTAGAAGAATTAGGTCAAACAATGCAAGAATATGGAGTTAAACCAGAGATTGAAATTTTTGATGCAGGCATGATTTATAATGCAAGGTATTATGTGAAAAAAGGTATATTAAAGGCACCTTTACATTACCAATTTGTTTTAGGGGCTGCTGGAGGAACAGCTGCAACTGTAGAGAATTTAGTTTATCTAAAGAGCTTAATACCTGAAGGATCTACTTGGTCTGCATTAGGTATTGGTAGAGGGCATATGCCAATTATGCTAACTGCTATAGCAATGGGTGGGCATATAAGAGTAGGTATGGAAGATAATGTGATGTTTGCAAAAGGTCAATTAGCAGAATCAAATAAACAATTTGTAGAACGTGCAGCAAATATCATAAGGGAAAGTGGCAATGAAGTAGCTACTTCAGATGAAGCAAGAGAAATCTTAGGATTGAAAAAATAAACTTAAAAGAGGAGAATGACAGATGAAAAGAATTATTGACTTAAGTATTTCAGTTGAAAGTGATTTACCTAGTGATCCACCAAAACAAAGGCCACAAATAGTATATAATAACCACAAAGAAACAGCTGAAGAAATGGCAAGTTTTTTTGGTAATGCAACAGTAGATGATCTACCTGAAGGAAATGGATGGGCAATAGAATATGTAACACTATCAACTCATACAGGAACTCACATTGATGCACCATATCATTTTTATCCAACTATGAATAAGGGTGAAAGAGCATGGACTGTTGATGAAGTACCTCTGGACTGGTTCTTTGGACATGGAGTAGTAGTAGACTTTAGAGATAAGCCTGATGGATATAAAGTAATGAGTAAAGATTTTATTGAGTATTTTGAGAAAATTAATTATAAGTTAAAAAAAGGAGATATTGTATTAATAATGACTGATGCACCTAAATATTGGGGAACAGAAAGATTTTTAACTGCTGGGTGTGGAATGAGTAAAGAAGCTACTTTATGGTTAATCGATCAAGGTGTAAGAGTTATGGGAACAGATGGATGGAGTTGGGATATACCACTGCCACTAACTGGAGAAGAGTTTAATCGTACAGGAGACAGTTCAATTATTTGGGAAGGACATAGAGCTGGAAAGGAAGAAGCTTATCTTCATATAGAAAAGCTTACTAATCTTGATCAACTCCCAATAACCGGTTCCGAAATAATTTGCCTTCCAATTAAAATTAAAGATGCAAGTGCAGGATGGATTAGAGCAGTTGGTATAGTAGAAGAATAATATATGTCTATTACTAAGAAATTACAGTAGGGTATTTTAAATAAAATGTAAGGGTGGTAGAAAGATGAATGTACAAGTTATTTTCACTATTTTCTTCATTGTTTTTGCAGCAATAATGGTAGGTGCTGGAATGTATAGTAAGAAGTGGGTATCTGACACTTCAGACTATATACTAGCTGGTAGAGAGGTAAGTTTATTAATCAATATAATGGGAGTAGCAGCCATAGGTTTTGCTGGTACAACAGTATCCTTGGCACCAGGATATTCTATTTTATACGGAATCAAAGGTTCACTTATATGGGGAGTTATTTATTCTGCATTAGGTCTTATATTCTATGGATTAGTATTCTCCAAATTCATTAGAACAAATGGAGCTCAAACACTTCCTGAGTATTTAGAAATGAGATATGATGGCAAAGTAAGGAATGTAGTTGCCGTTGGTACTATTATAGGACTGTGTGGTATACTGGCTAACAATATAATGTCTGTAGTTGGTATAGTATCTGGGTTCGTAGGTTGGCCACAAGGAATAGTTCTTGCAATAGTTTTTGCTATAATTTTAGTATTTACTTATATCAGTGGATTGTGGGCAGCAACAATAACAGACTTTTTCCAAGTATCTGTAGGAATTATAGCCGTTCCACTATTTTTAACAATGGCTGTTAAAAGATTTGGTGGAATTGACTTTCTACAAGCAAACTGGGGAGGAGCAAATGTATTTACAGAAGGAATTACAGGCGGAAGCATGGGAATTATGTCCTTAAAGTATCCAAGTGCACTCACATTTATTTTACTATTCGGTGCAGCTTTAGTTTGGGGAAACAACTATTATTGGATGAAAATTGCTTCCTGTAGAAATGAAAAAATTGCAAAGCAATCATTTGGTATAGCAGGATTATTATTAATTACAGTATTCATGATTCCTCTTGCATTTATAGGTGCATATGCAGGAGCAGTAATGCCAGAAGCCTATACACTTGCTGGAGGAACAAGTTTGCCTACAGCAGCATATGGAGTGTTCGCAAGTTTATTTCCACCAGTAGTATCATCATTCTTCATCATAGGTTCAGTAGCTGCATCTATTTCTACTGCTTCTACAGCCGCAATAGGAGCATCATCAACTGCTACTAGGGATATCTATCAAAGAATAATCAATCCTAAAGCGGATGGTAAGACAACACTAAAAGCTAGTAAGATAATAATGTTATTAGTTGGAATATTAACATGGGCATTATGCTACTTCCCAGGAGGACCAACATATTTATTTGCATTTGCTAATGCTTGGTTAGTACCACCTGCAGTATTACTTTGCTTTGGAGCCATTTGGCCTAAATTCAATTCAAACGGAGCATTATGGGGAGTTTTAGCAGGAATGGTATCCATGGCAGCATTAACACTTACTGAATTATTAGGAATATTTAGCGTTGGAAAATGGACACATTTAGCTATCATTGGTTTCTTAGTAACTGTTATAGTGGGTCTTATAACTACAAAATTAAAACCTTCAAAATATTATGCTCAATCAGACTGGAAAATTAAAGTATCTGAAGGCAAGAGAGAAAATGTTACATTAGATAAAATGGACATTCAAGTATTAGAATTAATTAGAAACGGCCATATATACATGGCGGATATAACAGATGCATTAGGTGTTGATTCAAAGGCTTCCAATTCAGCAATAGAAAAACTAGATCGTGGTGGTTATATAGAAAGAGCAGGTCTAGTGGGTAGTAAGTTCTATGAATTCTATGTAACTAAAAAAGCCAATGAAGTTTTACCTCAACTAACAGGACAACAAGCAGAGATGAATAAAGTTGGATTAAATACATCATATGTTGGATTGTTAAAAATTGCTAATGACGCACCACAAAATGTAAATAGTTATGTGAAAGATCAACAATGGAAATCTCTAAAAGTATCAAGTGTTACTTCACATCTAACAAGACAGGGATATATCATTGAAAAGGGCTTGTTTAAGAGAAAAATCAAAGTAACACAAAAAGGTATAGAAGCAATCAAGAAATACGCTTAATACCACAGCAGTACCCCCAATAGTAAAGGCACAGGTGATTCTCCCTGTGGGAAAATTAAACCCATATGAGTTTTTTTATATGGGTTTTCCTATAGAAAAATATAAATATCAATCTCACTCATAGCCAAGCACGAAATAAATTCAGGGGAATAAAATATATATAACAAGGTAATAATCCAATTATAGAATCATGGTGAGGGGTGGATTAATATGTATTGTAGGATATGTGGAAGCAATAAATCGAAGACAAATCTACTAAGTCAAATAGTTTGCAAAGAATGCCTAGATGAGATATCAAGGACATCTGTATATGATGAAACCTATGATCAGTATAAAAATATAATAAGGATTTTGCTTGGATATTACATATCTGAACTCCATCAACTAAACCCTGTAAATTAATACAGGGTTTTATAAAAAGTTTTTTTAAATTAATGGTTTATATATCTGAAAATGTGATATATAATAGATAAGATATAGAAAAATTATTAGGAGGATGATGGCTGGGAATGAAAACTCCCGTATTTGATGCGCTAAAAAAATTAATGGAAGAAAACAGTGTGTTTTTCCATATGCCTGGACATAAGGGTAAAAATACACTAATTAATTGGGGTGACTATATACCATTTATAGACACAACAGAAACAGAAGGCATGGACAATTTGCTAGACCCTCGGGGCATCATCCAAGAGAGCCAAGAACTAGCAGCAAAATTATTTGGTTCAAAGTATACTCAATATGCAGTAAATGGCTCAACTGGAAGCATTTATATAGCTTTAGCCACAATAACTAAACCAGGAGATAAGATTCTAGTTCAAAGAAATTGTCATAAAGCAGTATATAATTCTATGATATTAAATAGATTAAATCCTATATATATGTATCCAAATTATAATGAAGAGTACCATGTAATGACAGGTTTGGATCCAAAGAAAATAGATGAGATTTTAGCCGAAGATGAAAAAATTAAAGCAGTGGTCATAACATATCCTAATTATTATGGAGTATGTTCTGATTTAGAGACCATAGCAAATATAGTTCACAAACACAATAGAATATTAATGGTAGACGAAGCCCATGGACCTCACATGACATTCTCAGAGAGACTTCCTAAGCCAGCCTTAGCATGTGGTGCAGATATAGTAATTCATAGCACACATAAGACCCTAGCAAGTTTTACTCAGACATCAATGATTCATGTAGGAACAGATAGAGTAGATTTGAATAAACTTAGAGACAGGTATCAATTATATACAACAACTTCACCTTCATATCTCTTCACTGCATCAAATGAAATAGCAACAGCATATATGGATACTGAAGAAGCAAGGGAAAAATTGGAATGGAATATAGATAAATGTGAAGAAACTATAAAAAGGCTTAATGCAATTGATAGAGTATTCGTATTTACTGGAGATGAAAATGATAAAACCATATTTGCAAAAGATAATACGAAGATATTATTTAGAATAGATGGAATGAAAGGCTCTCAAGTAAAGAAACAATTATATGCTAAATATAATATAAGACTAGAGATGACAGACTATTACTATGCATTAGCCTTAACATCCTTTATGAATGAAGAAGAGGATTATGAAAAATTAATAGCTGCTGTGGAAGATTTAGCAAAAAATGCACCATATGATGAAATAACGCCTGTTAGCATTGAAATGCCAATACCAAAGGTTATGAAACCTATATATGAAGCATACCATAGCGGTAAAAAGCAAATAGAGTTAAAAGATAGTATAGGTAGAGTATCCGCTGCTTCTATTATTCCATACCCACCAGGAGTGCCATTGGTGGTACCAGGTGAGGAAATAACACAAGAGTTATATGACCAGATTGTGTTTTTAATGGAAAATGGTATAGAAATAGTAGGGCTAATGGGATATAATAAAGATAAATTAGTTGTACTTGAATAAGAAGGGGAGTTTTTAGGTGAGAGGACTGTTTATAACTTTAGAGGGGCCAGATGGTTCAGGTAAATCAACAATTATAAAATTATTAAGTGATTACTTGAAAGATAAAGGCATAGAATTTATTATGACAAGAGAACCTGGAGGCACTTTAATAGGGGAAGAAATCCGCCATATAATATTGGATAAAAAAAACACTTCAATGGGTGCAGAAACCGAAGCCTTACTTTATGCAGCTGCAAGAGGACAACATGTTCACGAAAAAATTCTACCTGCTATTGAGCAGGGAAAGATTGTATTTTGCGAAAGATTTACATTATCATCTTTGGCTTATCAAGGTGTAGGTAGAGGCTTAGGTATTGAGAGAGTAAAATCTATTAATGACTTTGCCATTAGAGGGATTTATCCAGATCTAATACTTTTCTTCCATGTAGATCCAGAGTTGACCTTAGAAAGGAAACTAGGCAAAGTCCCTGGAGATAGGTTAGAGCAGGAAGGAAATGATTTTCATAGAAGGGTTTATGATGGATACATGGAATTATTGGAGATGTACCCTGAGAATATAAAAATAATTGATGCAACAAAAACTGTAGAAGAAGTATTGCAACAAAGCATCATAGAAATAGAAAGATTGCTAGATAAAAAAGGGGAGTGAAGAAATGAAACTGATAATATGTATAGTTCAGGATCAAGACTCAGGAAGTCTAATTGATGATTTAACAGAGAAAGGACATAGGGTTACGAAACTATCCTCTACAGGTGGATTTTTAAAATCAGGAAATACTACCCTATTAATTGGAGCAGATGATGAACAAGTATCTGATGTACTGAAGGTTATAGAAGAGAACTGTAAGACTAGAGAGATTACAACATCATTACTATCAGTTACAATGCCTGGAGATACCTATATGCCATTCCCATTAGAAGTAAAGGTTGGAGGGGCAACAGTATTTATCTTAGATGTAGAAAATCATATTAGGATATAGGAGGGGATTAGTTTGAAACTTATTATTGCAATAATTCAAGATGAATATATTTCAAAAGTAGTCAAGACATTGATGGATAATAAAATTAGAACTACTAAGCTCTCTTCAACTGGTGGTTTCCTAAAATCTGGCAATACTACCCTTTTAATAGGAGTAGAGAACAATGAAATTGATACTGTGACAGAGCTTATACGAAAAGAATGTACAAGCAAAAAAGTTAAGTCTGGAAATGAAGAGGTATTAGTTGGTGGAGCAAATTTATTCGTAATAGATATAGACAAATACATGAAGATATAGACAGAGGTAAGAAATGGATTTCAGTCAAATATTAGGCCATGAAAAACAAATTGAATCTTTAAAAGGTGCCATTAAAAATGGCACTATTAATCATTGCTATTTATTTGAAGGAGAAAAGGGCTTAGGTAAGAAAAACCTAGCCCTAGCCTTTTCTAAGGCAATTTTATGTAAAGATAATAAATCTCCAGAACCATGCAATGTCTGTAGCTCATGTATCAAATTTAATGCAGATAATCATCCTGATTTCAAGCTTATTTCACCTGAAAAAGGAGTTATAAAAAAAGATGAAATAGATAAGCTAATTAAGGGCATGGCTACCACTCCATTTGAAGGAAATAAGAAGGTTTTTGTTATAGATAGTAGTGATATGATTCGAATAGATGGTCAAAATAGAATATTAAAGACTTTAGAAGAACCGCCTAATTACATAAATATTATCTTAATTACATCCAATAGTACTAAGCTAATTCCCACAATATTATCCAGATGTCAAATCATAAAATTTTATCCAATAAGAAATTCAAAAATTATAGATTTATTAGTTAAAGAATATGGACTTCATATAGATAAGGCTAAATTTATAGCAGATTTTTCAAAGGGTTCTGTTGAAAAATCTATAGAGTTAGCAAATTCAGAAGATTTTTTTCAAAAAAGGGAAGAAACCATATCTATAATAGATAGTTTGTTAAATGGAGATAAAGTAAAAGCACTTACTTCTATGGATTTTTTCAATGAAAATAAAGAAAACATTGAGGAAATACTAGATATTATTATATACTGGTTTAGAGATTTATTAATCTACAAGGAAATTGGAGAAACACCAGTATTAACAAACAATGATAAAGTAGAAATGCTATCTAGACAATCCTTTATAGATTTTACCAGAATTAATGATATAATATATAAAATAGAAGATACTAAAAATAATATTAGAAGAAATGTTAATTTTGGATTATCTCTAGAGACAATGCTTCTTAGTATATAGGAGGAATATAGATGATAAAGGTTGTAGGAGTAAGATTTAAGAAGGCAGGTAAGATATATTACTTTGATCCTGATGAAATAGATGTTAAATTTAATGATTTTGTAGTAGTGGAGACGGCTAGGGGAATTGAATTTGGACATGTAGTAGTAGGACCAAAGGAAGTAACTGAGGAAGAAATAGTGGCACCCTTGAAAAAAGTCCTGAGAGTAGCCTTAGATGAGGATTTTGATATTCATAGAGAGAATAAAAAGAAGGCTGCCGAGGCAATAGAGTTGTGCAAACAAAAGGTAGAAGAACATAATCTATCTATGAAACTTGTAGATGTTGAATATACTTTTGATAATAACAAGGTAATATTCTATTTTACAGCAGATGGAAGAGTTGATTTCAGAGAATTAGTCAAGGACTTGGCTGCTATATTTAAGACCAGAATAGAGCTTAGGCAAATAGGAGTAAGAGATGAAGCTAAGATGATAGGCGGCATAGGGCCATGTGGTAAAACTGTATGCTGTGGTCAATTCTTAGGAGAATTCGAACCAGTATCTATAAAAATGGCAAAGGAACAATCCTTATCCTTGAATCCAACAAAAATATCGGGCCTTTGCGGACGACTTATGTGCTGCTTAAAATATGAACATTCAGTCTATGAAGAGTTATTAAAAGGGATGCCTCAAGTAGGTGCCATAGTATTGACTCCAGAAGGAAAGGGAATTGTAGTTGAGACTTATACATTATTAGAAAAAGTAAAAGTAAAGGTGAGACTAAAGGATAATACTGATGATTTAATCTATTATTTAGTCAAAGACATCACCAATACAGGAGAAATAGACCCTTCTTATGAGAGAATAGTAGATTCGACAGAGGAAGTAGTAGATGTGAAAGATTTGGAAGATTAAGAAGTAGACAAATATGTTTAAAATATCTTTTAATATTGTTACAAATCTGTTAGAATGAAATCGTATTAATCTTTAATTCATGGGGAGGTGAAAAAAATGGCATATAGAATTCATGAAGATTGTATCGCTTGTGGCGCTTGTCAACCAGAATGTCCAGTTGATGCCATATCAGCAGGAGATATCTATGTTATAGATCCTGACAAATGTATTGATTGTGGTGCTTGTGCAAATGTTTGTCCAGTAGACGCACCTAAACCAGAATAGTACTTAAAAAGAAGACCCACTAGGGTCTTTTTTGCAACCAATAAGTTTAGTTTTTGGTGCCTGGCACCAAAAACTAAACTTATTAAAAATTCAGAAAATATGAAGAGGTAAAATGTATGATGAATGAAAGAATAGATATAGTTCCGGGAAGTGATTTAAAGATAATACAAAATAGAGAAAGATTTTCCTATGGTACCGATGCCATATTTTTGTCTCAATTTGCTAAGCCTAAGGGTACAGTAGTAGACTTAGGCACAGGTACTGGAATTATTCCACTGAGGCTATGTGAAAAGGATAATGTGGATATAATCTATGGTATAGAAATTCAAGAAGAAGTTGCTGATATGGCTAGAAGATCCATAGAGTTAAATAATCTGAAGGACAAAATTTCTATATTAAATATGGATTTAAAGGATTTACCAACTAAATTTAAGAAAAATACCATAGATACTATTATAACTAATCCACCATATATGAAATCAGGAGGAGCATTAATCAATTCAGAGGAAAACTTTGCCTTATCACGACATGAAATAAGCTGTACCCTAGAGGATATAGTTGAAGTTTCAGAGTACTTACTAAAGCCATTAGGAAGATTTTACATGGTACATAGACCAGATAGATTAGTCGATATAATTTATACATTAAGAAAATATAAAATTGAACCAAAATACATAAGATTTGTTCAACCTAAGATAAATAAGAAACCAAATCTAATATTAATTGAAGCAGTAAAAGATGGTAAACCTGATTTAAAGTTTTATGATCCCTTGATAGTATATAAGGAAGATGGGAAATATACAGATGAAATATATAAGATATACGGGACAGAGGGACGGGAGTAGTGTCCCACTTGCAATAGACAAATAGTAAAAGTGTGGGAGTACCTCTGAAAGATTTGCTATACCTTCCAAGGAAATTTAAAAACTGTTTTGGAAACTAGGGTTTTTAGCGGAGCGTTCCATTAGTTTCCTGTTTTTAAATGACTTGTTGAAGGTATCAAATCTTGAAGTGAAACGAGTGCTTTTACAATTTGTCAAAATAAAGAGGGACAGTAATACTGCTGTCCCACTAAGAATGTAAGGAGAAATAAAATGGATAGAGGAAAATTATATATATGCCCAACTCCCATAGGTAATTTGGAGGATATGACTCTTAGAACCATAAGAATACTGGGAGAAGTGGATTTAATTGCAGCAGAGGATACTAGGCATACAATCAAGCTGCTAAATCATTTTGAGATCAAAAAGCCATTGACATCATATCATGAACATAATATTAGAGAAAAAGGCTTTGAGTTAATAGAAAAGATGAATCTAGGTCAAAGTATTGCCCTAGTCACAGATGCAGGAATGCCAGGCATATCAGACCCAGGTCAAGAGCTTATAAGACAAGCAATTGATGAAGGTATAGATGTAGTCCCATTACCAGGTGCTACAGCTTCTATCACAGCCTTAGTTATTTCTGGATTATCAACTGATAAATTTATCTTTGAAGGCTTTTTATCCTCAAAGAAAAGGGAGAGAATCAAAGAACTTGAAAGAATTAAGGAATATAAATATACAACAATAATATACGAATCCCCTCATAGACTAATGGATTTGTTAGAAGATATGATAAATATCTTAGAGGACAGAGAGATTTCAATTTCCAGGGAACTAACAAAGAAATATGAAGAAACCTTCCGTGGCACATCATCTCAAGCCTTAGAAAAATTTAAGGATTCTGGTGTAAAAGGGGAATTTGTAATTGTAATAGAAGGAAATTCAGAGGAAATAGTAGTAGAAGAAATAAATATTGAAGTGATGTTAAGAAAATATATAGAAGAAGGTTTTACAAAAAAGGAAGCAGTAAAAAAGATCTCAGAAGAACACAATATACCTAAGAATTTAGCATATAAAGAAAGCCTTAGGTTAAAAGATAGTTAATAGTTATTCACTAATAAAAACAGGGGGTGGGAATTTCATGTACAATATACATAATGAACTTAAAGAAAAAATATCAAACTTGAATAAACTAATACAGGACAAGTATAGTGATGTATTTTCTTTAAACAAAAATCAACTTAGGTCTTTTATAGAAGAGCATATTGGTACTATTATTCCCATGACAAAGCTTGAAAATAGACATTTGGCTCTTTATGAGTCAAAGGGTGGAATTGTAGGCGTAGATGGCTCTACAAATAAAATGGGAGGATCTTATCCTCATTTTATTGAAATGTTTCAAGGTTTAGCAAAATCAACTATCTCTCATAATGAGCCTATATTTAAATCCTATGTATATTCCCCAATAATGGAAGATGAAGAAAAAAACATACTAGAAGAAGATGAAAAAATCATCGCTGAAAAGAAAAACAAGGCTCTAGCCAGTATAGAAGTAGAGGTTGCCTTGGAGAGTGTGGAGAAATATAAGCCCTATGCTATTTTAATGGATGGTTCTCTCATAAGGTATTATATATATTCCTACGAGCTGTGGATGAAGCTAAGAGAGAAATGCGAGAAACATGGGATTTTATTAGTTGGAGTTATTAAGGATATAAAAACTTCAATAATTGGAGATAAATTAGGTGAGGTGGATTCTAAGTTGAAGATAGATTCCTATGATAGAGAAATACTTTTTGGTCAGCTTGATTATGGAGAAATGATAGTAATCAAAGATGAGGCTAATAAAAAGAAGGAAGCAGGATATTCTTCAGTATTTATGAGGTCATCATTAGCCCCTAGTGTCATAGGAATGGATATTATAGATAGCCAAAAAGACAGCTTAGAAGAAATGGGTAGACTAGTATTTACCTTAACACCAGAAAACAGTCGTGGAGTTCCTCTGTGGTTAGACATAGTAGATAAAGAAGTTCTAATATCAAATGCCATGATGAAAGGCTTAATGGAGAGATATATGGACAGAGACATATACGAAAGATTTTTCATTTCGGAAAGAGCTAAGAGGAACTAAATTATACTTGGGTCCGGTTGATATGTGAGAACGGTTCTACGATTCAAGCTTTGAGAATTATCAACACACAGAAAAAAATAGAGTTGCAAACTCGCTTCGCTCAAACAGTGCAACTCTCCCAATTTTTTTCTTTAGTGTGATAATTACATCAAAGCTCTCATATGTAGCCCCTTATCTCTCATATCAACCTCAAAAGATATTAAAAAGTTTTAGGTGAAAGGTTGTGATTAAATGAAAGTAGTTGGTATTACCAGTCAACAGGAAGTATTTATAGGATCAAAGACTAGAAACTTTAGAATAAATGAATTTTTAATAATAGAGGACCCTTATCAAAATGATTTGCTAGGAGAAGTTGTTGAGGCGAAAACTTTCAATAGATATATTCCTTTAAATATATCAGGAGACTTTGTAGATGGATCTGTTTTGGAGTCATTAAAGTCTCTAGGATACAATATTGACGAGGAAACCATCTATGTGGCTAAGGTAAGACTACTTAATGAAGCACTATATCCCGTACAAACGGGTTCAGATATTAGATTACCTGAGTTTCGTGAAGTAAAGGATTTGATGATAAAAACCAAAAAAGAAGATGGATTAATTCTAGGAGTTATTAGAAATACAGATGATATGGCAGTAGGTATGGATGAAGAGTACAAGAATTTATTATATACTTTTGAAGAAAAGGGTCTATGCCCTCAAAGGGAAATTCCCTATATATTAGATATAAAATCCATGCACCATTATCCTCATATAGGAGTATTTGGTGGTTCTGGTTCAGGAAAATCCTTTGGTCTAAGAGTACTGTTGGAAGAATTAATGCAGCAAGATATTCCTACAATAGTGTTAGATCCCCATTTTGAGATGGATTTTAGTGAAAAAGCGGCCTATTTACCGGTAGATACAGTGGATTTTGAAGATAAATTCAAATGTCTTCAAGTAGGATTTCATGTGGGAGTAAAATTTGAAGATCTAGCTGCCCAAGATTTGAAAAACTTATTAGATGCAGCTTCCACTTTGACCGATGCCATGAATAATGTAGTCGATGTACTGTTTAAGAGAAAGGATTCTTTCTATAGTTTCTACAGTAGGTTACAGATGCTTACAGAAGCCCAAGAAGAAGGATCTGCTGAGAGAATAGATAATAGGATTAATTATGCAGATACAGAGGAAGAAAGAAAGGCCTGGGAAAGAAGAAAGGAAGTTTATCAGAAATATGATAAAACTTGCCCATATAATTCAGTAAAGGGAATAATGTGGAGATTGAAGAGATTGGACAACGAAGGTATATTTTCAAAGGATATTCGAGAAATTGAAGAAGGACTTCAAAGGGGCAAGCTAATGGTCATCCAGGGTAATACTAGGATTCTTCAAGTATTTAGTACTTATTTATTAAACAATCTTTATCACAAGAGAAGAGATTATAAGGATGCTTTATATAAAAAGACTACTGCAGAATATTTTCCACCATTTATAGTAGTCACAGATGAAGCTCACAACTTTGCGCCAAAGGGATATGATTCCCCTTCTAAATCCATATTAAAGGAAATATCCCAAGAAGGTAGAAAATATGGAGCATTTTTAATACTTGCCACACAAAGACCTACATTATTAGATGAAACTATTACTGCTCAGCTAAATACTAAATTTATATTTAGAACTGTTAGAGCATCTGATATACAGACTATAAAGGAAGAAACAGACCTTACAATGGAAGAAACCAGAAGATTACCTTATCTAAGGACAGGAGATGTATTCATTTCATCAGCCTCCATGGGAAGAACAATATTTGCTAGAATTAGAGCTGCCACTAGCTCCAGTCCACATACGGAAAATCCCTTTGATGAACTGAAAAACAAAGGAAAAGAAGATGATGAAAAATTCATGAAAATAATTCTAGCAAAGCTTCCTATAAATGATACGGACTTAATTCATATCATAATGGATATTGAAAAGGAAGCTGGCATTACCTTCACATTAGATAATTTGGAAAATAGATTAAAACAAATGGTAAATAAAGGATTATTGAGTAGGCAAGAGACAATTTTTGGGTATAGATACAACATGTCAAAATAGTTTGAAAATTTACCAAATTGTCGAGGTGCATAATATGAATATTATTCGGAAGAAATTCCATTTGTTTGGGATACTGTTAACTCTTAGTGTGCTTATAGGACTAACCATACAGCATGCTTATTTGAATGATGTCATCACTAAGGACAAGCAGTCAAATATAATCAAATCCAGGGAGAGCTTAGCTAGGCAGATTAATGAAAGGATAAAATATCATAGCCAATTTACCATTGCAGCTGCAAACTTTATTTCTACTAATAAATGGACGGAAGAAGAGGCTGTAGACTACTTTACAAGACTTGTAAAAAGCAACAATACCCTAAGGTCTATTTATTATGGAGATATAAACAATAAATTGATTATCAATGATGATTGGGATCCTCCTAGTGACTTTGATCTAAGGACTAGAACCTGGTATGTAAAAGCGGTTCAGGACAATAAATTAATTATTTCTGAGGTTTATACTAATGCCCTAGACAACAAGCTAATTATTGCCATATCCATGCCAGTATATGGTCACGATAATTCCCTCAAAGGTGTTGTTGCTACTGATATTAACATAGAAAATATAATCACCATAGTTGAGGACACTACAATTAAAGGATTAGGCTATTCATTCTTAATAGATAGTGCTGGAAACATATTGGCTCATCCTAAGTATAAATATACTTCTGAATCGGAAATAGTCAATATAAGCTCCATAAGTAATGGAATAAATAAAGAACTAATGGGAGGTACTTCTGGTCATATAGAAACAAAATTTGACGAAGTTGAAGGATATTTATCATATCAACCAGTAGAAGGAACAGATTGGGTTATTGGCAATTTTATGTCTCGAGAAGAGTTCAGAGGGGACAATAGCGATTTGGTGCGAATGTTTTTTATCGCATTAGGGATTGCCATAATTATATTTATGTCTTTTAGCTATTTTCAAAGGAAACATATTATTCTACCTTTAACGAAATTAGATAATGATATTATAAATATTAATTTGGAAAATAATATGGGCTATAGACTACCTATAAATGAGGTAGATCCATTCCTAGAGCTTAGAAATTCCATCAACTTAACATTAAATAAGACCCAAGAGTTATTTGAACAAACAGAACAAGATACAGAAGAAATAATGGCACAAAATACAGAACTAGAAGCTTCCTATAATCAGTTAACAGCAATGGGACATGAGTTAAGACAGCAATATGAAAGAATTATTGAATCTGAAGAAGGGCTAAAGAAAGCCTTAGAGAGGAACAAGGCAATGATTCGTGCACTTCCTGATATTTTATTTACTATTAATAAGGAAGGCATATTGACGGACATACAAGCAACAGCGGATATTGACTTATACCTGGTTAGAGAGAATAACTTAGGGAAAAACATAAAAGATATTTTTCCTAAGGATATTATAGATTCTATGGAAATTAAAATTAGAAATGTGCTGAAAAATAATATCCTAGAAACCCTTGAATATGGACTAAACAAACTTAAAGGCTACAGACATTATGAAATTAGGATATCAAAAATCAATGAAAATGAAGTAATGGCTGTAAGGAGAAATATAACTGAGGGGAAAAAGTTACAAGATAAACTAAGTTATTTGTCCTATCACGACCAACTTACAGGTCTATATAATAGAAGATACTTTGAAGATGAACTTAAAAGGATAGACATAGAAGAAAACCTGCCTATTTCCATTATAATGGCAGATGTAAATGGACTAAAGCTTATTAATGATTCTTTTGGACATCATTTCGGAGACGAACTCCTTATAAGTGTTGCAAGTATTCTGAGAGAAGGATGTAGAGTTAATGATTTAATATCAAGAATTAGTGGAGATGAATTTGTCATTGTACTGTCTAAGACTAATGAAAGTAAAGCAGAAGGAGTTATAGCTAGAATTAAAAGTTTAGGCTCAGGTAAGAGATTCTCAGACAGTAAACTTTCAAGTATGGAAATATCTGTATCCTATGGATTAGGGACAAAAAATGATAAAGATGTCAATATTTCAGAGATACTAAAAAAAGCTGAGGACAATATGTATTCTAATAAGTTGTTTGAGGGACCTAGCATGAGGAGTAAGACCATAGAAACCATAATAAAAGCACTGTATGAAAAAAACAGGAGAGAGGAAGAACACTCCACCAGGGTAGCCAAGATCTGCCAAGAAATGGGCATTCATTTAGGATTGAAAGAAGATGAAATAAAAGAATTAGAAAAGGTAGGTTTACTTCACGATATAGGAAAGATAGCCATTAGTGAAGCTATCTTAAATAAACCTGGTCGTTTAAATGAAGAGGAATGGGAAGAGATAAAGAAACATCCAGAGATTGGCTATAGAATACTTTCTACCGTAAGTGAAATGACAAGAATAGCAGAATACACCTTAGCTCACCATGAAAGGTATGATGGGACAGGCTATCCTAGAGGATTAAAAGGGGAAAAGATACCCCTTATATCCAGAATAATTGCCATAGCGGATTCATATGATGCAATGGCATGTGAAAGGCCTTATAAGAAAGCCTTATCAGAAGACGAAATAGTAGCTGAATTCATAAAAAATGCTGGAACTCAATTTGATCCAGGTCTAACAAAGATATTTGTAGAGAAAATTTTAGGATGTGAATGGAAAGAAGATAAAAAAGGTTAGACTCCTCAGGAGTCTAACCTTTTTATGAATAGTAAATATTTACTTTAATATATAAACCTTTACTTTTCTTCTTCCAAATTTATAAACTCTCTCTGAAGATTCAAAGAATAAATCAATCTTATTTCCTTTGATTGCTCCTCCTGTATCTTCTGCTATAGCGAAACCATAATCTTTAGTACCATCGAGACTTTGAATATAAAGCTTTGTCCCGAGGGGTATTACTTTAGGGTCTACTGCAACTACACCTGGTCTAGCCATTGTACCGGAGGCTGTGAGACCAAAATGTTTATCACCGGGTTTTTTTCCAGTGCTTTCATAGGATAAATCATAAGCAGTAGCTGACATAGTTATAGCTTTTCTATAACTAGTATCACCTCTAGAAGTAACAATTAAATCCTTTGTACCTTTTTCTACAATATTAGAAATAGGCTCAATCAACACTTCTTCATTTACTATTTCAGTGGAACTTAGTTCACCATTGATATATTCCTTTTTATAATAGGTCTTCAAAAGGCCATCCTTACCTTCTTGAACAAGATTAACATTACCTATATCTAATTTATTGTTCTTCTTTACAATGCTTTCAAAAGGAATAGAATTCTCAACGGTTTCAACCACCTCCCTAACCTTAAATAGTTGAATACTTTCACCACTAGAAATCTTTGTGTCTAATGTTGGATAAGTGAAATCTTTATCCCCTAAGACTACACCTTGTTCATCTAGGATTTCAGCTATCGTATTGTGAATTGAATTTATCTCAATAGCAACTTCACCTGATGAAATAGTATATGCCTTAGGATTTTTTATAATTATGTTCATATTTTCTTCTAGTTCAGTGTCCAGGGCAAGATTAATATAAGCCCCTTCTTTAAAAGGAATGTCTTCTTCTTCAAGAAGATCTTCCACTGTGTCAGAATTTGAAGTTAGCTTTATCACTTCATCTTCCATTTCTAAAGTGATACTATTAGCATCACTTTGGTACATAAAAACCCCTAAAGATACAGTCATAGCTATAGCGAGGGCAGTCAAGACTATGAGTTTCCAAGTCTTATTGACTATGTTTTTTTCCATAATATACCTCCCATAATTTAACTATTATTGTATTGTATTCAATAATTCTAGATTTGTCAAATTTTTGCTACAATACCCGGAATCTTCTGAAAATTTCTTGCTATAATTTATAGGATGGACCATAAATTGGAAAATTATTCATTCACAACTATTTATTTCTATCTTTCTAGTTTTATGTTGTAAGGCAGATATATTAGTGATAGAATTGAAAATATGATTGAGAAAATTTAACAATTTTATATAGGCTATAATAAATATGTATCCAGGGGGATAATATGAATATAGAGATAATTGAACAAACAATTGAAAAATTAGATTCGGTAGTTACCTGCAAGATCATTTTAGGAGAGAATGAAGCTTTTAATGAAATTCATATTGTTTCAAATGGAGGCAGATCTGCAAAACAATTAGTTAGGGATATCCAATCCGTTCTCATAGCTACATATAATATCCAAATAGACCATAAGAAAATAAGTATAGCAGAGATACAAGATGATAGCCTTAAAAGGGCTGAAAGCAGACTTAAAATAGTGTCTGTGTCCCACGAGAAAAATGGCCAAAGGGCTACAGTTAAAGTATCTTTGGACAACCATAGGGATATCTTTGAGAACTCAATAAATGGAATAAATACTAGTAGAAATATAGATAGAATGTTAGTAGATATTACATTAAAGACTGTTGAAGATGCTTATGGATATGAGGATGCTTTTATACTAGAAGATATAAAAACTGTCAATGTATCAACAGAACAAGTGGTAATTGTCATCATCATGGCTGTTCACAATGGTAGTGAGCAAAGAATTTGTGGTTCTTCTTTAGTTGGGTCTGATTATAAGGAAGCAGTTGTAGAGGCATCTTTGGACGCAATTAATCGTTATGTATCAAAATAGATATCAATACCGGCTAATAAATTTATTAATATAATAGCGAAGCGAATATAGCGTGCTGTAATAGCGAATCAGCATAGTATCCAAAAAGGGGGCTATATTCCATGAAAAGAATTCTAACAGTTTTACTTAGCATTCTAGCTTTAGCGTTATCCGCTGGAGCGAATTTAACTTGGGTTAGATAGTACTGATTTATTAACCGGTATAAGATATATAAGGAGATGAGTTGTATTTGAAGCCAGATAGAAAAACATATATATATATTGGAGTACTTTTTATATTAGCAATTATAACTTATGGTTTCTTAATTCGAAATTTTACAATTACAGATATAAAAATGCTATTATTTTGGACAGTGCTTACCATTATTGTTGAGTCCTTATTAATAATGTTACCTAACGATTCTACAGGGGTTTCTGTAGGCTCTGCTATTAACCTTGCATCTATTATTGTAGGAGGACCTTTATTGGGAACTACGGCATCTTTTATAGGATTATTATTTAGGTGTCCAAGGGTTCCAAAATATGGTTATACTCATCTGTTAAATACACCCTATTATATTACAATATTTAATGTATCCCAAAGTATTATTGTAACATCTGCTATGGGCTTAATATATTTAGGTGCTGGAGGGAAGATAGGAGGATTTTCATTATTTCTAACAATTTTAATAGTAGTCTTAGGTACAATCTTTAACACTGTAATAATATCAAAGTTAATTGCTTTATTGAACAATCAAAAATTCACCAAGATTTGGTTTTCTAATATATATGGAATAATAGGTAGCATAATAGGGGTAGGGACCATAGGCATTATTATAGCTTTAGCTTTTATTAGCTATGGCTATGGTGCAGTCATACTATTCTTTGGTCCATTGTTATTAGCAAGATATACTTTTAAACTATATATGGAGACAAGGAATCTATATCTATCTACCATACAAGCTTTTAATTCTGTAATGGAGGCCAAAGACCCTTATACATCTGGACATGCCTCTAGAGTAGAGAAGTATGCCACTAGGTTAGCAGAGGCTTATGGTCTATCCTATGTGAAGATTCAAAATGTTAAAAATGCTGCAATTTTACATGATATTGGGAAAATAGGTGTAAATGATAATATTTTAAATAAGTCTGCAAAATTAACAAAACTAGAGTATGAAGAGATCATGAAACATTCAAGTATAGGTGCTGAAATCATAAGTAAGGTTGATTTTTTAAAAAAGATTTCTGGTATTATTATGTACCATCACGAAAGATATGATGGCAAAGGATATCCTGAAGGCATATCTGGTGATGATATACCAATAGAAGCTTGCATACTTGCCATAGCTGATTCCTACGATGCCATGACTTCAGACAGGCCATATCGAGAAGCATTGAACAAGGAAGAGGCCTTACAAGAGATAATCAATAATGCTGGAACTCAATTCCATCCAGCTCTTGCAGAAAAGTTTGTAGATATGCTAAATGAGTAGGAGTGATCTTATTGTTTATAGAATCTATTGTTCTTGGATTTATTGTAGCCATACTTAGAAAAGGGAAAATAAGGAATATTGGAGAAATGCATATAAAGGGATGGTATCTATTTCTTATTGCAGCTTTAATTCAAGGATCGATATCTTGGTTAAAGGGCAAAAATCTTATATTAGGAACAGAATTTTTTGATAAATACTTTTTTTACATACATTTATTCACCTATTTACTTATGATAATAGGGGTTATTTTAAATATTAAAAAGAACTTTATGAAATTTATTCTTATTGGAATGGTGTTAAATTTCATAGTCATCTTTGCCAATGGTGGCAAAATGCCTGTATCTTTTAAAGGAGCTAAGGGATATGAACATTATACAGAAGAGATGCCAGACAAACCTTTTGATATAAAACATTCTATAATCTCAGAAGATACTAAATTTGTTTATTTAGCTGATGTAATTTTATTACCAAGACCTTATCCTTTGGCAAGGATAATAAGTCTGGGAGATATTCTCTTGATGATAGGAGTTTATTTATTCTTTCAGGAATCTATGGTTAAGAAAAAAATAGATGCAGTTCTTTAGTTGACTAAAGATAATACTTAGAGTATAATAATATATTAAATAAGAAAAGATATACTAAAAGTTATATTAGACTACAAATTAAATTTAAAGAGTGGAAGGGAAGAGTAGGATTAAGATTATTCTAAAGAGAGCTGGGATAGGTGAAAGCCAGCGATTAAGATTATTCCGAAGATGGCCCCGGAGCTTTACAGTCGAATATTTTAGACTGTGACGGAAGCAGCCGTTACACTGCAAGGTTTAATAAACCTAGTGAGTTTTAAATCGAGAGATTTAGATAAATTAGAGTGGTACCGCGAAGCTAACCTTCGTCTCTATATAGAGACGAAGGTTTTATTTATTTCACTGAGGGAAATTTTAAAAGGAGGTTTTATGATGAAAAAATATTATTTAACAACACCAATTTATTATCCATCAGACAATCTGCACATCGGGCATACTTATACTACAGTTGCTGCAGATGTCATCAAGAAATTTAAGCAATTGCAAGGATATGATGTATTCTTTGTTACAGGGTCAGATGAACATGGTCAAAAAATCCAAGAGAAAGCTAAGGAAAATGGTGTAACACCAAAGGCCTATGTAGATAATATAGTGGCAGATATTAAATCACTATGGAGTACCTTGGAGATAGACTATGATGTATTTATCAGATCCACAGATTCACATCATGAAAAATCTGTACAGGATATATTTACAAAGTTATATGAAAAGGGAGAAATCTACAAATCCAAATACAAAGGCCATTATTGCACTCCATGTGAAGCATTTTGGTCAGAATCTCAGCTTGTAGATGGCAAATGTCCAGATTGCGGCAGAGAAGTTCATCTTGCAGAGGAAGAAGCATATTTCTTTAGACTTTCAAACTATAGGGATAAACTATTAAAATTATATGAGGACAATCCAAACTTTATTTTGCCTGAATCAAGAAAGAATGAAATGGTAAATAATTTCCTAAAGGATGGACTAGAGGATTTATGTGTATCAAGGACTAGTTTTGATTGGGGAATAAAGGTACCCTTTGATCCATCCCATGTAGTATATGTATGGATAGATGCATTATCCTGCTATCTTACAGCTCTTGGCTATGGAACTGACAATGAAGAAAAATTCAAGGAATTCTGGCCTGCTGATGTGCATTTAGTAGGTAAAGAAATAGTAAGATTCCATACCATAATCTGGCCAGCACTTTTGATGGCAATGGATATAGAATTACCAAAGAGGGTGTTTGGTCATGGATGGATATTATTCGATGATGATAAAATGTCAAAATCAAAGGGTAATGTAATATACCCTGAGCCAATCATTGAATTATATGGAATAGATTCATTTAAATATTTCTTGCTAAGAGAATTTTCCTTCGGTCAAGATGGCTCATTTACAAGGGAAAAATTCTTACAAAGATTAAATTCAGATTTAGCCAATGATCTTGGTAATCTAGTTAGTAGAACTGTTACCATGGTTGAAAAATATAATGAAGGTATAATTCCTGCTCCTGTTAAAGAAGGAGAATTTGATGATTCCTTAAAAGAAGTAGGTATAAATGTAGCTAATAAGGTAGAACAATATATGGATAAACTAAATTTCTCCAACGCCTTAGAAGAAATTTGGAAGTTAATTAGAAGAACAAATAAATATATTGATGAAACTATGCCATGGGTATTAGCAAAAGAAGATAATAAAGAAAGATTAGACACTGTACTATATAATTTGACAGAGTCCTTAAGGATAGTATCTATACTAATTAAACCGTTTATGAGTAAAACTTCTGAAGAAATAAGAAATCAACTTGGCTTAAGTGGAGACATCTCTTGGGAAGATTCCAAAGCTTGGGGAGGCATAAAAGTAGGCACAAGGGTAAGCAGAGGAGCAATAATATTCCCAAGACTTGAGGTAGAAAAGGAATTAATTAAATTAAATGATGCAAATCAAGCTTTAATAGATAAAAGAAGTAAAGGAAAGAAGGCTGAAAAAGTGGAAGATGTAAAAGAAATAGTAGAAGAAAAAGTAGAGGAAATCACAATAGATGATTTCGATAAGATAAAATTAAAGGTTGCAGAAGTTATTTCCTGTGAGAACCATCCAAAGGCAGATAAACTATATGTATTACAATTAAAATTAGGTGAAGAGCAGCGTCAAGTAGTATCAGGCATAAAAGAATACTACTCACCAGAGGATTTAGTAGGCAAAAAGGTAGTAGTCATTACCAATCTAAAACCAGTAAAATTAAGAGGAATAGAGTCCAAAGGAATGGTATTAGCTGCAGAGGATAGTTCAGGAAAATTAAGCTTAGTATCTACTTTAGAAGATTTACAATCAGGAGCAACAATATCATAAAGGAGAAACAAAAAAATGATTATAGATAGCCATGCACATCTTGATGATAGAAGATTTGATAATGACAGGGAAATGATAATTAAAAACTTAAAGGGTAATGGAGTAGAATTAGTGATAAATATTGGAGCTGATCTACAGACTAGCATTGCCTCTGTATCTTTGGCTGAAAAATATGACAATATTTATGCAGCAATAGGAGTTCATCCTCATTCTGCAAAGGAAATGGATTACTCTACTATAGAAATATTAAAATCCTTTGCAAAAAGAGAGAAAGTAGTTGCCATTGGGGAGATAGGCCTTGATTTCCATTATGATAATTCCCCGAGAGATGTACAAAGGAAATGGTTTAAAGAGCAACTAAAGTTAGCAAAGGAAGTAGACTTGCCGGTAGTTATTCATACTAGAGAGGCAAATCAGGAGACTTTTGACATACTAAAAGAAGCCCAAGATGGAAGCTTAAGAGGAGTGTTGCACTGCTATTCTGGTAGTGTAGAAATGGCTTTAGAATATATAAAGTTAGGGTTTTATATATCATTAGGAGGGCCTGTTACATTTAACAATGCAAAGGTAGCCAAAGAAGTTGCAAAAGCAGTCCCCTTGGATAAATTACTCATAGAAACAGACTGCCCTTATCTTACACCTGTTCCATATAGAGGGAAAAGAAATGAGCCTATATTTGTAAAATATGTGGCAGAAACCATAGCAGAAATAAGAGGAATAACTATTGAAGAACTAGGAGAAGCAACTAATAGAAACACTAAAAAATTATTTGGGATTATTTAGGGACAACAGGAGTTGCGTCCCATAAAATGGGACACAATTCCTGTCCCTCTGTCCCCAAGAGGGGTTGTTATTTTGATAAAGGAAGTAATTGTAGTAGAAGGTAGAGATGATATTACTGCTGTAAAAGCTGCATTAGATGCTGAAGTTATTGCAACAGGGGGATTTGGATATAAAAAGGAATTTATTAAGACCTTGATAAATTTATCTGAGAGGCGAGGGGTCATTATTCTTACAGATCCTGATTATGCTGGAGAGCAAATTAGAAAGGATTTATCTAAGCATCTTAAGATTTGCAAGCATGCCTTTCTACCTCAAGGAAAAGCTTTGAAAAAGGGAGATATTGGGGTAGAGAATGCCACAAAGGAAGATATAATTGAAGCCATTTCAAAAGCTAGACCTGTTACTATAGACAAAACTTTTGAGTTCACAAAGGAAGAAATCATAAGTCTAGGATTAGCTGGTGGATCAAATGCAGCTGAAAAGAGAGAAAAAATAGGGGATATTCTAGGAATTGGATATTCAAATTCTAAGCAATTCCTAAACAGATTAAATAATTTTGGAATAACAAGGGAAGAATTTGAAAAGGCTTTAGAAAGGGTTGAAAATCAAAATGGAAGATAAAAGGCTATATTCACCATCTCGTGTGAAAGAAGTTCTAGAAAGACATGGCTTTAAGTTCTCCAAAAGTCTAGGACAAAATTTTCTAATAGATGGAAATATTGTGAGGAAAATAGTTAGTGAAGGTAATATTACTTCAAATGACTATGTTCTAGAGATAGGTCCTGGTATGGGTACTTTGACAGAAGAACTAGCATTAAGGGCAAAAAAAGTTGTAGCAGTTGAGTTAGATAATACTTTGTTGCCAGTATTAGATGAGACCCTTGGAAAATATCATAATGTGGAAATAGTTCACGGAGATATATTAAAAATAGATATAGGAAAATTAATCGAGGAAAAATTAGATAATGGTCCAGTGAAGGTTGTGGCCAATTTACCATATTATGTAACCACTCCAATAATTGCAAAGTTAATAGAGGATAATTTGAATCTAGAATCCATAATAGTAATGGTACAAAAAGAAGTGGCTGAGAGAATGGCTTCTGGTCCTGGTGGAAAGGAATATGGATCTCTATCCATATTTGTTAACTTCTATAGTAATCCTGAAATCGTTGTAAAGGTACCAAAAACCGTATTTATGCCACAACCTAAAATAGATTCTGCCGTAATAAAACTTACTCTAAAGAAAGAATTACCAGAGATAGATAGAGATAAATTCTTCAAAGTAGTCAAGGCTGCTTTCTCAAAGCGAAGAAAAACCATAATTAATGCCCTATCATCCTATGGATTTAATATTGAAAAAGAAATTATAAAAGATGCCCTAGAAGTATCAAATATAAGATTAGAGGAAAGAGCTGAAAATTTATCTGTAGAAGATTTTATAAAGATAAGTAAATCTTTGCCCCCATTAGACATATAATTAAATAAAGTGTAAAAAGGGGGTAAGATTATGGCGACAACATTATCATATACTAGAAAATTTATTATACTAAAGAAAGATTTCGCTACAATAACTGGATCAAACCCAAAGGGCCATGGTAAACTAGAAATCAGAGGACTTAGGGGAATTCTTACAGTAAGTGTTGAGAACGCAGGAATAGAGGACTGTTATAATGTAGGATTTATCACTAAGGATAAATCCAATTCAATTCTAGAACTGGGCAAGATATTTACAGATGACATTGGGAAAGGAAGAGGAGAATTTGTATTTATACAAAGAGACCTAGAATCAAAAGGATTCTCCATGGAAAAAATAGTAGGTATCCTAGTAATGAAAGATAAGGATATCCTATTAGGAGGATATATAGACAAGGAAAATGGTGTAATTGAAAGGTACATGGAATCATTGAACACAGAAATAAGTCAAGTTCCTATCTTGGAGCAGGCCTATGACCCAATGTATGATATACCAGCTCTTGAACCAGTGGCAAATGGAGAGTCTATACCTGTGGAATATTCCATTCCATATGAAGAAGTATCAACAGAGACTTTAGAAGAAACAATAGAAATAGTTGCTCAAGAACCAATTGTTGAAGAAATTGAGGAAATTATTGTTGAAAACATAGTTGAAGAAATTCGAGAAGATATTGCCGTTGAGGAAGCTATTGTAGAAGAAATTGTTGAAGAAATAACAGCTCAAGAATATACTCCAGAACAATTATATGAAGGAAATGAAATTGATCCATTGGATTTTGAAGAAGAATCTATGGAACCTGATTACAAGACTTTAGATTATATGAGAAAGTTAAACCAAAAAAATCAAACAACTAGCTATGTACTAAGTATTCTAAGATTTTTTCCTTACATTGATCCATTTAATCATAATTTAAAAGGATATAATTGGTGGATTGTTGAATTAGACAAAGAAAATGAATATAGATCTTTTCTTCCATATTTCTCATACATTTCTGGAGGCAATAATAAAGCCCTATATATGGATAATGTAGTTACATGTAATCAACTTGTGAACAAATATCAACATTATTTATTTGGATTATATAATGAAGGGGAAATGGTAAAATATTTTGTATATGGAGTGCCTGGTAAGTTTTCAAGCGATGAACATCCCTACAGTGGAGCTAGTGGATTCAATACATGGTATCCAGGAGTAAATACAGAAGGTTATTGGATAATTTACATAGATCCAATTACAGGAAAGCCAGTAGATAATCCAATTCCTATGATACCTATGGATTAAAAAACATAATTAAACGCGAAGACCTTCTAATTATAAAGATTTTCGCGTTTATTTTTTGATTATATTACAGTTTGCACATACAGAATCTGCCGCTTCAGCAACCTTGGCTAAAACTGTGATTCTTCTTTGCCGTTCTAATAGGAAAGCCATTTTTTCTCCTTCAGTTATATCATTTTTGAAATAAACTGGTGGTAAATTAGTTAAGGCAATTGATTTAATATCATGTTCACATTTATTCATATCACAGTTGTGGTAGAGACTTCTTATTTCGCTGTAGATTTCATCCACAATTAATTCCATATAATTTTTTATCATATTTTTCATCCTCATTAGTTTATATTAATATTATATTACTAAAAAATATAATTGTCAAATTGGAAAAACAAGTAAAATCAATGATTATTTCAAAAAACTATGGGTAAAATAAAAAATATAAAGCTATTGACAATTATACCCCTATAGGGTATAATTGATTTAAAGCATATTGAAGGAGGAATTAGAATGGCTAATGTAATCGTATATACAAGTAACACTTGTCCCTATTGTATTTCTGCTAAAGATTATTTAAATGAAAAAGGGATAGAATTTACAGAAAAAAATGTCCAAACGGATAAGGAAGCAAGAAAAGAACTAATGGCTATGGGTCATATGGGTGTTCCAGTACTTGTAATAGATGGTGAAGAAATAGTAGGATTTGACAGAGAAAAAATAGATACTTTAGTAGGAAAAGAATAAACAAAAAAAGAGCTTAGAAATAAGCTCTTTTATTTTTTAACTATGAATTTAATGCAATCATTAATTTATTTAAATCTAAACCATGTACCATAGCAGCTTCTTCTAAGCTTTCCATTTGACTTGATGGACATCCAACACAGCCCATACCAAATGACATAAGAACTTCTATAGCTTCAGGTTTTTTTCTAATTAATTCACCTATCAATACATCTTTAGTGATTTCCATATTTCTGACCTCCTTTTTAATTCTTACTAATATAGTAGCATATCTTTTATATTCTTTCCAGTATATTTATATTTATTTCTGTAAATATAAAAAATATTTAATAATTAATTGTATAAAAACTAAACTGAATGGAGATTATTATATTAGGAGGTGAAGTAATGGATAATAACGAAAGAAACAGAGAGGATCATAGAGATAGGGATAGAGATAATGATTTTAGTATTGGCCATTTGCTTATTAGAGTATTGGTGACTGCAATAGTAGTAGCCATAGCAGCATATTTTACTCCAGGATTTACTATTAATGGTATATGGAGTTTATTGCTAGCATCTGTAGTGATTGGTGTATTGGATCATTTAGTCCAAACATTTACCGGAGTAAATGCATCCCCTTTTGGAAAAGGAATAGCGGGATTTCTTGTTTCTGCAATCATTCTTTATGTTACCAAATTTATAGTTCCTGGTTTCGGTATATCTATCTGGGGAGCTATAATTGGTGCTCTGGTAATAGGCGTAGTAGACGCAGTAATGCCAGGAAGAGCAATGTAGCATCCTAAGGTAAAATCACAAATTTATGTAATTGAAGCACAGTAAAATTAGAAATAGAAAACAAGAAAATTAATAAAAAAGGAAAAGATTCTTAACTTTGATTAGAGGGCAAGATTTGTCATTCTAAGCACAGTGAAGAATCTTTTTTAAATATTAACAATTTAGAAATTGATTAATTGGGGTAATCTATAATAGATAATAAATATATAGATAAATTTAATATTGTTGTTTACAAATACCCTCATGGGGTATATAATAAATAGTAAGAATAGATAATAAAAAATCTAAGAAAAATAAATATAGGAGGTAACAATATGGTTATAGATTTAACACCAAAAGCTAAGGAAGAGTTAATCAAAGTTGTTGAAAATAAAAAAACTGATAAGCCTTTAAGGATATATATCGCTAGCTATGGTTGAGGTGGACCATCATTTGGTCTAGCTCTGGATGAGCATAAAGAAGGGGATTCACAATCTAAAGTAGATGACTTCACATTTTTATTAGAAAAAGGCTTAGAGGAAGACTTTGGAAAATTCACAGTAGATTATAGTGATAATTGGTTAAAAAGAGGATTCACGGTAATCCCGGATAGATCAATAGGTGGATGTTAAAAAATAGTGAAGAGTGAATAGTTTAAAACACAAAAAGATAGGGAGACCTATCTTTTTTAATTGAGTTGCATATAATGTGGTATAATAGAACAGTGAACAGTTTAAAGTCTTTAAATCTTTTAACTTATTCACTTTTAACTATTACTTATTCACTATATAGAAAGGGTTGGTGATGAAAATGGATTCGGGTCCTTTGCCCAGTAATATCAAAATACAAAATAAAAACAGAGAACCATTTTCATTATACATGGTTCTCTAATTAGGAGGAATGACCATGGATGAAAGAACCATCCTAGATTTAATTAAAGAAAAAAAATATGTTCAGATTAAAAAAGAACTATCAGAAATGAATGAAGTAGACATAGCGGAACTACTAGATTCATTGGATTCTCATATGACTTTGCTAATATTTAGAATGTTGCCTAAGGATTTAGCTGTAGAGGTATTTGCGCATTTTTCAATAGAACAACAAATAGGCATTGTAAATTCCATTACTGATAAAGAGTTAGAATATATTATAGATGAATTATTCTTTGATGATATGATAGACCTTTTGGAAGAAATGCCAGCAAATATTGTAAGCAAAGTTCTTGCCTATTCTAAAGATGATGAAAGAAGGTTGATAAACCAATTCCTCAAATATCCACCAGATTCAGCAGGTAGCTTGACCACCATAGAATATGTGGAGTTAAGAAAAAATATGACAGTAAAGGAAGCCCTATCACATATAAAGAAAACTGGGCTTAATAAAGAAACAGTATACACTTGTTATGTGACGGATAGAAAGAGGACATTAGAGGGTTTTATATCCTTAAGAACCTTGGTTGTCTCAGAACTAGATGAAATAATTGGCGATATTATGGAAGATGAAGTAATAAATGTAAATACCCATGATGATCAAGAAACTGTAGCTGATACATTTAAAAAATATGGATTTGTAGCATTACCAGTAGTAGACAAAGAACAAAGGTTGATAGGAATAATTACCGTTGATGATATCATGGATGTAATGGAACAAGAAGCAACAGAAGACTTTCAGATAATGGCTGCAATGTCCCCATCAGATGAGGCATATTTAGATACCAAGGTACTAACTTTAGCAAAACATAGACTACCATGGCTTTTGATACTAATGATTTCTGCCACATTTACTGGAAGAATAATGGGTAAATTTGAAGATGTATTAACATCTGTAGTCATTTTAAGTACATTTATTCCAATGCTAATGGATACTGGGGGAAATTCAGGCAATCAATCTTCTACTTTGATAATAAGAGGATTAGCAACGGGAGACATTACAACCCGTGATGGATTGAAGGTTTTATGGAAAGAATTGAGGATAAGTTTAATAGTTGGATTGGTACTTTCAGCTACAAATTTTGTTAGACTTATGACAATTGAAAAAGTTGGATTTCCAATATCTGCAACGGTTTCCCTTACAATAGTCATAACGGTAGTATCGGCTAAACTTGTAGGGGGAATACTACCAATATTAGCAAAAAAACTAAGATTAGACCCAGCTATAATGGCTGGACCACTGATTACAACAATAGTAGATGCTTTAAGCTTGATTGTATACTTTACAATAGCCACAGCATTACTGGGAATATAGAGAACACTAAGAGTCAGGATAACCTGGCTCTTATTATTTTTTGAATATATGGAGGGGGAGGAGAATATAGTTAATAGTGAATAGTGAAGAGTGAATAGTGAAGAGTGAATAGCTATTCACTATCTTTTATGGGTGGTGATTATATGATTAATATTATTTGGGCAGTTTTAATAATTATTGGATTTGTAGTAGGGGCTATAACTGGGAACTTAGATCAAGTAACTAATGCAGCCATAGATAGTGCTAAATCAGCTGTTGAGCTTGCTATTGGGCTTGTTGGTGTAATGGGTCTATGGCTAGGAATTATGAAGATAGCTGAGGACTCAGGCCTTATTAGAGGAATAGGAAGAGCCTTAAGACCAGTTATGGTCTTCTTATTTCCAGATGTGCCACCTGATCATCCAGCCATGGGGGCTATGGTAATGAACATTTCTGCCAATGTACTAGGATTAGGCAATGCTGCTACCCCCTTTGGGTTAAAAGCTATGGAAGAACTACAGAAGCTAAATAGAAAAAAAGATACAGCCACTAATGCCATGGTAACATTTCTTGCCATAAATACTTCATCCGTTACCCTAATACCCGCTTCAACCATGGCAATACTGTCAGCTGCAGGAGCAATAAATCCAACTGAAATAATTGGTCCAACTATAATAGCAACCATAACATCTACAACTGTAGCCATAATCTTATCCAAGCTATTACAGGAACTACCAAGATATCAGGTGAAAAAAACTAATAAGATCTAGGGGGAGAGTAAGAGAATGTTTGTAAATATAATGCAATTAATATCCAAATTTGCTGTCCCTTTTATGATTGTAGGTATTATATTTTATGGGATGTCTAAGAAAGTAAAGGTGTATGATTCATTTACTGAAGGAGCTAAGGAGGGGTTTGGCACAGCTATAAGAATAATTCCTTTCTTTGTTGCTATGTTAGTAGCCATTGGAGTCTTTAGAGCATCGGGAGCCATGGATGTTTTAATAAAGACCCTATCTCCCATTACAAAACTACTTAATATTCCTGATGAAGTATTCCCCATGATACTTATGAGACCATTATCTGGGTCTGGGGCACAAGGAATAGTCAGCGAACTAGCTACAACTCATGGGGCAGAGTCCATGGTAGCCAGAATAGCTGCCGTAATGATGGGGTCCAGTGAGACAACAGTATATATATTAGCAGTATACTTTGGCTCAGTATCCATAAGGAAACAAAGGCATGCATTGACAACAGGATTAACTGCAGATTTAGTAGGATTATTATCAGCAGTCTACATAACAAAAATATTTTTCGGTATATAAAACGGGACAGAGGGACAGGAGTATTGTCCCACTAAAAAAGGGACAGTACTCCTGTCCCCTTGTCCCACATTTTACTTGTATATCTCTACTTCTAATCCTTTAGGATTCTTTGGTAGATTATATACAGGCCTTTCGCTTCTTAAGTTTTCTCTATAAAATTGTAATAAATAGTCCTCCATTGAATTGGAAACATCGTGCCCTGTCTTATCCATATAAACAATTATGCCCTTGCCACCTGATTCAACATAAAAATCATTTACATTCCTAATTCTTTGAAGTGGATTGTCTAGATGGGCACCAAATAACTTAATCATTATATCTCTTTCTTTATCTCCGTATACATCTGAAGGCATTAGGGCCTCATGGTCATCTTCTTTACCAAAATAATGTATCCTAGCTACTTTATTGTGCTCAACTAAATCAAATTTTTTACCTGTTATTTTTTCATAATCGTAAGTTCCTATTGGATACATTAATTTTTCACCATCATATTCTGATTTAGCTGCCATGACTCCTGATATAACCAGTCCAGCAGAGGAAATTTTAACTCTTTCAGGATATAATGTAGCAAATCTATTTGAAAAATGTCCAGAAGCAGAGTCACCACCAATTAGTATCTTATCTTCTACATTATGTCCATATTGATTTAAGTAGTCTATGGCATGGTCTATCATAGCTAAAATTTGCTTGTCAAAGTCTAAAAAGTCTTCTACATTATAATAATTTTCACTATAATTTTCCAAAAGTTGCTCCCTGATAAATTCATCTTCCAGTAATTCTTCTAGCATTACACTATCCCTATCAAATTGATGCTCAAAGATAAAGTTTGGATCTGTATAATCTTTCTCTGCAAAATAAGGGATGTGTGTTCTAGGATATAGTGGCACCATTACAGGCGACCATAGTTTCTCTGCTAGCCGAAAGCTAGCCGCTTGTTGGAGCTCTAAGCGCTCTATCATAATTTGTCCCATTTCGTCATATTTAGCTTCGTTTGTATTTGCCATTTCAAACATTAAATATCTCTTTGGCAGATCTGCATTTGATTTTTTATAAGTATTTGATGGGATCTTTAATAAATAGGGCCATTTAAATCCCTTTTCAGGCATGGCAGGTATTTTTACTATTTTTGCCTTCCCAGTATCATATATTTCTGGTAGTTTCCTAGTTTCTTTTACACTTGTTTCTTTTCCAATAGTTTCTTTTGATGATTGCTTTTCGTTTACATCTTCTCCGTTAATTATTAGTTTATATCCATTAAATATAATGTTCTTTAATCCTGAATTGTCTATACTGCCTGTAATCTCAATATTGTTATCCAGTATTATTGTATTGATACCATATGCTAAAATATCTGTAAATCCTTTAGGAGTATCTACTGTAAATGTATCCGTTTTAATTATTCTTTCAGCACTTGCATCATCTAGTATTAATGTTACTTTGTGATGACCTCGGGTTACACCCACATCATGATTACTTAAATGTACACCAATGTTATCTATATTATAAAAGTCATTGATATATTTTTTAACAAAGGAAGGTAATATATAGATTCTGTTTCCTTCTTCGTCTTTATCATCCCCAGGATATACAATATTATTTAAGGCTCCGTCTTCTAAATCATCTAATATTCCATCTAAAATCTCTTCTTTTGTTAGTACTATATCTGTTACTTTTCCATCCTGTAAATTAATAATTTGCTCTACTCTAGTATTTTCAAATTCCACCTGTAGTAATCTTGTTTGTCTATCCACTGTTACTGTATTTATCTTGGAATTATTAATGATTATAGAGTTAGCTCCCCCACCCTTGATAGCTAATTCTCCTTTTATTTCTACATTATCAAGAGTTATATCACCTTGTCTAATTCCTTCAGTTAGATATAAATTACCTTCTATTACCATATCTTTTAAAACTACATCTCCAGTATTTACTAGAAGATTTGTCTTTATATTCTTATTTACAGTAGATGCTAGATTAACTATTTCACCTGTTATATTATTTAGCATCTTCACAACTTCAGCCCTTGTAATCTCTGATTTAGGTCTGAAAGTTCCATCTGGATAACCACTGATAAATCCATTTTTCTTTAATCCGCCTATAACACCTCTGGTTGCTTCAGACAATGTATCATAGTCAGTGAATTCTTTAGCTGTTGCTAAGTCTTTCTCTATTCCAAAGACAAAGCCAATTATCCTAGCGACTTCTTCTCTATTAATCTTGCTATTAGCCCCTAGTTTTACTGTATTTGATAAGTATTTGGCAGCTAATCCCTTCCCTACTTCGCCATAATACCAATCTGTTGATTTAACATCAATAAAACTTACTTTAGACTTGTTAGTAAAGCCCATTAGTCCATTAATAACTTTATAAAACTCTGCTTTGCTCATATTATTGCCTGGTCTAAATGTTCCATCTGGATAACCAGAAAGGACTCCCTTTTCCTTCATATAGTTGATTTCAGTCTTTGCCCAGCTACTATCATAATCATTTGTTTCTGCAGCAAAAACACCAAAAGGTAGCATCCCAATAATTATTATCACAGTTACTAATGTACTCAATACTCTCTTCTTCCTAATCAAACCTTTTCCTCCTTCTCTCCTTTTTGTTTGCTTGTTAAGCTAATTTCCGATTTATTATGTCGGTTCAAAAATCTATAGGGTCAAATAGAAATTAGTCTTTAGCTAAATTGTAGTTCTTAAGATTTGCAAAGTCAATAATAAAAGGGACAGTACTCCTGTCCCCTTGTCCCATTAAACTATATATTTTTCTAGATCTTTGCTAAAGTCCATACTAACCTTCTTAAACTCATGAATACTTTCAGTCATTCTTCGTATTTCTTCAGTATAGGTTTGAACATTGGCAGATACTTCTTGGGAAGAAGCTGAGTTTTCCTCTGCAATAGCTGCTAATGATTCTATTCCGTGGAAAATAGTATTTATATTATTTGTTTCCTTAGTTAGTTCGTCAATTAATTCAATAATTAAATCTGCTACTTTTGCAATAGAATTTACTGAAGCATGATTATCCTCTGCAACTCCATTTAACTTAACATTTTCCTTTTCTAATACATTAAATTGATTAGATATATCTGATACAAATCCATCTATATCCCTTACGAAAGATTCTAAGTTAGCATTAATAGTCTGTACGGCTTCCTTGGAGCCCTCAGCCAATTTTCTGATTTCCATTGCAACAACGGTGAATCCTTGACCAAATTCTCCAGCTCTAGAGGCTTCTATACTAGCATTTAAAGCCAATAAATTAGTCTGTTCAGCTATTTTCTCAACAGTTTCTACGATATTACGAACTTCATTAGCCCTGTTTTGGAGATCTTGTCCCTTTATTTGAACCTGTGAGAACTGTCCCAATACATTATTTAGACTATCTGAAGTAGATTTCAAATCCTCAAAACCTTGATTAATTTGAGATACAGCACTTTCAAGCTCATCTTTACCTAGGTTTTCCTTCCTTACAACTTCATTTAATGAAATAACTGAACTATTTAATTGATAGGCTACTTGTTCCGTTTCATCAGCTTGATTTATAGCCCCATTTGCCACTTGTTCTACTACATTGGTTATTTCAGTAGATGTATAGGCCATATTGTTGGATATATCTGCAAATTTGTCTGCAAAGACATTCAATTCATCAGTAGTACCTTTATATCCTACAAAATCAGTTTTAATTTCATTTTTAACATTGTTGATTTTATTGTTGATATTTTCAAATATATCATTAGTAGATATGCCTTCTACAAAGGATAAGTCCTTGTCCAATAGTCCATCTAAAGAATTATAAATAGACTTTATAGGTCTAAATAATCCTTTTCCTACAAGGTATGGTACCATTACTGCTAGAATCAAAGTAGCAGGTAAGGCTATTTTTGAATCCACAAACTTGTTTAATAATACTGCTGGAATACCAACCAATACAAGAGAAGCCAAAGCAATTTTTCCCTCTATAGATTTAATAAATCCTAAGGATAAGGCTTTATTAAATCTGTATTTTTTTTCAAGATATATTTCCTCAGGGAAAGTGATGGATATTTTAGTGAAATCCTGAGTTTTCTCTAAGGTTTCAATTTTAATATCTTCCTTGAAATATTTGGCAGCCCCTTCTAACATACCATGGAAATAAGCGAACATTCCCCTTTTAGATGCATATGTCATATGGGCATTATATTTATCCACTGCTTTTATACCTAAGATAGGTGGCTTTGCCCCAGCGAATCTCTTTGTTACTACTACATGGATATCGTACATAGCAGATAAGAAAGAATAAAGGTTTTTGTATCTAAAAAATGCTGGATAATCCTTAGAATAAGTGATTACATTGTTGTTCCCCATAGTTCTCCATACTTCATCCGATGTTTTTCCTAGCTTTTTAGCTATGTAATCAAGTATTCCTAATGCAGCTCTATCCTCGATTTCTTCAGTAGGTGTGAATATCTTATTTGGACTGATATTAACATGATCTAAGGCTTCGTTAGTTACATTATCACCATATAAAGATCTACAAGTCTTTACCCATGCAGAAACTATAGTACCTTTCAAAACAATTTCCCCCTTTTTAATTCAATTAGGTATATTATACCACAGTATTTGACAAAATCTTCAAGAATTTGAGAGGAAAAAGCATATTTTTTTATTAAAAATTGGAATGGTCAGTAAAAACTTTCAATATTTAGAATTGACAAAAGAACATATAAATAGTATAATAACTTATTTATTTGACAAAAAAGTAAATCTATGATATAATCTATAAATGGGTAACACTTCTTCTGCCCTCGAATTCGGGGAGCAACTTATGGAAGGTGGTTTATGCTATTGGAAAAGAATACCTTAATCAAAATTCGGAAAGACATCGAGAGGTACATCGGAAAAGATGTAATACTAAAAGCTAATAAAGGAAGAAAAAAAACTATAGTTAGAGAGGGAGTACTAGAAGCTGCATATCCAAACTTATTTGTTGTTAGAATAAGTAACGAATACGAAAGCAGTAGAAAAGTATCCTACACTTACACAGATGTATTGACAGGAACTGTAGAAGTAACAATTTGCGCACAATCCCCATCACAAGTAAAAATTTCTTAATGCATAACTGTACATTTTCAGAATAACTGAAAGGGTACAGTTATTTTATTTGTATTTTGCCTTAGGATTTATTCATTATTTAAGACATTTAAGCATATATATCTCTATAGGATTATATAAAGTAAATAATAGGGGGGATATTATGACCATAGAGATTAACAAAAATGTCCTAAGGATTGAAGAACTAAGAGGCAAAGAAGAGACCCAAGCCTTAGTAGAGACAGAAATATATTTGAATCCATCAAAGCCTAATATAAACAAGATATTATGGACTGATGGAACAGTAGAAATACTTACTACTAAGGTAATAAGGGATAGAATTGTTATATCAGGTGTAGTAAAGTTTAAAGTAGTCTATAGATCAGAGGAAGTAGAGAATAATATTTACAGTATTGACACAAACGCAGATTTTAGAGAGGAAATAGAAATACTAGGTATCACAGAAGAAATGTCAGCAATGATAAAGCCTAATATAGAATATATCCAAGAAGAAATATTAGATGAACGAAAAATGGCTCTAAAAGCATTAGTAAGCCTAGAAGGAAAAGTTGAAGAAGGAAATACCATAGAGATAATTAAATCTGCAAGTGATATGAAAGATTTACAAACATTAAAAGAAACCATCAAATACAAAGAGATTTATGGTAGAGAGACATCCTATGCCATTGTAAAAGAAGCATTTGAAATAAGTGATGAAAAACCTGCTATTGAAGAAATATTAAAGGTTTCAATTACTGCCTATGAGCAGGAGTCAACAGTAGTAGAAGATAGAATAATAGTATCAGGCATAGTAAATGCTAGGATAATCTATTATGGAGAAAACAAGATGTCATCAATTGAAGAAGAAATTCCTTTCAATCATTTCCTAGAAATACCAGGAGCTTTATCTGGTTGCCAAGGAGAACTTCTCATCGAAGTAGTAGAAGGTGGATATGAGGTATTAGAAAATGATGAAGGGGAACTGAAAGTTTTAGATATAGAAACAAAGCTAAGAATTTCGGGTACTGCCTTTGATGAAAATGAGAAATCTTTGATTGTAGATGCATATTCTACAAGGGAAAAAATAAAACTAGTCATGGAAGAAATAAACCTAATTGAAAATGTGAAAGCTATAACTCACAAAGAAAATATATATAAGGATTTATCTAACAATGGAATTAAAGAGATATATGATTTATCGGGACATCCAATTATAATTGAAACAAGGTTTGGAGAAGAGGAAATCATCATAGAGGGAATTCTTTCATTGCAAGTAATTTACTTAGAAGAAGGAACAGAAGAGATAGCCACATTGAGGGAGGAAATTCCTTATAAATACTATCTACCATTGGAGGATAAAAGGCCTGGAGGATTAATAGATATAGATATAAATCTAGAGTCTATAAAACCTATTATATCCAAAGATAGTTTTAGTATAGAGGCTGTTATCAAACATAAGATTAAAATAAATAGAAACAGATTATTATCAGTCATATCTTCAATAGAAGAAACTGGGGAACTAATTGATAAGAAAAACCGCCCTAGTATAACCATCTATATAGTACAAAGAGATACTGTTCTATGGGATATAGCTAAAAGATACAATACAACTATAGAAGAAATATTACAAGGGAATGAGAATATCAACCCAAATAATATATTGCCTGGAGAAAAGATAATTATCGAGAAAAAAGTAGATGTAACATTCTAAAATAATAGTTTTATATAATTCTAGAACTATGGTATAATAAAAGCGTCAATTTTCGAAAGAGAAACATATCAAAGGAGAAACATAAGATGAAAGAAATTATCATAGATTCCTACGGTAAAATAAACCTAGGTCTAGATGTATTATATAAAAGAGAAGATGGTTATCATGAGATAAATACCATAATGCAACAAATATCCCTAAAGGATACTTTAACCATAAGGGAAATAAAAGAAGATATAGTCCTAGGGTCTAATGACGAGAATCTTCCATTAGACTCTACAAATCTAGTATATCGTGCTTGGAAAATCCTACAAGAGAAAACTGGAATAAATAAGGGGATAGAAATAAACATACACAAGCGGATACCAATAGCAGCTGGTTTAGGAGGAGGTAGCTCCAATGCAGCTGCAATATTAAAGGGTCTAAACGATCTATGGAAATTAAATCTAAGAGAAGAAGAACTCATGGAGTTAGGGGTACAGATTGGGGCAGATGTTCCATATTGTATTATGGGAGGTACTGCGCTGGCAGAAGGCATAGGTGAAAAACTTACTAGACTTAAATCCTTCAGCGGCAAACTTGTACTACTAGCTAATCCAGGTATAGAGGTATCCTCAGCAAAAGTATATAACAATCTAAAACTCCAGAATAATCCACAATTAGACATGAAAAAGATGCTATCTTCCCTTGCCAATGATGACCTAAAGTCAGTAGCAAACAATATGGTAAATGTAATGGAAGAAGTAGTCATAGAAGAGCATCCAATTATCCTTGAAATAAAAAATGAGATGAAAAAATGGGGAGCCTTAGGTTCTTTAATGAGTGGTAGCGGATCTACTGTATTTGGATTATTTGATGATTTAGATAAACTCAATCATTCTATGAACAAATTAAAAGAAAAGTTAACTTCAGGGACAGTTCTCGCAGTACAGACAATTTAATAAATGTATATATTTCCCACCTTTTGTAAACTATATTATTTACAGGAGGTGGGTTTTTTGTTTTATAAATTGGTGAACCAATTAAAGGCAGTAGCTAATTATACTACTATTTTAATAATAATTGCAGTAGGGTTATTTACTCTATTAGTTGACGGAAAAACCTATAAACAAAAAGGATACATAAGAGAGTTGAAGCTTATAAGGGTTATATCCTACTCTTATATTACAATAGGTGGATTAATGTTTATTTTAATGTTATTTATGTAGGGGGCTGGCTATGGAAAAAATACTACTTAAAGATCTAGAGAAAAATGAAGAAATATTAAAAACAATATTCATTGATTGTGATGATGTTGAGTTTAGAAAAATTGAAGTTGGAGATGTCTATAGGATAAAGATGACTTTAGTATTTATAGATGGGCTAGTAAACAAGGAGTATATTGCCGAACATGCAATATTTTCTTTATTTAGAGAAGAAGAAATAAGATCCTTTTCCCTTCAAGGCTTTAAATCCTCTTTAATTGATGTAATAGCAAAAGAGGCCTTATCCACTATAGATATAAAAGAAGAGTTCCATATGGAAAATGTAATAAATGCTGTACTCTCAGGGGATACAGTAATCTTAATTGATAATGTGGATAAATGTTTAATATTTGACACAAAGGGATGGCCTTCAAGGGGTGTTAGTCAGCCAGAAACAGAAACAGTAATTAGAGGACCTAGAGATGGATTTACTGAATCCGTAAAGGTCAATATGACTTTAGTTAGGAGAAGAATCAAAGATACTAATTTGAAAATCAAGATGGAAAAGGTAGGCAGAAGGTCGCAAACTAGTATCGCAGTCATGTATATGGAAGATATTGTAGATAAATCTTTAGTTCGAGAAGTAAATCAAAGATTAAAATCCATAGATATAGATGCAGTGCTAGATAGCTCAATATTAGAGAATTTAATAGAGGATAATTATTTATCTCCATTTCCTCAAATTGAAAATACAGAAAGGCCTGATTCAGTGTCAGCAGCGCTTTATGAGGGCAGAGTGGCTATTATAGTTGATAATTCTCCATTTGCACTAATGGTACCTGCTACATTAGGTACATTAATGCAATCTTCTGAGGACTATTATACTCGTTGGACAGAGGCTTCACTCATAAGAATAATAAGAGTGATAGCTATATTATTATCTGTCCTAGCACCAGCATTTTACATAGCTATCACTGCATATCATCCTGGGATACTTCCTACAAAATTGATTTACTATTTAGCTGCAAGTAGGGTGAATGTCCCTTTCCCAGCAGTAGTAGAAGCAGTTTTGATGGAACTCACCATGGAGCTCTTAAGGGAATCGGGAACGAGGATAGCTGGACCCATTGGTACAACTGTAGGCATTGTAGGAGGACTTATCATAGGTCAAGCAGCAGTGGAAGCTGGAATAGTTAGTTCCCTTATGATAATCATAGTAGCAATAACAACCATATCTGCATTTGCAATACCAAGTTACGAATTGTCAGCAGGATTTAGGGTTTGGAGATTTCTTTTAATTTTCGGAGCAGCTATTTTGGGACTATATGGGATTATGCTAGGAATAATTGTTTTAGGCACACATTTAATCAAACTAAATAGCTATGGAGTACCATTTACATCACCATATTCAGGGCTAGGACTTGATTCAGGAGAATTAAAAGACACTCTAATAAAGGCACCAATACAAACATTAGAAAAGAGGCCAGCCTTTACACAACCAAGAAACAAGAGAAGGATGAGGAGAAGGTAATAATGAAAAATATTAATCAGATATCATCTAAACAAATAAAAGCTCTAGTGGTTTCCACGGTAGTTGGGGTAGGAATACTAACACTACCAAATGAAATATCATTAGTTATGGGAAATGATGGATGGATAGCTATAATACTATCAGGATTACTAGTAATTCCATTCTTAATAATTATAAACAAGATATTTGAACTTTATCCAAATAAAGATTTCTTCCAAATTGGGAGAGAGGTTCTAGGGAAATGGATATTTAATATCTTTCTTATAGTATTATTATTTGATTGCATTCTTGTAAGTGCATCTGTGGCAAGAAATCTTGCTGAGATGATAAAAGCATTCTTGTTACTCACTACACCAACAGAGATTATAATAGTTACATTTATCATTGCCACATCCTATATAGCAAGACTAGATGTTCAAATCATTAGTAGAGCTGGATATCATATCTATCCTATCGTAATAGGATTTATAATACTTTTGACTCTAGTAACTTTAGCAGAGTTAGATTTTACAAATATGTTGCCAGTATTCCAATCCAGCATCAAACAACTACCGAAGGGTATACAAACCACCTTTTTTAGCTATATGGGATTCGAAATATTATTATTTGTGCTGCCTTTTGCAGAGGAAAGAGAAAAGACTTTAAAATCAAGTCTTATGGGTATTGCTCTTGTAATACTGGTGTATACGGTTATATTCGTAATATCATTATCTCAATATGGACTTAGTCATTTACAAAGGCAAACCTTCCCTACATTATCTTTGATTAAGGAGATTGATTTACCTGGATTTTTCATTGAAAATTTAGATGGCCTAGTGGTGGCAATTTGGGTCATAATTGTTTTTGGGTCAATAGCGCCATTTTACTATGCAGGAGGAAAAATCCTCTCAAATCTATGTAGCACTAAATCTCAAGACCTATTTATTTTACCTCTTTTGCCTTTAATATACATAATAGCTCTAATGCCTCAGAACATCATAGAACTCAGTAGTAAGTTAGGAAAAGTCCTCAATTATGCAGGTCTGTTCTCAGCAATTTTGATGCCTATGATAATCTACTGTATTGGATATTATAAAACGAGGAGGAGGGCTTAAATGAAGAAAATACTGTTGATTATAATAATAGCTATACTAATATTAACTACAGGATGTTGGGATATGGTGGAAATAAATCAAAGGATATTTCCCTATTCAATAGGTGTAGATTTAAATCATGATGAGGGAGAGGATTATATATTAACAATATCTTACCTCAATATTAATGCCATAGGAAAAAATGCAACCCAACAAGAAAGAGTATTTGTAGTCTCAATTCCTGCAACTTCTATTTTTGAAGGAACTAAAAAAATGTCCCACATAGTACAATATCCATTTTACTTCAAACATATAAGAGCATTAATAATAGGTGAAGAACTTGCAAATGATTCACATAGGATGAGGGAAATCTTGGATGGGCTAAGTAGAGATTATGTTATAAACAAAAAACTATTAATTGCAACAGCAGAAGGGAAAGCTGAAGATGTACTTAAATCCGTGCCTAAAGCTACAAAACAAGAAGTTATAGAAGGGACTGTATATACTTTGCTTAACAATACTGGTTCTTCAGTTAGATATAGATCAAAACCTCTAACAGACTTCATCCAAGGCATGGATCAAGGAGCAGTAATAGTGCCTAGAATAAAGGTTGAAAATAATGATCTTAAGGTTTTTGGAGGATGTATAATTAAAGATTATGAAGTAGTAGGGCATATAGGGGAAGTGGAAAACAGAGGGATTACATTTCTTGTAGGTGAAGTGAAGACTGGAATAATAGACGCACCATATAATGATGCCACATTGTCCTATGAAATAACAGGACAAAATATGAAGAGAAAGCTAATAAAAGGTGAAAAAAATCTAAAATTTAAAATAGATATAGAAACACAAGGATCTTTGCAGGAATATATAATAAGAGACAAGCCAGAGATAGATGGAGAAGAAAAACTTAAAAATATGGAAAAATCAATTAAAGAAGTAATGGAAAAAGAAATAAATCATACATTGGAAGTATTACAAAAAGAGCATAAAGCAGATGTAATAGGTGTCAGAGAATATATATCCAAATTCCACCCTAAGATATGGAAAGAAGTATCCCAAGATTGGGATGAAGTATTCTCGGAAATGGAAATAGAGGTAAATGTAACTCCTAGACTTAGAAGAGTAGGATTAATAAAATAGGGAGAGCGGGACAGAGGGGCAGGAGTAGTGTCCCATGGGACACTACTCCTGTTGTCCTAAATATTTATGTATAGAAATTAGATCTTTGGCAAGAATTACTAATAGAAAAGGACAAGTTAGGGGGCCAAGGAAAATGAAATATAAAAAAACAATACTGCTATTATCTTTATTTATTATCTCTTATACTTATTTAGCTCATCCATTAATAGAGGCAAATGCTAAAGAAGGCTACAAGGATGAAATCATCAGATTCCATATAAGAGCAAATAGTGATAAAGAGGAAGATCAAGCATTAAAACTTAAGATAAGAGATGAGATATTAAAGGAAATGGGAGAGAAATTTGAGTCTACCAAATCGCTAGATGAAAGTAGAAACATAATCAAGAATAATATTACTGAAATGAAAGCAATAACAGAGAAAGTCATAAAAAAAGAAGGGGAAGATTATTCGGTAGCAGTGACTTTAGGGCAAGACACTTTTCCTACACGGAAATATGGAAATTTAGTATTACCAGCAGGAAAATATGAAACTTTGTTAATTACCTTAGGAGAAGGGAAAGGTCAAAACTGGTGGTGCATAATGTTTCCACCACTATGCTTTGCAGATATTACCCATTCAGTAGCATATAACATAGAAGAAGAACTAGGGGTAACCATAGACAAAGACCAAGAACCACCATTGAAGCTAAAGTGGAAAATAGTAGACCTCATTAATAAACTAAAAGAATAAGTTTGGATTTTGGTGCCTGGCACCGATTTCCAAACTTATTTAAATTTAATGTATAAAAAATGAAATAATACTAAAAATAAGAAAAAGCTACTACAAAGCATTTTTAAGAAAAATGATGAAAGGAGAAAAGACATTGAAAAGATTTGTTATATTAACCACAGTATTTGTTATGCTTTTTCTTTCAATTTTCCTATTCTATGAGCCAAAAAAGCCTGTTCAAACAGCATCAAGGTATAATGCATTGTTTGCACCAAGGACTCTGTATTGGGGCTCACAGGGGCAGGATGTGAGAACTGTACAGGATAAACTCTTGAGATGGAGATATTATGATGGATCAGTAGACGGAGTATATGGAGCAAGAACCTATAGAGCCGTTAGGAAATTTCAAGCTAAAAATGGGTTAACCGTAGATGGAGTAGTAGGACCATCCACTGCTAAAGCATTAGGTATGGCAACTACATCTACAACTGCATCAACTCAAGGTGTCAATAGAAGTGCTGATGAGTATTTGTTAGCTAGAACTATTCATGGGGAGGCTAGGGGAGAACCATATGTAGGTAAAGTAGCAGTAGCAGCAGTAGTATTAAATAGAACAAGAAGCCAATCCTTCCCAAATACAGTAGCAGGAGTAGTATATCAGCCATTGGCATTCACTGCAGTAGCTGATGGACAAATAAATTTAACTCCAAATAAAGATTCCATAAAAGCTGCAAGAGATGCCTTAAATGGTTGGGATCCTACCTATGGATGTTTGTACTACTGGAATCCAGCTACAGCAACATCTAAATGGATATGGTCAAGAAAAGTAATGCTTAAAATCGGGAAACACTGGTTTGGCTTATAGGAGGTAAGAAATGAATAATAGAAGGCATTTAATTGCCCCTAGTCTACTAAGTCTACTACTAGTTGCAGCCTTAGTGTGGGGATATAATCAAAATCAAGTAAGAAGACAGCATGAAATTGCATTGGAAAATCACTATCAAAATTTGTTCTTTGATGTAAAAAAGCATGTGGAAAATGTTCAAGTAAACTTATCCAAAGCCTTAGTCGCTAATTCAAAAGAGCAAAATATAGTATTGTTTTCTCAAATAATGAGCGAAGCATTTTCTGCAAAGGATAAACTAGGTCAAATGCCAATTACTCACGCAGAAACAGCAAAAACAGAGAAGTTCTTAACTCAGGCAGGAGATTATTCCTCATATTTGATACAAAGGCATCTCCAAGGAGAAGAAGTCACAGATGAACAAAGAGAAGCCTTAAACGGTCTTCAAGCCAATGCAGCTTCATTTAATGGAGAGCTATCCAAGCTTCAAGATAGTTTAAGAGAATCAAACTTTTTAGTAGCATCAATGAGCAATAAACAAACTAAAAAAATAAAACAAGGGGATGAAAACGTATTTCAGACATCCTTGATAAACTTAGATAAACAAGTGGGTAAGTCACCAGAATTAATATATGATGGTCCCTTTTCAGACCAAATTTTAAACAGGAAACCCGTAGGGCTTCCGGATAATGATGTGTCAGTAGAGAAAGCTAGGTCCGTTGCAGAAGAGTTTTTTGGAAAGAATAAGGTTAGTGATGTGGAATTGTTTGAAGAAGGAGAAAATATTAATGAAGTGAAAATCCCTTCTCATACATTCCATATATATCCACAAAACCAACAAAAGGACTTAGCGGTTTACTTGGCTGTATCGAAAAAGGGTGGTAAAGTAGTATGGATGGTAAATCCAAGGGCAGTATCTAACGCAAAACTATCTATAAAGAATGCAGAGGAAAAGGCATCAAATTATTTAAAAGAGAAAGGTTTTGATGGTATGGAGCCTAATTATTCTCTAAAATATGATGGAACCATATTGTTTAACTTTGCATATAAGGAAAATGATGTAACCATTTACCCAGATTTGATCAAGGTAAAAGTAGCCTTAGATACAGGTGAAATAGTAGGATTTGATGCATCAGCATATTACATGAATCATCATAATAGAACTATTGATACTCCACATATAGACCAAGAGGAAGCAAAATCCAAGGTAAAGACTAATTTTAACATAGACTCCATCAGATTAGCCTTAATACCAAAGGGTAAAAATGAAATCCTTTGCTATGAATTCAAAGGCAAATATAATGACTCGGATTTCATTATATATATAAATGCTTTAGATGGCAAAGAGGAGCAAATATTGCAGATAATAAAAGATGAAAATGGTACACTAACATTCTAGAGAATCAAGAGGTTGGAGAGTTTTATATTCAACCTCTTGACAAATAAAGTTACTAAAGTCACATTATTCCAATAATCCTTGTAAGATAGAAACTGAAATGTTATAATAATAACAACAAATACATGTACATAATATGTGCAAATAATTTAGGGGGTATATGGGTATGAAGAAAATATCAATAATAGCATTAATATTAGTAATAGCAATGAGTTTGACTGCATGTGTAAATGATGAGCAAAAACTTTTTAATGCTTTTAGCAAGATGCAAGACATATCTTCAATGGATTCAAGTTCAGAAATTAGTTTTAATTTAAATGCAGAAGGTTTCCCAGAAGACCAGCAAGCAAACATAGAACAAGTAATGGCATTAATCAATATGTCAAAACTTACATTAAAACAAAGAATGGTACAAAATGAAGATAAGACAGTTGCTAAAGCTAAGGTGGATATGAATTTAAATGTTCAAGGTTTAATCAATGAAGACATAAGTATATGGGTTGATACAGATATGTCTGGCGATAGTCCTGAAATATTTGAAGTTATCAAGATTCCAGCCATGCTAATGGGTTTTATTACACCAGATCCTGCTAAGGAATACTTAGTATATGATATGAGTGAATTGATGAATTCTACAAGTGAAGAAATTAACTTCAATGAGCTGATGGAATGGAGCAAGGAATTACAACCTAAGATGGAAGAATATTTTAAAGACATGGTAGAGAAATTTAAACCAGGATTTGAAATAGTAAAAGAAAAAGAAAAAAGAATTGTTGATGGAAAAAATTTAACTATCTATGAATTAACAATAGACGACGCTGAATTAAAAGATTTAATAAGATATACAGGAAACTACTTCATGGATGATGAAGATACAATGGAATTTATAAAAGAATACATGGATGTAGTCATAAACATGGTAAATCTTCCAGAAGAAGAAAAAGCAGCAGCTATAGAAGAAATTAATGCGGAATTAGAAAAAATCGAAAAAGAAATGCCAAATATCAAAGCAAAATTCAATACATTTATGGATACTTATAAAGATGTAACCATACTAGGAGAAAAAGGTATTGTTATAGAATTTGGTATTAACGAAAAAGGATATATTACTCATGAAGCAGGTACTATTGATTTCAGAATAGATATTGGACAAATAGCTAAACTTTTAGGAGAAGAAGCAAAAGGTGTATTAAACTTAGAAATCAACTACAAGTCAAGAGCTTACAATATCAATAACAAAGTAATAAGAGTAGAATTACCAAAAGTAGATGAGAATAATTCAATTGATGTGATGCAAATGTTAGAAGCACAAATGACAAATATGAATGACTTCATGCCAGTAGAAACAGAAGCAGAACCAACACTAGAAGCACCACAACTACCATAGGAAATAACTTCTAAAAAAGAACACTCCACTAGAGTGTTCTTTTTTCTTGTAAAATCTATATATTATTAGTAAAATAGAGATGAGGTGAAATTTTATGGACAATAGACCAATTGCAGTATTTGATTCAGGTATTGGTGGGTTAACAGTATTAAATGAAATAATGGAACAATTACCAGGTGAGGATATAATATACTTTGGAGATACAGCTAGAATTCCCTATGGAACTAGATCAAAAGAAACAGTAATCAAGTATGTAAAAGAGTCCTTCAAGTTTTTAATGACTAAGGGTATAAAGGCTATAGTAATAGCCTGTAATACAGCATCTGCCTTAGCCATGGAAGAAGCTAAGGAAGAGTTTGATATTCCAATCATAGGAGTAGTAGAACCAGGAGCTTTTGCTGCCGCTGCATGTACTAAGAATAGGACAATAGGCGTAATTGGTACAGAAGGCACAATAAACTCCGATTCCTATCAGAAAAAAATAAGAAAATTGCTACCTAGTTCTGAGATAATTGGGGTATCATGCCCGTTATTTGTTCAAATAGTAGAAGAAGGCTGGGAGAATTCAGATGTAGCATATCTAGCTGCGCAAAAATACTTATTAGAATTAAAAGAACATAATATAGATACTTTAGTATTAGGATGCACACATTATCCAGCCCTAAGATATACCATAGGCAAGGTAATGGGTGATAAAGTGACCTTAGTAAATCCAGCTTACGAAACAGCAAAATTAACAAAAAACATCCTAAAGGAACAAGGACTACTTAATGAAAAGCTAGAAGATGGAATATACAAATACTATGTAAGTGATGATCCAGAGAAATTTAAGAGAATTGGTGGAAATATGATCAGAAAACAAATAGGAATAACTGAAAAAGTAGTATTAGATGTTTAATATTAGGCACGGGAGTGCCTAAAAATTGGCAATTACTGCCCAAAATTAAGCACCAAAGGAGGAATTAAGTTGAAGGATTTGTTTTTTCGAGAAAATATAATTGAAATTTTAGATTATCTAGAAGAAGGAGTTCATGTAATAGATAAGAATGGGATAATTGTATATTACAATAAGTTTGCTCAAGGCATAGATGGAATAGATAGAGACAAGGTAGTAGGCAAACATTTACTTGAAATATATCCATCCCTTACAGAAGAAACAAGCACATTGCTTACTGTTATACGAACTGGAGAACCCATTTATAAAGAAGAGCAAACCTTTCTAAATTATAAAGGAGAAAAAATTACAACTATAAACTCATCCATTCCAATTACTAGCAGGGGAAAGATACTTGGTGCTCTGGAAATATCAATAGATATTACAACAGTAAGAGAAATGTCAGAAAAGATAGTAGATCTTCAAAGTAAACTATACAGTAGCAAGAAAGAAAAGAAATCACTAAATGAGGATAAGGAGTCAGCTCTATTTACATTGCAAGATATAATAGGAGAAAACAAGGAAATTCTTAGGCTAAAAAATCTTGCCCTAAAGGCTGCAGAATCAGATGTTTCCGTATTAGTATCTGGAGATACAGGAACTGGAAAGGAGCTATTTGTACACTCCATACACAATTCAAGCCCAAGAAGATCTAAGCCATTTATCACACAAAACTGTGCAGCGCTGCCAGCAAACCTATTAGAAGGAATTCTTTTTGGGACAATCAAAGGAGGATTTACTGGAGCGGAAGATAGACCTGGATTATTTGAACTAGCAAATTTTGGTACCTTATTTTTAGATGAAATCAACTCCATGCCCCTAGAATTACAATCAAAGCTACTTAGAGTATTGCAAGATGGCACAATTAGGAGAGTAGGAGCAACAAATACCAAAATCGTTGATGTTAGAATAATTGCAGCAACAAATGTTTTACCAGAGGAAGCAGTAGAAAAGAGGCAGCTAAGAAGAGACCTTTACTATAGATTAAATGTAGTTTCCTTTGAAATACCATCCCTTAGGGAAAGAAAAGATGACATTCCAATACTTTCAAATTATTTCCTAGATAAGTTCAATAGAAAGTTTGATAAGAATGTAAAAGGCATATCAAAGGAAGTCCTAGACATATTTCACAATTATGAATGGGATGGTAATGTAAGAGAACTAGAACATCTAATTGAAGGAATAATGAGTATCAATGATGTAGAAAACATAACATTGGAAGAACTGCCATATAAATTTAGACAATATAAGAAGAACACTAATATATATGAATCATCTCTAAATGAAATCATGGAAGAAACAGAAAGAACCCTAATTAAAGAAGCTTTAAATAAAACAGATAACAACATAACCAAAACAGCAGAACTACTTAAGATTCCAAGACAAACACTCCAATATAGAATATCAAAGTTAGGAATTTAAATTAATCAATTGCCCGGAGCGGGACAGATGGACAGGAGTACTGTCCCATTCAAAAGACAAAAAAGCATCTCCGTTACTTCGCCCAAAATCCGGCACCAATCTTCTGGTAGAAATAGTATACTTTCTATTATTTCACTAGAAAAATACCAGAATAAGAACAATAAATTGAAAAAAACCCTAAAACATTGTATTTTTATTCACAATTTATAATATTTAATTCTAAATTGGCTGTATCCTAACTTTGGCATGAATGTTGCATTAATTAATCATGGTGAATTAAGTAAATAAATAAAATTCAATAATATTTAGGAGGAATGTCAAATGAAAAAAGGAAATCCATATGGTACACACAGGGTTATTGAACCAAAGGGAGTGTTGCCACAACCAGCATTAAAAATTGACAACGATATGGAGATTTATGACAACGAAATACTTATTGACGTACAAACATTGAACGTAGACTCAGCAAGCTTTACACAAATTAAAGAGCAAGCTAAGGGAGACATAGAAGAAATCAAGAAAATAATGAAGGGCATTGTAGCAGAAAGAGGTAAACACCAAAACCCAGTTACAGGCTCAGGCGGAATGTTAATTGGTACAGTAGAAAAAATTGGACCAGCTTTAGAAGGAAAAATAGATCTTAAAGTTGGAGACAAAATTGCTACATTAGTATCATTATCACTTACACCACTTCGCATAGACGAATTTAAAGAAATCAGATCAGATGTTGACCAAGTAGATATAGTTGGAAAAGCTATACTATTTGAATCAGGAATCTACGCTAAAATTCCGTCAGATATGCCAGAAAACTTAGCATTATCAGTATTAGATGTAGCTGGAGCACCAGCCCAAACAGCAAAATTAGTTAAACCTGGAGATACAGTTGTAGTAATAGGTGGAACAGGTAAATCAGGTATGCTTTGTCTATACGAAGCAAAGAAAAGAGCAGGAGTTACAGGTAAAGTTATCTGCATAGGCTCAAGAGATACTACAATTCAAAGATGTAAAGATGCTAATTTAGCAGATGTATATATTAAAGCTAATGCAACAGATGCAGTAGAAATCCTTGAAAAAGTTTCAGAAGCTACAAATGGAGAATTAGCTGATGTAGTAATCAATACAGTAAATATACAAAATACAGAAATGTCATCAATCCTAATCTGTAAAGATGATGGAGTAGTATACTTCTTCAGTATGGCTACAAGCTTTACAAAAGCTGCTTTAGGAGCAGAAGGAGTAGGCAAGGATGTAAACATGATAGTAGGAAACGGATATACAAAAGGACATGCAGCAATATCATTAGAACTAATGAGAGAATCAGCAGAACTAAGAAAAATATTCACAGAACTATACGCGTAGGGACAGAGGGACAGGAGTACTGTCCCACATGGAGCAGAGGGGCAGTCCCCTTTGCATCACTATTCACTGTTAGTTATTAACTAAAATATAAGGGGGTTAATTAAGTGAGACATTATAAAGAAATTGAAATTTGGAAAAATGTAACCGAAGAAGAATGGAATGACTGGAAATGGCAAGTAAGAAACAGAGTTACAGATGTAGATACATTAAGAAAAATTATTAACTTAACAGAAGAAGAAGAGAAAAACATTGGTACAGTAATGGAAAAATTCAGAGTAGGTATTACACCTTATTATGCTTCTTTAATGGATCCAGATGATCACAACTGCCCAGTTAGAATGCAAGCAGTTCCTACTTTAATGGAAACTCATATCAGTGAATCTGACCTAGAAGACCCATTACACGAAGACGAAGATTCACCAGTACCAGGAATAACTCACAGATACCCAGATAGAGTATTATTCCTTATAACTGACCAATGTTCAATGTACTGCAGACATTGTACTAGAAGAAGATTTGCAGGACAAAATGACATGGGAGTACCTAGAGATAGAATAGACGCATGTATTGAATATATTAGAAATACTCCACAAGTAAGAGATGTATTACTTTCAGGTGGAGATGCATTATTAGTTGGAGATGATGTATTGGAATATATCATCAAAAAACTAAGAGAAATACCTCATGTAGAAATAGTGAGAATAGGAAGTCGTACGCCTGTAGTATTACCACAAAGAATTACAGATGATTTAGTAAATATGCTAAAGAAATATCATCCAATTTGGTTAAATACTCACTTTAATCATCCAAAGGAAATTACTCCTGAATCAGCAGCAGCTTGTGCAAAGTTAGCAGATGCAGGTATTCCATTAGGAAACCAATCAGTACTTCTAAGAGGAATCAACGATTGTCCACATATAATGAAGGATTTAGTACATGGATTAGTTAAGATGAGAGTAAGACCTTATTACATCTATCAATGTGACCTTTCCATGGGAATTGAGCATTTTAGAACAAAAGTATCAAAAGGAATTGAAATAATTGAAGCATTAAGAGGACATACATCAGGATATGCAGTACCTACATTTGTAGTTGACGCACCTGGTGGAGGAGGAAAAACTCCAGTAATGCCTCAATATATAATTTCTCAATCACCTACTAAGGTAGTACTAAGAAACTTTGAAGGTGTAATCACAACTTATACTGAACCACAAATACTAGAAGAACCATGTAAATGTGATATTTGTACAGGTAAGAAAAAACCATTGATCACTGGTGTAGCAGAACTATTACAAGGACCAGAAGTAAAATCAATGGAACCAAATGATTTAGCAAGACACAAAAGACACAACTAAAACACAGTGAAGGACCTCAGGGTCCTTCACTGAATAAGGAGGTTTTTCAATGCTAGAACTAATAAATGGTAAATACAAAATAGTATCCATAGTAGGAATGGCTAAAAATAGTGGAAAGACAGTATCTCTAAACCATTTAATAGGTGAAGCAATTGATGAAGGAGTATCTATTGGAATTACATCTATTGGTCGTGATGGCGAATCCTTAGATATTGTAACTGAAACAGAAAAGCCTCGTATATTCCTAGATGAAGGATCTTTTATTGCAACATCAACAGGTATGTTAGAACTTGGAGATGCTAATATAGAAATACTAAAAGTAACAGATTACAGAACACCCCTTGGTGATATAATAATAGGCAAAGTAAAAGATGGGGGCTATGTGCAAATAGCAGGCCCCCAGCGCCTATCTGAAATAAAAGCAGTTTGTGATATGATGCTAAGCCTAGGTGCGAAGTTTACAATAATAGACGGAGCATTAGACAGGTTGTCTCAAGCAGCTCCAGCAATATCAGAGGCTACAATTTTAGCTACAGGTGCAGTATTATCTAGGGATATGAATAAAGCCATAGAGGAAACAATCCATGTAGTCAATACCTTAGGACTCTCTACCATAGAAGATCAGACAGCAAGAGATAGCATTAGAGAGTTAATAGAGGACAACCAATTAGCAGTAATAGATGAAAATAATAATATAGATAAAATCCAATTAAAAACAGCCTTAAATGCAGGCCATATAATTGGTGATCACCTAAAGGATAACTCAAGATATTTAGTTATTCCAGGTTCTTTAGTCAATGGTACATTAGAGGATTTGACTAGATCAACAAGAAAATATAAAAACATAGATATTGTAATTCGTGATGGAACAAGGATATTTATAGAACCTAGAGATTGGCTAAAGTTCATGAAACAAGGTGTTAGAATAAAAGTATTAGACCCAATCAATCTGATTGGTATAACATTAAATCCTTATGCACCACAAGGATATTACTTTGAGCCAGTAGATTTTTTAGCAAAAATGAAATCCTACATTAACACTATCCCAGTAATGGATTTAATATTAGGTGGTGAATAATATGAGATTTATGGATGAAAGTACAAAAGAATCTTTAGATTTTCAATATATATTAAATAAAATATCTACTCTTACACCATACGGAATGATGTATAAAAGTAGATTAAAGGAATTTGAAGTCCACAGAAAGAATGAATTGATGGAAGAATTAGATAAACTTGAAAAGTTTATTCCATTAGTTGAAAACAAGGACATAAGAAGGGAGTTTAACAATATCTTTGCTCATATAAAGGATTTAAGAACCTCGGTGAAAAGAACAATGGAGGGCTTTATTCTTACAGAAGTTGAGCTATTTGAGATTAAAAACTTTCTTTTTTTAGTTAAAGACTTAGACTTATTAATAAAACAAAATAATATTCCAGTATTTGATGATACTGAAATAAGACCAATACTATCTCTAGAGAAAGCCCTAGACCCTGAGAACACAGGGATATCAACCTTTTATATATATGATGCATATTCAATGGAATTAAGAGATATAAGAGAGAAAAAAAGGAACGCAGATAAAGAAATAAAGCTAGAGAAAAAAGAAATAAAGGAAAAGATAAAGGATGAACTAAATATCGACCTAAGACCCGATTCTTCCATTGTCATACCAAAGGATAGAAAGGATTTAATTGAGAAAGTAGAAGAGTATCCTTATCTTACTTATGTATCAGAAACCTATATGAACATAAAATTCGCTATTAAGCCTTCGGAAAAAATGACCTTGCTTGAAAGACAAATCCTCATCTTAAAGGATAGAGAAGAAAAAGAAGAACTAAGAATAAGAGAAGAATTGTCCAAGGAAGTAAATAAGAGAAGGAAAGAAATCTTTAGAAATATGTCCCATATAGGAAAATTAGACTTAATATTAGGAAAAGCAAAATTTGCTTTAGATATAGATGGTATAAAACCACAAATAACTGAAGAACATAGTGTAGAAATTCAAGATGGAATCCATCCCAAGGTAGCAGATTTCTTAAAGACTAAGGGACTAAGCTTTACACCTATATCTATAGCCCTAAGAGAAGGAGTAGCCTGTATCACAGGAGCTAATATGGGAGGAAAGACCATCAGCTTAAAACTAGTAGGGCTATTGTCAGCCATGGCACAATATGGACTTTTTGTTCCAGCTAAATCTATGAAACTAGGACTTAATAATTTTATTAAATCCTCCATAGGAGATATGCAATCAACTGACTCAGGACTTTCCACCTTCGGGGGAGAGATCAAAATAGTTGGAGAAGCCATATCAATGGCAGATGAAAAGGGCATAATCCTCATAGATGAATTAGCAAGAGGCACAAATCCAGAGGAAGGCTATGCAATATCAAAGGCAATCGTAGCATATCTCAAGGAGAAAAAATCAATTACATTACTAACTACCCATTATGATAATGTGGCTAATTTAGATAATGTAGCCCACCTCCAAGTAGTAGGACTATCCAAATTGGACTTTGGAGACCTAGCACTGGAAATCTCCAAAGAAGATAAATTGGACATAATCAATAAACATATGGACTACAGACTAAAAGTAGTAAAAAACCAAGAAGAAGTCCCCAAAGACGCACTAAACATAGCAAGAATAATGGGACTAAATAAAGAAGTGCTTAAGCTAGCAGAAAGTTTTTTAAAATAATGGGACAGAGGGACAGGAGTTGTGTCCCACATGTCCTTCCACAAGACTTCAAAGAAAGTGAGGTAATAAACTATGTCAAAATTAAATCTTGATCAAAAATTAATTGATAGCTCAAGAAATGCAGCTAAAAATATTGCAGATGAAGTGCAAAAATTCATAGATGGACATACAACTGTTGCAACAGAGCGAACAATAGTCAGACTTCTAGGAATAGATGGAGTAGATGAAATAGAAAAACCACTTCCAAATGTTGTTGTAGACAATATAAAAGAAGGTGGAGGCCTTGAAAGAGGTGCTGCATACTGGATAGGAAACGCAGTAGTAAACACAGGACTTACACCTCAAGAAATCGCTGAGAAAATAGCAACAGGTGAAATAGACATTACAAGACTTCCAGCCCAAGATGAAGCTAAAATCAAAGAAACTATATATGAAATGGCAGAAAAAACAGTAGCTAAAATCAAAGCAAACAGAGAAAAAAGAGAAGAATATCTAAATACAATAGGTGAAGGTGCAAAACCATATCTATATGTAATAGTAGCTACAGGAAATATCCACGAAGATATAGTTCAAGCACAAGCAGCAGCTCGTCAAGGAGCAGATGTTATTGCAGTTATCAGAACTACAGGACAATCCTTGCTTGACTATGTACCATATGGTGCAACAACAGAAGGTTTTGGTGGAACTTATGCTACCCAAGAAAACTTCAAACTAATGAGAGCAGCATTAGATGAAGTAGGAGAAGAAGTAGGCAGATATATTAGATTATGTAACTATTGCTCAGGACTTTGTATGCCAGAAATAGCTGCCATGGGAGCAAGCGAAAGACTTGATATGATGTTAAATGATGCATTATACGGAATCTTATTTAGAGATATCAATATGCAAAGAACCTTAGTAGACCAATATTTCTCAAGAATAATCAATGGTTACGCTGGAATCATCATCAACACTGGAGAAGACAATTACTTAACTACAGATGATGCAGTAGAAGCAGCCCATACAGTATTAGCTTCACAATTTATCAATGAACAATTTGCATTAAAAGCTGGAATACCAGAAGAACAAATGGGACTAGGCCATGCATTTGAAATGGAGCCAGGCGTAGAAAATGGATTCTTACTTGAATTATCTCAAGCTCAAATGGCAAGAGAAATATTCCCTAAAGCACCACTAAAGTACATGCCTCCAACAAAATTCATGACAGGAAATATATTTAAAGGACATGTACAAAATGCATTGTTCAACATGGTATCCATAATGACAAACCAAGGAATTCAATTACTAGGAATGTTAACAGAAGCAATCCATACACCTCATTTACATGATAGATATCTATCCATTGAAAATGCTCAATATATCTTCAATAATGCTAGAAACTTAGGAGATGAGATAGAATTTAAGGAAGGCGGAATGATTCAATCAAGAGCACAAGAAGTCCTAAAAAATGCAGAAGCTCTTCTTACTCAAATAGAAAAAGAAGGATTATTCCAAACTATAGAACAAGGTAAATTTGGTGGAGTAAAAAGGTCACGAACAGGTGGAAAAGGATTAGACGGAGTAGCTAAAAAGGACTCAGGTTACTTAAATCCATTTATTGAATTGATGCTTGGAGGTGACAAATAATGGTGGAAATTGCAAAGGTAGATTTAACAAATATAAAACCATATGGAGATACAATGAATGACGGTATGGTGCAAATGGGATTTACACTTCCAGTACCAGCAAGCGATGAAGCATCAGAAGCAGCTCGTCAACTAGCTAGAAAAATGGGATTTGATGAACCAGCAGTAGTATATTCAAAAGACTTAGGCATAGGATACACTTACTTTGTAGTATATGGTAAAACTACTCATACAGTAGACTTTACAAAAATTGAAGTTCCAAAGGTAGATGTAGATGTACTATCTAAAGAAGCCGTAGAAGAATACATTAAAGATAACATTAAGAGAAAAGTAGTTATAGTAGGGGCTTGTACAGGTACAGATGCCCATACAGTAGGAATAGACGCTATTATGAACATGAAGGGATATGCAGGCCATTTTGGTCTAGAAAGATATGAAGGCGTAGATGCATATAACCTAGGCTCACAAGTGCCTAATGAAGAATTAGTAGCAAAGGCAATAGAGTTAAATGCTGATGCAATAATAGTATCCCAAGTAGTTACACAAAAAGATGTTCACATACCAAACCTTACTCAACTAGTAGAACTACTAGAAGCAGAAGGCCTAAGAGATAAAGTAGTATTAGCTTGTGGAGGACCAAGGATCAGCCATGAATTAGCCAAAGAACTAGGTTATGACGCAGGCTTCGGAACAGGCTCCTACGCAGAAGATATAGCAACATTTGTAGTAACAGAAATGGTAAACAGAGACTTAGTATAACAATTTCCAATAAGTTTAAAAATTGGTGCCAGGCACCGATTTTTAAACTTATTTTTTATTGACTACTCTCCTAATAAATAGTAATATTAAATTATAAATGACTGCGGTCATTGAAAGGAGGGGTAATATGTGTTCATCTAAGTTAAAAAGGTCTCTTAATATGATTTTAGTCGCATGTATCTTAATTCAATCCATTGTCATAAATGCATATCCCATGGCAAATCCAGCCATGGCTGAAGGGGTAAGCTCTTTTGAAGTAGATTATAGGAGTCTCATAAGTTATGAATTAGAGGAAAATATCTATGCAGATTATGATACTAGCCATAGCACAGTAGTCAAATTTAAACTAAACAATCCCGCTACCCAAGATATTTCCTTTGACTACAAAATATACTCAGGTAGCGGAAGTAATGAGCATTTTTCTGCCATAGAAGAGGGAACTATTATTTTTGCAGCAGGAGAAACAGAAAAATCACTGGATATAGAAGTTTATAGACTAGTGAATAATCCTGTTGAATTTGGAAATATATCCAATCCAAGTCAGTTTTGGACTAAGGATAGAGTATTCTATGTAAATTGCAGCAATATTGAAAATGCCCTTTTTTACAATGAAAAGCCAAATATGACTATTCCTATAAGAATTCAAAATCAACTTGATTTAACCGAATCTTATAATAATGCTAAAGAAACATATTTAGTCGACCTATCTAAATTAACTGATGTAGAAGAATTCCCAGAAAGCCCAGGTAAATATTTCAACAATAGTGATACCATGTATATTGCCAATGACACAAAAATAGAAGGAGACCTTAGAACTATCATAGATCTAGGTGTATTTTCTCATATAAATCTACCTATTGGATTTTTTCATAATGAGAATGAAGCCCCAGAAAATCCAGAAGATCCAGAAACAATTGGAGATGTTAGTTTTATCATCGGTACAGATTTTATAGATAGAATTTCTTTTTCAAAGAATATTTCAATCCTTAACAATAATATAACTGATTTTAATCTAGGCACTATTGAAATAGAAGAAATAAACCTAGGACCAGCTAGAGAGCCTAATGTAATGATTAGCTCCATATACAGTCATTTTGATTATTCAACAGTAACAGAGGCTGTTTATACTTATTTCAATGATGCAAATAATAATTATATAGAAAAGCAAATTAATTTTATAGATATAATCAATCCTTATGTAAAGGAAATTTCTTCCCCTAGTGATACATTTTATTATGGAGAGAATATTCCTATAACCATAGAATATAATGAGCCAGTATTAGTGGATGATATCAGTATAAAAGTCAATGATAGAATCCTATATCCCGTAGAAAGAGATGGAACTATCTCTAATGAAGTTAGTTTTTTACTTGAAATAGAAGACAAGGATGATTTCATATTAATAGATGGTTTCCCTTCTTATATAGAAGTGACAGATGTAATAGGAGCAATAGATTTAGCTGGAAATCCACAAGATGAAGCATACAGCACACAATTATTTGAATCTACATTTGCTTCTTTTGATCCAGCAAAATCCTTAGTATACTTTGCAAATACTAATATAAACATAATCAACAATGGAATGGAACCCAAAGGTGAGGTAATCATATCCATAGCAGATAATTATGACCTAACTAGTTGGCTGGGAGCCAATACCAATGGAGATGGAGTAATACCTAATATCAAGGCAAGGGTCATAGGAAATGATGGAGATCCCACTTTTGTGGATCTATATTACCATGAAAGTCATCTGGGTAATGAACTTAGAGGTGAATTTAACCCGCCTCAAAATCTATCAGATGAAAATAACTACTATATTACAGAAATATATTTTAAAGAGAATGTGACTGATGAAATCAAGCTTGTATATCCCTTGCTAAAGGAATATACAATCTTACCAATTATATATATAGATGATCCTAGTGACTTGGAAATCCTATATACTAACTGGCCGTCAACTAATAGAATTTCTGCCGATAATGAAGATCTTATTTCATTAAATTATAATGTAAAAAATAATGCAACATGGCAAGATTCAACAGATTTCCAGTGGTCAAGTAAAGATGAAAGCATTGCAACTATTACTAATAATGGTAATATCCTTTTGACAGGAAAAATTGGGATTGTTGAATTTACATTGACAGCACTAAATGGTGGAATAAGTGGCAAGGAATTTAGTATTCATAGCAAGACCTTAGAAGTATTAAACCCTAGTACTACATTTTTGACTATACCTAGTAGTGGAAAAAACATTGAAATCACCAAAGGTAATAATGCGATTGTATATTATGCTACTAATATAGTTGAGAACAATGAACTATATGGAGGCAATGGAACTAAAACAAGATTTAATTATAATTTATATGAGGCAAAATATATAGATGAAAATCTTATAAAAGGAGATTTAGTTCATACAGAAAGCCTAGATGCTACAACAAATGAAAATCTAACCTCCTATACTATTAATAATGAGTATCTTGTAAACACATCGAAACTAGGTAAATTTAGCTATATATTAGAGATATCTTCAACAGAGTTAGCAACAGGTAGAATACTATCAGCAGCTGCTAATATTGCTGTAAAATATCCCAATGTAAAGGCAATATTATATAAACCTACTAATTTTTATACAACAGATGAACATAATTATATAGATGCAAGATTTAAAATAGATAATTTTAATGAGGAAACCCAGTTTGATCTATCTATAACCAAAAATAGTGAAGATGTACCATTCTTTACTACGACTAATCCAGCAGATATAAACATAGAACTCCCCATAAATATAGATTCAGTAGAAAGATCTAGACTTGTAGATATCTACACTATAGTATTGAAAGCAAAAAATGAGTCTAGTGAAACCTTCTCCTATGATTCTTATATTTTGTATGTATATAATTCAAATGCCCTTAAAATAATGGCAGGAGATAGGCATATTGATACTTTATATTTAAATAATAATCATATGTTTTCAACTATGACATCAGAAGAAATACTAGCTCTAAATAGAAAAATAACCTTAAGAGAAAATATAAGCATAAATAATAAAGAATACAAATGGAGTAGTCTTGCAGATAAGATTGTATGGCAGGTAGAAGATAACAATAAAATATCTCTTAAGTATAATGATAGTGGTGTTTATAAAGAGATAGATAACTCAAATATTGGTTTTTTGCCAGGGCTTGAGTTTTTGTTAGAAGGAGTATCAAGTGGAAATACATCTATAACAGCTACTCATAGCTTAACGGGAATGAAAACAAGCTTAAATGTAGAAATTGATAAATCTGAGGATAAGCTATTTATATTTCAGGTTTATCCAGCCCAAGAAGCTAGAGTATATTATACAAATGGAGATAATCAGAATAAATCACAGAAAACTGACGAAAAAGGTAGAATAGCCATATATGAGGAAAATGACATCAGCAGCAGTGTAACCTTTACTCCAAAGGATACAAATCTTTATGAGCCTGTTGTAATTAGCAATAGTCAGATAAAAGCTAACCAAAAGTCCACAAATGAATTTGGACTATATCCTCAAACTATAGTAAACTTCTCACCGGTACAGTATAAGGCTGCCATAAAATTATATAATAGAGATACTAATATAACTTATTTGGGAGATATAAAGATCAAGGGTGGAGTATATAGAAATGGGGTTTATTGCCCAGATGCAAAAATTAATGGGGTTAGTGGAAAGCTAGAGCAAACTATTAGTAAAAATGAATTTGAATTCTTTGCTTTAAACTTCAATCCCAATGAATTCATTAATAAAACTGATACTAGTTCCATAACTGTAAAGGATAATATTGAATATGTAATTGAAGTAACATTTCCAGATGGATCATATTTTCCGGTGATAATAAAAATAGATAATGATACCATAAGACAAAGCAAATTTATACCTTATGGAGCCATAGCCTATAAATCCATTGAAAAAATAAATACTAATAACTTTAGCGACAACATGATATTCTATCAAACTATAAACATTAATGGTAAGGTAGAAGGTGTAGATGGTGCAATAAATATTATAGAAAAAGCAGATAGTGCAATATTTACTATGGAAATGGCAATTGAAGGAGATAAGAAGAAAAATTACGATATTCAATTAACTGATGAAAGAAACAACTCAACTTTAGTTGCAGAAACAACACAATATTCCTACGAATTTACTGATACTATTTTAGTTAAAAGTGATTTTCATATGGAAGACTATCTTAAGGGCCTCAAGGATTTGGATAAGGTAAGGATGTATTTAAAACTTAAGATATCAGACAATACAAGTACAAAGGAAATAAAATTATCAGATTCATTAATAGTTAATACTTTAATAGATGTACCTAAGATGGATGACTATCTAGTAGAAGAAATTGAAGATATTGCAGGAGATTTTCAAAACACAATTATGTCCCCCTCAAACCTTAACTCTGGATTAAGCGGGACTGTGAAGGACACCTTAGATTTTCTATCTTTATATGGAATTAATACAAGTTCCATTAGACTTGAAGTTCAACCTACAGATAATCCTCTAGTATATAAAGGTATGATTAAATTTGCCGTAGGAGATTTGACTAGAGAAAATCCGTCAGGAGTATTTCTAGAGGATACTGGTAAAGATGAAAAACTTAGCTTTATGCCTGAAATTAGTGATTTAAAGTCTATTAAAAAGGGAGATTATTTACAGAAAAGCAAGTCAACCATGGAGTCAAGTAAGAAAAAACATGGTGGATTTAGTAAGACCTATGGTGGAGGAGCTTATTTAGAATCGGAAATTTACTATGATTTACAGGATAAAGAATGGAAAATGATTCTTTTAAATTCTGATGTGTATCTGGGAGCAGGAGGAACCTACAGTATGGTCGTAAATTCTTGGGTTGGTCCAGTTCCAGTAACCGCAGAATTTATAACAGGATTTACAGCTCAAGTTGGAAGGAAAAACATAGTTTACGACTATTATTGGGATGAAGAAGAAAATGCATATTATTCTACTAGAGATTATATAACAGAGCTTCGCCCATACTTCTATGTCTATGGCTTTGGAGGCTTAGGGGCAGATTATAAAGTTGCCAGTCTAAAACTAGGACCATATGGACAAATAGACTTAGATCAACAATATCTATGGTTAAATGGAATTAGCGGAGAAAAGAATGGTCAAAGGCTGACTATAGCAGGGGAAACAGGAATTAAATTCACCTGCAAAATTGCCTTCGTTAAATATTCAAAGAAAATAAAAATAGCAGAAGCAAGTAAGACTTGGAAATTTAATAAGTTTGATGAAATCAGCAAACTATATACCTCTAAAACAGGCAAATCTATGTTAATGAGATATGCAGAGGATGATGAAAATTATTACTATATGGAAATAGAGCCTCTAGATGAGACAGTTAAATTTGAAGATAGATCCTATTTAGAAAACTATAATAGATCATGGTATAACTCACTGAGAAGAATGACTTCTACTGGAGAAAATATGACCATATTACAAACAAATGCCTATCCTTATTCAAACCCTGTATTTACAGATGATGGGATGATTATGGCATATCTAAGTGATAGTAATAGTACTAATATAAATGATACAGCTGTGTACTTTACAAGGAAATCTGGAGAATATTATTCTCCAGGTAATGAAATAAATCCATCAGAATATGGGGATATGGATTTAGTAATAGATGGAACTGAAGAAGGAGCTGTACTTGCCTGGACAAGAGTAATGGATAAAATAGAAGACGCTGGTGAAGAAGCAACTGATGAGGATATTTATAATATACTAGGAAAAGCTGAAATAATGGTCAGTAGCTATGATGGAGATATTATAACTACATATCAGCTAACGGAAAACTATAGTGCTGATATGATGCCTGTGGTGGCTACAAATGGCGAAAAATCGATAGTTGCATGGAGAAACCTAGAATCATCTATAGATAATCCATTAGACTTCAGCTCTAAGGACAATATAATGTATTCCGTCCTTGAGGGCGACAAATGGAGTGAAGCTAAGGTCTTATATGAGGGAACAGTAGATAAGGTAGGAGCCCTTAATGTAGATATGCTATCTAATGGAATATCAGCCATTACCTATGAAATTGCAATTGGAGAAACAGGGAATACAGAAGTGTTTTACGCAATTCTAGATGAAGAAGGAAATATTCTCAAAAATATTAGACTAACCAATAATGAATTGAAGGATGAAAATCCTCAAATAACATCTGTTGAATTTCCAGATAGTGAACAACGATTTATTATAGGTTGGAATACAGAAAATATAGCTGATGGCTATAGTGAAAATATAATTAAAATAGTAGCTATTAATTCCAATGGAACATTATATCCTGATTTTGAAATAGTTGCAGAAGATACTGTAGATTTAGGTAACTATACAAACTTTAAATTTACAAAGGGAGCAGATGACTTAGAGGATTTATCTATAATATGGAGTGAAATTGATAAATCATATGAGGATATCAATACCCTATATAAGGACAGCATATGGGGAAGAAAAATTATATTTGATGGTGCTAACCATATCTTAACACCTAAAATAAAGCTTTTGGAGATGGAAGATAACCATACTGTAGATTTCTCTAATGCATATATTGACGAAGCCTCAGAGGAAATTAACTTTGGTTTATTGATTTCTGATAATACAGACATGGAAAAGCCTAAGGCTAAGCTAGCCATTGCTAAAGCAAGTTATAAGAATTCAGCTATTCTAGAGGAAGTATATTTTTCATTGGAGGATGTACTACCAAATATTGACATGCCTATTAGATTTACTCTTTATAATGAAGGAATAGAGCCTATTACAGAAGTAAATATTAACATAGGTGATCAAAACTATAAGATAGAAGAGGAAATTAAGCCAGGAGAATATAAAAGAATTGTAGTACTTTATACGGTACCTGAAGTCATAGAAAATCCAAAATATAAAGTCTTATCAAATTTTTCAACATCTAGTGATATTAAAGAAGGAACACTAAAAATTGCAATCCCAGATGTTGAGATATATGATATAAAAACAATAAAAGAAAAGGACAGAGAGCGTGTTCTAAGTCTTATGTTAAAGAATAGCTCACCAGTTGATTTAGTGGCGGGAAAACATAGTATATCTATTGAGGTATATACTAGTCATGATTTTGATACTATGCCTATATTGACTGAAACCATAACTAGCTCTAAGGATTTAGATACTATAAATAATGGAATTTATGTAAAGGATATTATTTTAGATGAAGAAATATTAGAATTGATTTTAGATAAAGATGGAGAAATACCAACAGATGGATATAGAGTATTTTTCAATGTAGTCCTATATGAAGATAATAAGCCTGTAGATGATAGGGATATATACAACAATATAGATTATAAGAAAATAGAAAGCCTAATAACTAAAAATAACAAAGTAGTGTCCTTAGGAAGCTTCATGAAATCAAAGGATAATAAGACTACAGTTACAGTAGAAGCTCTAAATAATTCCATGAAGTCAATAAATAATGGTAATATAATTGTTAGCCTAAAGGATGAAAATGGCAATATTATTGAAACTAAGCAAAGCCATAGCCCTCTTAAGAATAATAGCTTAATAGAAATAATGGGAGAGGAAAGTAGCTTTACTGTATTTGATTTTAACAAGGTTGGCAGCTCCGTTGATGTAAACTTTCAAAGGATTCAGGGCCCAATAATTGACCCAGAAGATCCAAAAGAACCAAATGAGCCAGATAAACCAAATGCACCAATTAGACCAAGTACTCCAAGCGTACCAAAAAAGCCAGAGGAACCTGAGGAACCAAAAAACCCTAAAGTAGATTTAAAATTTGAAGTAATAAATAACTATAAAGATAATTTTAAAGATATTTCCCCAGGAGACTGGTTTTATGAAGCAGTTAAATTTGTATACGAAAGAGGCCTAATGATTGGCACAAGTGACAAGGATTTTAGTCCTCATATGGAAACTAGCAGGGGAATGTTCCTCACTGTTCTATATCGTATAGAAGGGGAACCAACAGTAAGACAATCCAAATTTACAGATGTAACTAAGGATAAATATTATGCAAATGCTGTTGCTTGGGGAGAAGCAAATGGAATTGTAAAAGGCATGAATGAGATGGAATTTGGTCCAAACAAGAGTATTACCCGTGAACAATTTGTACTAATCCTTTATAGATATGTACAATACAAAGGATACCCTATAAACAAAGTTGACATATCCAATTATGATGACAGCCTTGAGATTTCAGACTATGCATTGGAAGCAATGGAATGGGCAGTCAGAGAAGGACTGATAAAAGGTAGAAGCGAAAGCAGAATAGAGCCTCAAGGAAACACTACAAGAGCTGAAATGGCTACAATTCTACAAAGGTTCATTGAACAAGTATTGCTGAAATACAATTAAGTAATAAAAAGGCTAATTCTATTTTTAGAATTAGCCTTTTTTATTCAACTATATTATTTTTTAATGCCCTCTAATAGTAGGCTAAAATGATCTCTAACTTCTGATTTGAGATCAAAATCAGGATATCGTATACACCACTCATAGGTGAGCCCCCTTATGGCAACGATACATTGTTTAGTAATTACCTCTACAGGGCTAGTAGATTTAAACTCCTCTTTCTCAATACCGATACTGATTATTTTATTAAATGTTTGATATAAATCCCTAGAATATTTTAAAGATTCATCAATATTAATTTTTCTTGTTATCTGTGCTTCATAGGTAGCTTTAATTAAGTCATAGCCCACTACATCTGTTATTGTAGTGGATATTTTCTCAGCAAATAAAATAAGTATATCTGATGGGTTAGTACTAGGGAGTAAAGATTCTACAAAATCTTTATAGTCTGAATCAACATCATCAACCAAATCAACACTAAGAGCATGAATCAGTGAGCTTTTAGAATCAAAATGAACATAAAAAGTCCCCTTAGAAACCCCTGCAGATTCTACAATTGAATCTACACTTACATTGTCAAAACCATAATTTTTAAACAAGAGGTAAGCAGCTTTATATATTTTATCCTTAGTTTCCAAAGCCTTCTTCTGTCTATTACTTAATTTCTCACTATCCATATACATCCTCCATAACCAATATAGACAGATTATACCATATTAAAATTAAAAACAACACCAGCAATAAGTTTAAAAAATGGTGCCAGGCACCATTTTTTAAACTTATTTTGCTTTTGTGCTTCGGTTGACCAATATTAAATAATGCTGTAAAATAATAAGAATAGGGCAACTTTATTTGACCATAAGGAGGAACACACTATGTACAATAATAAATTTAAAAGTATAATATTTATCCTTATCTTAGTATTAATTGCACCAAATTTTGCAGCAGCAGAGGATACAGCTGTAGAATCAGCAGCTGATGTAGAATTTTTTCTTGAAGTACTAGACTATATTAAAGAAAGCTACCCCTTTGAAATAGAAGAAAGAACATTAATCGAAGGTGCATTAAAAGGTATGCTCCAATCAGTTGACCCTTATAGTAACTACTATACTCCTGAAGAAGCAAATAGCTTATACAGTGGCTTGTCAGGAACTTTTAGTGGAGTAGGTATTTATATTGAAGAAAAAGACGGATATATAAATGTAAATAGCACAATGAAGGGGCAACCAGCAGAAAAGGCTGGAATACAAAAAGACGATTTAATTATAATGGTAAATGATATAGATATAAAAGACCTAGGAATAGAAAAAGTATCATCTATGATTAAGGGAGTAACAGGCACAAAAGTAACAGTTACAGTTAAAAGAGGAGAAAAACTTCACAGATATGAAGTAACAAGAGAAACAATAACTATTAGTCCAGTACATTCAGAAGTGTTAGAGGATAATATTGGATATATTCAATTAGAAGATTTTAGCTCCCAAGCTACTAAGGATATGAAAAAGGCCTTATCAGAATTTGATAAAAAAGGAATTAATAAAATAATCTTAGATCTAAGAGATAATCCAGGAGGATTACTAGATCAAGCAGTATCAATAGCTAAACTATTTGTCACAAAGGGACCAATAGTTCATACAAGAGGAAGTGATGATGAATTATTCACATATTCATCAAAACTAACTAAATCAAAATACAAACTTGTGGTTCTAGTCAATGAAAATTCTGCTTCTGCTTCTGAAATATTAGCAGGCGCAATAAAAGATAGAAAAGCGGGAGTATTAATAGGCACTAAAACCTTTGGAAAAGGCATAGTCCAATCTTTAAGCCCTGTTGTAGATGGCAGCTTAATAAAATTAACAACATCGGAATACCTAACACCAAATAAAACTTCTATTCATGGCAAAGGAATAGAACCAGATATACAAGTAAAAAATACAGCAACAGAAGATTTACAACTAAAGAAAGCAATAGGAGAGTTGAAATAATGTTATTTAGTAGTTTGATTTTTTTATTTGTGTTTTTACCATTATCAATCTTAATTTACTATATTTCTCCTCGTAAATTGAAAAATCTTGTTTTATTGACTTTTAGTTTATTCTTTTATGGCTATGGGGAACCAAAATATTTAATAGTAATGCTATTTTCAATAGGTGCAAACTATTTACTAGGTTTGCTAGTTCATATCTTTAGAGAAAGCAAAAGCAAACTAAAGCTAGTACTCATTGCAACAGCCTTAGTCAACCTTGGAATCATTGGATACTATAAATATGCAGATTTTATTATAACTAATATAAATGCTGGACTAGGGATGTCTCTTCCTATTATGAATATCATCATGCCTATTGGAATATCATTCTTTACATTTCAAGGTATGAGCTATGTAATAGATGTATATCGTGGAGAAGGGGTGGTGCAGAAGAACCCTCTAAATGTGGCCCTGTATATCTCACTATTCCCACAGCTTATTGCAGGACCAATAGTTAGATATGAGACAGTAGCAGAGCAAATCAACTATAGAGAAGAAACCCTAGATGGTTTTACCTATGGAATAGAAAGATTTATACTAGGACTGTCAAAGAAAGTATTAATTGCAAATACAGTAGGCTTAATTGCAGATGAAATTTTTAATTCTCCAATAAATGAGATGTCTACATTACTTGCTTGGATAGGAATACTATCATATACATTTCAAATATACTTTGATTTCTCAGGATATTCAGATATGGCAATTGGACTTGGGAATATGTTCGGTTTTAAATTCTTAGAAAACTTTAATTACCCATATATATCCAAATCTGTTAGTGAATTTTGGAGGAGATGGCATATTTCCTTAAGCACTTGGTTTAGAGATTATGTATATATTCCTTTAGGAGGAAATAGAGTTAATTCCTTAAAATATCTTAGGAATATAATAGTAGTATGGTTTTTAACAGGCCTATGGCATGGTGCAGCTTGGAACTTTATCGCCTGGGGACTATACTATGGTGTAATACTCATTATTGAAAAATTCATCATAGGAAAATACCTCAAAGAATTACCTAATTTATTTCAGCATATTTACACTATGATATTTGTAATCCTTGGATGGTTGCTATTTAGATCAGAAAACATTACATATGCATATAATTACTTTATGATAATGATAGGTCAAAATGATACATCGCTAATAAGCCAAAAAGCTTTATATTATTTAATGGAATACAAATTTGAGCTGGGACTAGCTTTTATAGCTTCATTTCCTCTATATCCTATGATTATTGAAAAAATAGATGGAAAAGATACATTCTTTAGTAAAGTACTTAAAGGACATGTAAAGCCAATATTATTGATGGGATTATTATTAACTTGCACAATGTACTTAATTAATTCAACATTTAATCCATTTATATACTTTAGATTTTAATTGGAGGTTTTTAAATGAACAAAAGGATACAAGCATCTATATATGAAGAGAAGAGACAAAAATTCAATTCTGCTATAACTACTTTTGCTGGCATAATAATCCTAAGCTTATTCATAATGACAATAACTTTTGCATTTTCAAGGGCAGAAGTGGATTTAGTGTTTATTAAATCTTATCTTACAGATATAGTGCTTATGGTGATGAATTTTATACCTATTTTTCTATTGATGTCTTTTATCTACTTAATATCCAATAGATTATGGATAAGCTTCACAGTGACCAGCCTATTATTTGTCATCATGTCTATAATTAATAAATTCAAATTAACCTATAGAGATGATCCATTTTCCTTTGTGGATGTCACATTATTCACTGAATCATTGATGATGGCAGACAAATATAAAATTTCTCTAACTCCATTGATGATAATAATATTCATATTATTAATAGGGATTGCTATTTTCTTGAAGAAGTTTTTTAACTATAAGATAGAATCAAAAGACAAGAGAATCTTAACCATACTTGTATTAATTCTCGTAAGCATAACAATATTTAAAGGATTCTACTTTAATCCCAAGATATATGCAGAAGTAGGAGATAAAAGCATAATAAACATCTGGGTAGAAACTGACCAATTACAATCAAAAGGATTTATCTATCCCTTTATATACAATATAGCTGATGCAAAAGACAATGTATTAGAAGGATATGATGAAGATAAAGCAAAAGAAGAACTAAATAAAAATAATTACCAAGATATCCCTCAAGACCAAAAGGTGAATATTATAGCTATTATGCTAGAGGCTTACAATGATTTCTCAGTATTTGAAAGTATGGAAGTAGATGAGACTGTATATGAAAACTTTCATAAATTGCAGGAAGAATCCATACAAGGCCATTTAATTACCAATGTCTTTGCAGGAGGAACTATAGATACAGAAAGAGGATTTCTAACAGGATATCATTCTCATCCCAAATACAATAGGAGAACAAACTCCCATATATGGTATCTAAAGGAACAAGGATATAGAACAGAAGCCATGCACCCTATTACTGGCTCCTTCTACAATAGGCGAAGTGTCAACGATTATATAGGATTTGATGCATATTATTATTATGAAAATAAATATAAAGAGATACAAGAGGCATATATGGATGATACGGATTTCTTTGACTCCATCATTGAGGGCTATGAAAACAGTAAGAAAAACAATGAACCATATTTCAATTTTTCAGTAACCTACCAAAACCATGGTCCATATCCTGCAGAAGATTATACGGATACTGAGTATCTAAAGAAACACAGCTCCTATGATCCTAGCACATATAATATCATTAATAATTATCTATCAGGAATAAGCAGAACAGATGAGGCTCTCAAGGAATTATTCGATTACTATAGAAATGAAGAAGAGCCAACAGTTATAGTTATATTTGGAGACCACAATCCATGGTTAGGCACAGATAGAGTAGGATATAATATGCTAGGCATTGATATAGATCTATCCACTGAAGAAGGATTTACAAACTATTTCCAAACACCCTATTTAATCTGGGGTAACAATGGAGCAAAAGAAACCTTCAACAAAGATTTTGTAGGACAAGGAAACACCATAGGACCTAATTTCCTAATGGCAGAACTATTCCAATACCTAGGCTGGGAAGGAAACGAATATATGCAGTATATAAGTAAACTAAAGGAAACAATAGATGTAACTAACGGTAACTTTTACAAAGAAAATGGAAGATTCACAAAAGAACTAGAAAACAAAGAACTGTGGAAAAACTTCAGAAATGTAGAACACTACTACAGCCACAACTACAAGAAATAAGTTTAAAAAATGGTGCCAGGCACCATTTTTTAAACTTATTATAGGAAATCAGAATCAATTTGTCCAAAATTATCTTTTTGCATGAGAATGATAAAATGATATACTTTATATAAGAATATTTAAGGGCGTGAAAAAATGGATGAAAGGTTTTATGATTTGATGGAAAAGTTATATTTAGAAATGCAATCCACAAGGACAGAACTTAAAGCAGAGATACAAGGAGTAAGGACAGAATTAAAAGCAGAGATACAGGAATTAAGGGATACTATGGCTACCAAGGCAGATTTGCAGGAATTAAGAGATACCATGGCTACAAAGGAAGATTTTGAGCTGGCAGTTGAAGAATTGAAGACTGAAATTCAAGTAGTCCATGATGAGGTAAAGGAATTAAGAAATGATTTTAATGTGGTAGAAATGGTAACAAGTAAAAACTCCCTAGATATATCAAAATTAAAGATATGTAGGGAAAATTAGATAGAAAAGCAGCTGGGAGAATATTCTCCTAGCTGCTTTCATCTTACAATAAGTTTAGAAAATGGTGCCTGGCACCATTTTCTAAACTTATTTAGGTTTTATGGAACTATAACAACAATATTTGCATGTTGATTACTATCACGAATCTCAAGTTTTACAAATGAATCTGCACCACTTTGATCCATACTTTCTGCTAACCAATCGGGCATTTTAGTATTACCGTCAGTGCAAGCTTCCCAGCCTACAACTCTATCAAGCGTCAAATAAATATTATACTCCATCTGAGCTGTAGTGCCATTTAGTTCATATGGGCTTACATGTTTACTAAGAGTTACATGACTTAGTTCTAAGTTTTGTGTAAAATCGATTGTTGCTATTTGACTTGCTAAAGTAATAGGATCAGCCTTTCTTCTTATCTGAAGGGTCTTTTTCCCGCTAAGATCTATATCTGTAAGCAACAACTCTCCTTGAATCCAATTTGTTGATTCACCAACTATTCTATACTGATAATTTTCCCAGTCTGTATTTCCCCCGTTAATAGAAGTAATATTGTTAGCCACATCATCAAAAGTCACTACAGGTGCAGAAGCTGCTGCTTTGATTACAAATCTTTCCTTACTTAATGATTCTAATTTGTCCACAGTAGCTGCCCTTCTAAACTCCAGGCTACCATCTGTAAAATGATAATTTATAGTAGTATTAGCAGCTAATTTTTGCCAGCTTCCTTTTTTGATCCTAAATTCAAGATTAGAAGAGGATGTATTGCTTATATTACCTACTGCAATATTAAAATCTAAATCGTCATCAATTGGAATATTCTCTCGACCTAAATCAACTAGCAAATGCTTCACATTAGCTGGTTTAGCCTTTTCTCTAATCCACACATTCATACCCTCTACAAATCCAATATTAGTACTAGAACCTGTGTTGCTAGTAGGGTTCCAAGATCCATCTAATCCATCACTTGAATTAATACTATATTCCATGGAGTTTGTGGTATTTTCTATCCTTCCCAAAGCAATATTAGCCTTTACATTGTCAAATGTCATACTCGCATCAAAATTAACATATTTTTCATTCCTAGGTAAAGTTTTATGAGTAGCTACCTTTCTTACAAATACCATTACTTTACCATCTTTTGTAGTATCCGTTGCAAAGTCACTAGCAGGTTTCCAGTTCCCATTGCTGCCAACCTTATATTCAAAATTGCTATCAATAGGTTTCCAAGTGGTGTCATAGTACTCTATACTCTTAGTTGCGCCTGTATCAACAGCTGTAATTTCTGGAGTATCTATGGATTTTGCTATAGTAGCTTTAATAATAGATCCAGATGTTAGATTCAAACCATTAGATTTAGTTCTAAATTCCAAATTTCCAGCCATAAAATTCACATCAGTTACTGGAGTTTTAGTGATTTCTATCCAAGGACCTTCTGCAATCCTATATTCAAGACCTATATCAGCAACAATCTTTTTGTTTATAATACTATAATCAATTTCACTTGGATTAGGTGCAGTAGCAGGAGCTATCTCACCCATAAATCTATTGTTAATATGGTTGTTTAACTGCCTAATCATTATCTTGTTACCTAATTTCATCTCAATAGCTGTTTCAGATTCTATAGCAGTTTTCCAGCTAGTACCATTATCTAGGCTATATTCCATAGATGTATTTGTACCTATAAGCTTACCGGCTTTTATAGTAACATCACCTAGATACAAACCATTCAGCCTAGAAGTAGATATAGAAGGCTGACCATTTGACCCAGTCGCTACTCTAACCCTTAAGTCATAATTAGTAGAAAGATCAATATTAGCTTCAGTGCCTATTATAGGAGTCCAAGTATCTTCATCAGAAGTCTTATATTCCATGGCATTATCCACACCTACTAACTTCACAAGGACCTTTCCAGCCACTGAATAATCGTAGCTTTCTATCTTTACACCTACAGGTGCAGAATCTACATTGCTTATTCTTATTATTCTCTCATTATCTATATGACCTGCTTTACCATCACGAAGGATAATTTGAGCTACATTAGTAGTATCCATTACTCCAACTAAAGGAGTAGTATCTTTAAGGCATTTATTCCAGCCCGCTTCTTTTCCATCAAGATATATAATCTTATATTCCATATCAGTAGTGGTGCCATTCAACTCATAAGGTTTAGTGTAATCACTTAAAGTTACAAGATATAGATCTAAATTCTTAGTGAACTTAACAAGGGCGATCTTACTTGCCAATGTAGTAGAAGTAGCCTTAATTCTAATTTCTACATTCTTATCACCAGATAAATCTTGAGTTGATAAGTGAATACCATTACTCCAAGTATTTGCAGAAGTAGAATCTACCCTATATTCAAATATGTCCCAATCAATAGAAGTCTTTGAGTTAATAGAATTAATAATGTTTATTGTATCATTATAATCTATAACTGGTGCAGACCCTTCAGCAGTTATAATATCAAAAGGTGAAACTTTTGTAACTGATATGGACTCTAAAGTAGTAGCTGTAGCGGATTTTCTAAACTCAAGTTTTCCAGCCTTTAGGCCTGCAGGCATTTTATCACTATTAGCATCAAGTCGAATCCAAGATTCTTCAGCAATCCTATACTCAAGATTTTGAGCACTTCCATTTGAAATCCTATTAGCTAGAACATCATAAGTTACACCTGCTAATACAGGAGCAGCTTCCCTCCCTAAGTTTTCAAACAATTTCCTAAATGTATTAGGTTTATCTTTTTCCCTAATATATAAATTCATACCTGGTACAAACTTAATATTAGTTTTACCGTTTGCAGCAGGAGTCCAGTTGCCATCTTTTCCAGTAGTAGAATCTGTACTATATTGCATCAAAGTCGTAGTACCGTCAATAACACCACCAGCGACATTAACACTAACATTAGTAAATGAAATATTCTTAGTAAAGTTAAAGTTTACCTCTTTACTAGCAACGGAGGTCTTAGTAGGTTTCTTTCTAACAAATACAGTGACATCCCCATTACGGCCTTCGTCAGTAGACAAGCTACCACCATTCTTCCAATCCCCTGTAGCGCCTAGCTTATACTCAAAAAGAACATCTAAATCATTAAAGATTCCATTATCAAAATACTTAATAGTTTTTGTATCATTATCAAACTTTAACTCAGGAGGGTTTATAGCAAGAGCTATCTCAGCTACTAAAATAGGAGCTGAAGGCAACTCGTTAGAATTTCCTCTTCTTCTAACTTCAACAAGACCAGGGCTAAACACTACATTATTTACAAGAGAATCAGCATCAGCAGATTTCTTATCTAAATTAAACCAATTCCCATTAGCAATTCTATATTGTAAGTCAACATCACTTTTATTAGTCATAGTCTTATCTAATATACTATAATCAACAAAGTCTTTTATATCAGTTGGCAATGGTGCAACTTGGCTTACTGTACCAATATATCTCTTATTTATCTCGCTATTTCCTTCTCTAATCCAAACTATATTATCTTTAGCAAAGCTAACTGTTGGATTAAGGGTCTTTGCAGCATTCCAGCTACCACCATTACCGTTTATATCAGAGTTTAGACTATATTGCATAGTTGTAGTAGCACCATCAATCTTACTTTGGCTTACATCAAGTTTTACATCTCCTAAGAATACTCCATTTAATTTAGGAGTAGCTAATGAAGGTAATACACCTGTTTCTCCTAATATTCCTTTTGTTCTTACAATGAGGATTGATGATGCATCCAAATCAGTTACTTTTTTGTCTGGTAAACCAGATAAATCAGACCATTCTAACCCATTATTCTTGCTATATTCTAGATTAGCTACTTCACTTTCTAAAGTTATATTGGCCAAGTACTTTTCATCTTTAAGCTTATACTCATATCCCTTAACCCTAACAAGAGGTGCAATAGGATGATTCAAATTAACTATTTCTTTAAATACTTTTGGTTGTACTTCTTCATCGACATAGATTCTTAGGGGACCAACTAATTCATTAACTCTATGGTTTATAGAGGTTACACTATGCCATTCGCCATTAATTCCATTAGTAGAATCTAAACTATACCTTATTTCTCCATATTCAAATCCAGAAGGCATAGATAGATAAATTCCATCGGCCTTTATTTCATACTTGACTAGACTTAAATCCATAGGAGTACCTTTTATATAAGGTAAAGAAAGCTCATTAGAATCAATAGAATTCAATTCTTTGACTGCAGTTCCTTTTACCACAAGTCTTACACTACCATCTACTAAACTACTAGAAGCAATACCAGTCATTTTAACCGCTAATTCTTTATCGGATAGCCTTGTAATTACAGGTTTTAATCCAGCAGGCATACCTATAATAGTTACATCTTTGTCAGTGATATTATCTTTTAAAGTAGAATTAGTTAATTTGACAGTCCAAGTGTCAGCACTAGCCAGTGGCACTTTGTTATCAGGAGCTTGCATTATTACCTTGTTATCTGGATTAACAAGTTCAGTGTCTACTTTTAGTACATTAGGATATATGGTAAACTTTGGAGTAGCTTCAACGGGTGTATCAGCACCTTGAATATAGCTTTCATCAATTGTCAATGAAATAACTTCCTTGTCACTACCATAGGCGACTCCATCTACTTTAGGTAAAGTAATAGTCACTACCCTTTCATTTGTTACCACAACAGAGCTAGGGTTTGCAATTACAGCCGTCTTTATTTTAGCCCAATTAGTATTTGGTTGATCAATATCAGCAATACCTTCTACAAAAGAATCGTTTAGAATTTCCTTAACATCCATGTTCCAAAAAGCATCTGTAAGGGTCAATACAATAGTGGCACCGCCAACTTTTATATCTTTTTCCCTAATTATATTAGACACTACAGTTCCAGATATGTTAACCTCAAGAGTTGGCTTTATATTTATAGAATTACTTGCAATTACAGGATTGATAGCGCCCTTGATAGGTTCAAATGGAACTACAAGACTTATACTTTGCTCTTCTGATATATTATATCCCTCGGTGGCAGGTATTCTAATGTTAATTTTATTGCCCTCCACAAATATATTTCCAGGACCCCCAGTTTGTAAAGCACTTACTACCTTAAGCCATTCTGTATTCTGTTTGTCAGCTCTTAGGCCTGCATAAAGTTTGTTTCTAATATTTGCATCATATTTAACATCATTCCATTCATCAACACCTTTAAGAGTGAAGGAAATAATTTGCCCCCCATTCTTCACACTACCTTCCAGCAAAGATTGACTTTCAACTTCAACTTCGCCTTTCTTAATATCAGTATCTTTAATTACAAAGGCTTTATAAGATTTTATTTTCATATCTCCATCAACCTTGTAAATCATTAGATGAGTTCCTGCTTTTCCGCTTATACCTACATTCTCAGATACAATATAGTTAGTAGCACCATATAATACATCATCGAGGGCAGGGGCAGGAATTAATTTAGTATCAGTTTTATACATATAAGAAGAATCAGTACCAATAAATTTGACCCTATCAATAGAATCACCAGGTCCAATATTCACAGCTAATGGAGGAGCAGATGCTCTAACATCATCAGATGTCACTAGAATCTGAGCATAAGCCTTGGTAAGGCCATTGCCATCAGTAGCCAACAGAAGTATATAACCATAATCTGAACCATTTCCAATAGTTACATTTCCATTAGTTGGTAGATTTACTCCTTCAAGTTTCTGATTAAAATACGGAATATTTTCTCCTGTAAGCTTAGTATCTATCAGCTTATACATCCATTTCCAACCAGTATGAGGAGAGCCTTCAATACCACCACGATTTAAGTCATAGAGTCTAGTGCTACCAGGATTAACTCCTTTTTCAATTTTATAATTATCAGTATTCATTTCCTTTGCATTGATACTTCTTACTTGTTCTTGTCTTAATTGAATATTTGCGTATCCATTTATCTTGTCATCAATATCAGTTCGAACCAACAATATCCACTTATTTGGACTAACATTAGCAATATTATCACCAACATTGTATTCGACAAATCCATCTTCAGATTTTGCAATCATTCCTGATTCAATAGTGCCAAGACTTTTATCACCTATTTTTACCATCCATTTTACAGCAGAAGGAGTATTATTATAGAACTTAGTAAACCTTGTACTATTTGCAATAGTACCAGGTATAGGGCCTTCGTAGTCTGTTATGGATTTCAGATTAGTAGCAGTAGCTGCAGTAACATTTTCTTCTTTTAACAATATATTCTTATATGCTAGTGCCCTTCTATTCTTATCGACAGATACAAGTACCAAATAATCATTAGGATTTGCAGTAATAGAAGATCCCAAAGTATAAGTCCTATATCCACCAGTGGTATTTATTACATCTTTATATTCAATAGGTGCAGGCTCTACGGCTTTAACTACTTTGTACCACCAAGTTGAATGTCCATCGATTCCCCCGGCATGTAGAGTACTAATTTTAGTAGTAGCAGGACCTGGTCCTTTTTCAGGAGTAGAGTAATGAGTGTTCTCCACAAGTTCCTTAGCGATAGGGTATTTAACATGTTCTCGTGTCAAAGGAATCATCGCATACCCTTTTATCTTAAATAAATCATCATTACCTTCTGTAGCAAGAATCAATAGATTTCTAGCGAAAACTTCTTCTGCCATAAGTTGACTTTCAGTAACCACAACAAAGTCAGATCCAGTAGTCAACTCATTAGTGTCAGTCATAAAAGAGTTTAACTCAGGTATATCAAATTTATCTTTGCTATAAATGTATCTCCATTTTACAGAAGCAGGCTGAGTATCAAATAAGTTGTCAAGTGAAGTAGAACTACTTAATGTAATATTAGTTTCACCTACATCACTACCTTTTTTAATATTTCTATAATGAGTCTCTGGTGATAATACCATTGCCAAAGGATCCTTTATCATCCCATCCTCAAGGGTTACTATCCCATAAGCTCTAACCTTACCAGCACTATCAGTAGCCAATATCATCAAATGACTTCCTGCAGTAGCCACTATATCTTGTCCAGCTACATAGTCAAGGCTTCCACCATAGATCCTATCAAGCTTAGGTTTCACATCTGTATCATTCTCAACAAAAGCATACATCCACTTGCTAGCACCAAAGCCCTCTAAACCCTTTAATTCAGCTATCTTTGTAGTACCACTTTTACCACCCTTTTCAGGAGCAGAAAAGTTATACTCAGTCTCGTCATCGATCTTCATAACAAGCTTCCCAGCCTCTAAAGCCCCAGAAACATTAGCATTACTTAGCTCAAAGACCTTATACTTCTCAATAATTCCATCTTTTACACTATATACAATTATATCTTTCTCAAAACCATCCATATTATCCTGTTCAGCTTCATTAGCTAATACTAGTTCCATTCCAGAAGTATAAGCTAAGGAACCAGCAAAAGTACTATCTTGGAAAACTTCACCTACAGGAGAATCAAGAATCGCCACTTTCCAAGTACCCACTGGAAGCCTACTAACCACAGTAGCACCTGACTTATTTTTACTATCCTCAAACTTAGCATCAATATCTTCACCCAAAGCTGCATCAACTTTTACCCTAGGTTTCTTCAACATGTCAGCAGTAATCTTTATATTAGCATAAGCCTTGATCCTATTTGAAGAATCTGCCGCACAAAGCAATATATATTTACCTTCTGCAATAGCAATATCCTTCCCAGCTGTATATATTTCCCCATCTTTAAGCTCATCATTAGTACTGAAAGTTACAGGAGCTTCTACAATCTTGTACAGCCATTTTGTAGAAGAAACACTACTAGGTCTAGTTAATATCATAATCCTTGTAGTATGTTCAACAAGTCCAGGTATAGGAGTAGAATAATTGTCAGGGCTCTTTAGCTTAAGAGCATCAGTATTGCCAATATATTCTTCGATTTTACCTTTGTTAGGATCAGTGATTTGCTCAAATGTCTTAGCCACATCGGAAGTAGCTTTACTCAATGCAGCGCCAACCGTGCCTGCATTGGTTTTCAAATATTCTGCTAAATCTTCAGGCTTAACTCCACTTGCTATCAATGAGCTTACATAGGCTAAATGAGCATTTTCCTCATCAACCACATTGACATATTTAGTGACACCATCGATAGTTTCTTCTCTATAATATTGACTAAGGAATTCAGGACTTCCTATATTATTCATTACATCATTTATTAAAGCATCAGTATCGCCAGCCCTATAAATTTTCTTCAATCCAGTGTGGATTACATCTCTATCAGCTGCAAAGGAAGGAATAGAGCCAAGTAACATAGTAAATACCAATAGCCAAATAAGAACTTTTTTCATATGCACACCTCCATTATTGTAGTTTTGATTTTAGGATTAAATTACCTTTATTGTTGTACACTTCATATCTATATCCACTTAGTTTTGCAACTACACTAATATCAAACTTATCAATTGAAAAGGAGCCGCTCTTCCCTAGGATTGAATCTCCATAGAAAGTTCCATTTTCAGATAACAATACAACCTTATATCCTGTGAAATCATCACTACCTTTCAATATCCCACTAAATACTCCTGAAATAGTAGTGTTAAATTTTACATTAGTCATAGAGATATATTTCGTAGCTTCCTCTATAACTTCTTCTAGCTCAGTATTATTCAAGGACTTATATAGAGTATAATCTTGACCCTTGATATTTGTATTCAAAGCCTTTACCATAGTGGAAAGGACAATCTCCCTAAGGACTTCTTCATCCTGAGATATGTACATATCGGCAAGTCCAATCTCCAAAGCTTTTTTATAATAGTCATCAGGATACTTTACAAAATCAATGCCATCTTTGTAGCCTAAGGCTCTCATAAATACTGCAAGTAGTTCAACATAGGTTAAATTACCATTAGGATGGAATAAATCCTTAGATTTACCAGAGATTAATCCTTGTTTTTTTGCCATTTCAACATAAGGAGTAGACCAATCATTGACATCCTTAAATGAGGACTTTCCAGTATATTCTTTAGCCTTTGCTTCAAGACCTACCATACGAATAGCTAGAGTAGCCAGCTCTGATCTCTTAATTTTTTTATCAAGATTTAATCCACCTACACCGAAATATCCTTTTTCAACTATCCAATCTTTTGTTGCCATTCCTTCCCCATATATAAAAGAGGGAAGGAGCAGCATTAAGGAAAGAATGATCAATATAATTCTTTTCAAAACTACCACTCCCTTACCATTATTATTAATTCAAATTCTTCTCTAAGACTAAGACGTTGCTATCGTTATATACTCTATACTTAAACCCAATGATTTTATCAATTGGACTCAGCTGAGTATTAGGGAAAGAGAAATCTCCGTTGCTAGAAGTAGCAATCCTGTCCCCTATAGGAACTCCGGATTTACTCAATAGCTCCACTTCATATCCATTTAAATCACTGATTTTATTGCTAGTTACTCTACCACTGAAAATCAATCCAAACATAGTATTGAACTTTAAGTCTGCAATAGCAAAAGTAGTTTCACCTTGACTGCCACCTTTATTTACTATAACAGTATATATTTTCTCTGCCTTGTTAGCTTCTTTCACAGAAATAGTAATAGTGGTTGAAGCTCCACTTAAAGGAACAGCTACACTAGTTCCAGTAGCTACAGCATTTCCATTGGCAGTAATCACACCTGCATTAGCAGTAGGCGTAATATCTATAGAATTTATATCTGTATCTACATTTACTTTATAATCTCTCTTAGCATTGGAGAATCCAGTATCCAAAGAGCCTGGATTTACAACTAAAGCAGTTAAACCATAGGATAAATTTTCATCTCTTATTACAGTATAAGTAAAAGTAGATTCAGGTCCTGCTCCTAAGCCTGTTTTATATCCAAAGGCATTAATTGTAGTATCCTCTGTGATTACAATACCTTGATTATCATATAAAATACCCGTATCAGTAGTAGGAGTGCTACCATCCTTAGTATAATAAATACTTGCTGAAGGAGTGTCGGTGTATAAATATACCTTTTCACCTTCTACTATTTGTCCACTATTTGGACTAGCCATTACAAGCGATACCACCTCTTGGTAAGAATCGAAATCTGTAATCATTACTCCATTTTTATCCACTACTTCAGTAGATACATTGGCATCCCACAGAGAAAGAACAAAGCTTACAGCATTGTGAATATTTGAACTCAATCTTTGCTTACCATTATCCCCTGATTTAATCCATTTATCTTCATCTACAGAGAAATCAGTTTCAATAGATAAATAATAATTTTTCATGTCCTTATCATATAAGGAATAATTCATTCTAAAACTGTTGTTTCCATGAGAGAAATACCCATAATTGTTGATGATATGCTTTTCAGTTTCCTCTAATAGAGCATCTGAACTAATTCTATTTTCACTAATATAAAAATCAATTGGTAAAATATCTCCAAGATAAACCACCTTGCCATGTACTGCTAAATCAGGATAGATAGCTTTAATCTTTTGATTAAGGGATTTTAGATATCCCATTCTCATAAATAGAGACAGTTTGTTAAAATTATCAGAGCTTGGATATACAATTAACTCTATATTGTCCCCTGTAATTTTTACATCATAAGTTAAATTATAATTAAGATACTTAGGTAATTCCTTATTCAATACATCAAGTAAATTATCGGGACTAGATTTCCTATCTGGAACAAGCTTGCTATTGGTGAAATCAAAGAAGATATCACTGTCCTTAGTATAGAAAGTAAGATAATTTTTCAAACTAGAACTTGAATAATAAGTATAATATGGATTCCTTATGGCACCAGATATGATTGCCTCATCATCATAAAGCTGTATAACAGCAGTATAAATCCTCCAAATCCATTGCTCCACATCAGACCTTCTTAGCTTAGTCCATTGAGCATTTTTAGCTCTTGGGAAGCTAATATCTAAATTAACCCAATTTGATTGTTGCATCACATCAAAGCTTACATCGATATCCCCAATTTTCTTAAAATGCTTATTCAAATAATCTTCTAAATCTGCAATATCTCCTATCTTCTTGTAAGGTAACTTATAGTTTTCGAAAAGATTTTTCTTCTTTTCTACTTCAGTTTTTTGCAGATCCAAGAGATAATTTCGACCTTCTCTTATAGCTAGCAATGTTTCTGTTGTAGAGTATAAATTGTGTTCAATCAATATTCCATTAGCATCAATATTTACACTAGTCTTGTCCTTACCCATACTAGGAGTAATATACAAATATGGAGCAATGGAGTCCAATCCTACATAAATGTCATTATTATATCTCAACACTTCACTATCCAAATTTAATTTCTTTCCATCCAGATAAATCGAAATATTTCCAAAGCCAACTTTAATACTTCTAATAGAAGAATTCATCTCATACTGAATACCAGCAGGACCTTGTCCCTTTAGAGCACGAACCTCATCCTCTAAGTTTTCGATTATCCTTTCCTTAGCTTCAATCTCATAGCCCCTTTGGAATACTATGGATTGATTAGAAGAAGCATTTATTTTCCCCTTGGAAGTAATGTTGATAGTATTGCCTCTGACACTAACTCCCATCTCTAAACCTTTAGCCAAATCCAATAAAGAAACATAAAGATTGTCATCATATATAAAACTTTCCTTATGACCGCTAATTCTCTTGCTATTTACCTTTAACTGGAAATCCCCAAAGAGAGCATCAACTTCTTTTACATAACTTTTACCTTCAACATTAATGGGAATGAAGGAAAATAACATGATCATTGACAAAAATAAAGCTAAACTCCTACGCATAAAAAATCCCCCCGTCCTTTCTAAAATTGGAACATTCCTCAATAGATCTGTCATTCCGAACATAGTGAGGAATCTTGTGTTTTTAATACTTATAAGATTCTTTGTCTATGGCTCTGAATGACAAAACTTAGATTTTCGATGATCTCAAGTGAATAACTATTCACTTTTCACTATCCTTATATTATATCGGCACAAATCACAGATTTATGTACAATAAAGATAAAGAAAAGACAATTTTTGTCGATAATAATTACAGTAATCATGAATTAAAAAAACGAGGGGGCAGGATCCATGACTAAATTTAAAAAACTAATATCCTACATTTTAATAATCTCAATACTACTTCCACTACTTCCCGTAGGACAAATAACAGTACATGCCTATGACGAAGACAAGTATTCAATATCGGAAGTAATATTGTATAAAATATATGATAAGAATCGTCAGTCAATAGGACGTGTCCTAACAATCAATGGTAAATTTCTAAAGGACGCAGATGTATCCATGATAACCAATACAGGAAATGTAGTCCTTACCAATAGACAGACTAATACAGAAACAACATTACAATTCATATTAGCTACAGACCAAGTAGGTAGCAAAATTAAAGTAGGATCTACAGAAATAGATCTAAATGAAGGATCAATGCCAACACTTACTCAAGTATCCCCAGAAGTAAAATCAGGATACGAAGGAGAACTGACACTAAAAGGAACAAACTTTTCAGAAATAGATGGATATAATATCACAGCTAAAATATATAAAGAGGGAGCTACTCAAGATATATCAAATGATTTTTCAGCAGGTAGCGAAGAAGCAACAATAAATAATATAACCTTACCCCTAGGCTTACAGGATATAGTATTCGAAAGAAATACAGAACAATATAAGACATTTAATGATGCCAACCAAAATGTACAAGTAAAAGTAAAAGTAACTTACACATATAAAGATCAGTTCCTCCTATATCAAGAAATAGCAGTAGATAATCTACAAATGACACCAAATAGAGGCTCAAAAGGAGAGACAATTTTCTTAGAATCTCCAGTAACAGGTACAACTGTAGATTTAAGAGAGTATGATATATTCTTTCTTTCGGCTATAGATGGTACAGATAGCTACAAAGTATCAAATAGAGGTAAAAATAGAACATTTCAATCCAAAGTTGTAAAAGATGGAAAAGAATATAATATACTTACAGCACAAATACCAGACATACCAGTAGGAGAATATTTTGTAGTCCTTACAAATATTGCCAACGGTACAGACCCTGGTAAACAAATTACACAAAGGAAAGTATTAGACCAAAAGTTCACGGTAATAGACGGCACAAAAAAACCATTTATTCAATCTGTACTACCAGCATCTGGACCAGATACAGGATCTAATACTACAATAAGTGGTAAGTTTTTAGGTACAATGAATATAGATGAATTTACTCTTGATGATCCTACTGTAAAACCAACAATAAGTGGAATAGGTGCAAATCCAGAAGTACTAACCATAAATTATGGAGCAGGAACTTATGGAACTTTAAAAGAAGAAGTTACCGCAACAAGGGAAATAAAAGTAACCATAGGTGGTGTAGCTACTTTCTTAAAGAAAGGTACAGCTTGGGATGTAGACTTTAATCCTGCCTTAGACAAGCTTACAGTAAGGACATCTCAAGTGACCATAGGAGACAATAGCCCTATAAAAGATGTAGTAGTAGAGACTACAACTACATTTACAAAATCAAATGGGGAAAAAATAATAGTTAGAGAAAGAGCAGAGAAGAAGGGAAGCTATAGATATATTTTAAGTACCATACAACCAGAGATAGTATCCATTACACCAGAGAAAATTCAAGTTATACCAAAGGACTTAGAGTATGAAATACCAGAGGATAGAATGTTTGCTATCTATGGAAAGAACTTTATGCTTCATAAATATAGAGATGATAGCGGAGCAGAAATATATAGATATCCACGGATACAAATAGGAGATATCGTAATAGACAAAGACACGAATCCAGATGCATATATTAGGATATTCAGTGACAAAGGAGCAGAATTAGATGGTACTGAAAACAATGATATAGGTATAAAGATATTAGTCATGCTTCCAAAGGGGGCAAAAGTATCTAAAGCTACAAAAGAAGCAGTATCAGTACAAAACCCAGTTAGAAACTCTATGACCTTAGGTCTTACAGATATCAAGCCAGATTTTGTAGAATTTGTAGTACCAGAATCAGGCACCATACCAGTTATCAATACAGTAAAGCCAGATACAGTATCCATAGATGGAGGAGAAACAGTTACTATCACAGGTAATAGCTTCCAAGGAGATGTACAAGTAATCATAGATGGGGAAGTAGTCAAAGGTGTGAAGAGAAAAGAAGATGGTACAGAAATCACCTTCCCAGCACCAAAAGGTAGAGAAGGAGAGACTCAAATTCAGGTAATGAACCCATCAGGGGGAATGGATACAAGACCATTCTTTTATGTAAAGACCTTTACCAATCCAAAGATAATAGATTTTAACCCAAAGAAGGGTAATTCAGGCACCATAGTAATGATTAAGGGAGAAAACTTTCTTAGACCAGACCCTATGGGTACAGAAGAAAATGTATTTAGATTAATAGGTACGAGAGTATTCTTAGATGATCTTGAATTAAATGAATACAATAGAAATCCACAAAACAATAGAATACAGTTAGTCGATTACCAACCAGATGCTCCAATATTTGAAATCAAGGACAAAAAAATAGATGTAAAACCATATTATCAAGGGATACTTCTAAAGGATGTAAACAATAAAAAATACATCCTAACAGTAAGTACCAAGGGAGAAATATTGCTATCAGATGGTGGACTAAATAACTACGATATAACCATAGCTTCAAATGATGAAAGCAAAATCATAGCTAACAAACAAGGTGGACTAGTTCACACTGTAAATGTAGCGGACAATCATATAACTTTAAGGGCATCAGATGGAACAGAATTAGAACTATCTTATATCACGCCATATAAGGTAAATAATACTGAAATAGTAGGGCAAAAAGTTAAGGTAATAGATGGAGAGACTATCTACTTTACAGTACCTATTATGAACAACCATCCAGAAGGCTATAAGGACTTAACCATAATAAACCCTGATACTAAAAAGGATGCAAAAACAGGCAATGCAGGCTTCTTCTTCGTCAAACAACCAGAGAGAAGACCAGAGATCTATGATGTAATACCAAAGGAAGGTTCAGTAGCAGGTGGATACGCAATAGAAATAATAGGGAAAAACTTTGAGACAAATACAGCAACTAAACCAAAGGTATATATCAATGCAGTAGAAGTGCCAGCAGCAGATACAACAGTAAATATAGAAGGTACAAGAATAACGGTTATTGTACCAAAATATGTAGGAGATTTGAAAAAGGACAAAAATACAGACAGATGGCCAGTGCCAGTAGTAGTACTGAATCCAGATGGAGGTACAGCAAATGACGAAAAAGGATTCTTCTATGTAATACCATCCAGTAGTCCACAAATCACAAAGATATCCCCAGTAAAAGGCTCTGCAGCAGGAGCTGAAATAGTGGAGATATGGGGAAAAGATTTTAGATATTTTGAACCATATGATGATTTAAATGGAGACTTATACTACGAAGTAGGAGAGACCTTCAACGATTTGTATATAAATGATATATGGGATGATTTGAGAGACTTAGGTATAAAGGATTGGGATAAAAAAGCAGGACTAACTAAATTTGAGCCAGCTCATCCTAAGTTTGACCATTACTATAATTCTCCAATACTTCCAAAGATATATTTTGGCAACAAGGAAGCTCAAATAGTAGAATTTAACCTAGGCTATATCAAGGTATTAGTACCAGCTCATGCACCAGGTAAGGTAGATGTATTCCTATTGAATAATGATGGAGGAATATCTGCTAAAACACCTTATACTTATGAGGCAACTAAGGTGGCCATTACAGATGTAGTGCCTGACAAAGGTCGTAAAGAAGGTGGAGACAAGGTAGAAGTCCATGGAACAGGCTTTGCTCCTACCAATGTATATGTATATAAGGACAATAACATAGCCTATCCACAGACCATGCCATTGATTAGATTAGGCAATATAAGCAATAGAAATATAGATAGAGAAAAAGATAATAGTGGTTTAATTAACAACCAAAAAGCTACAGTAGAACTATTGGGAGGACTAAAGGTAGAATACAACGGTCACTATAAAACTCTAGCATTTACAATTGAAGAAGGCGGAATAGAATATAAGAGAACCATTACAAACTATGATAACAAGGAAAGATATCTACCAATGGAATTACTTAAATCAGGAACTAGCAACTACTCAGGAAAAGAATTAGTAAGAATTGCCATAGAAGATGGTAGACTATTAGTAGATAGGGGATATGCACCAAAGACTACATTTGTAAATAATACCCATGTAAGCATAGAGACACCATCATACTACACTGTAGGTAAGACCCCGATTTTTATCATCAATCCAGATGGTGGTACAGGTAGTGGAGACTTTGAGTACAAAAACCCAGACTCTAAGCCAGTCATTACAAATATTACAAGAGACAGTAGACAACCAATAGAGGAATTTAGAAAAGAGATAAACGGCAATGCAAGAGTTCTAAAAGTAAATTATAAAGGCGGAAGTATAATAACAGTAGAGGGTACAGACTTTAGAGATAAGGCTATTATCAAAGTATCCAACTTGCTAACCATAGGGGAAGCTGCAATAGAATATGACCTTCCTACAAAACTTACTTTCACCATGCCAGCTCTACCAGAATCACAAGTAGGCAAGCTATTGCCCGTAGTAGTACAAAACACAGATGGGGGCTCAGCCCTATCTGATAAATTAAACCCACCAATATTCATAGAAATCACTAAGGGAGAATCAGACCCAGAAACTACTACAATAACTCCAGCTAAAGGATCTGCAGCAGGAAGTACAAAAGTTGTCATTACCGGCTCTGACTTTAGAGAAACTATGAAAGGCTACGAAGGAGAAAAACTAAGAGTATATTTTGGTGAAGTAGAAGCTACAGAAATAACCAAGATTACACATAACTCAATAGAACTACTGACACCAGCATCTACAAGACTTGGAAAGGTATCCATTAGAGTAGAAAACCCAGATGGCACTATGACATCAGGAAACATTAGCTTTGAATATATATCTAAGCCAGCAATACAAACAGTATCTCCAAATAAACTATTTACAAATGACACAGAAACAGAAGTAACCCTAACAGGTACAATGTTTCAAGATGGCGCAAAGGTCATAGTAGGAGCTACAATAGTAGATAAAAAACACATTACAGCAGAAATGCTTCTCAATGGTGAAGGTATCATAGGTGTAGATGCTAACAATGTCAATAGAGAAGTAGGAGTAGTAGGTGGAGTAGAAGCAGCAACTATCATAGTAGAGAATGATAAGGTAATTAAAGTAACCTTCCCTGAGACAAACGATTTGGCTAATTCAAGCTTGATAATCATCAATCCAGATGGAGGAGTATCAGACCCATATGATAACTTTAGCTATGAAATACCAGTGCCAACGAGACCATTAGTCCTAGAAGGAATACCAGGATATGAGTCTACAGTACAATTGATTTGGTCAAAATCAGCTGAATCTGTCTTAAATAGAGCGACTTCATTCGAAATATATGGAAGATTGACTAAAGAAAAGGAAAACAACTTCATAGGAAGCACCACAGAGGCAGAATTTTTAGTGAGGGGTCTAGAAACAGAGACTGAATATACATTTATGGTAAGAGCATTAAATAAATACGGTGCAGCCATAGACTTTGCTACAGTTACAGTGAAGACTTTAGACATTCGCCAAGATAAAAAGCTAAAGGAAAAAGAAGAAAAACGAAAAGAAGCAGAAAATAAATTAAAAGAAAATGGCAATGAAGAAACCATTAATGGAAGGTTAAATATTACTCTAGGTACTTCAATATTTAAAAATGGAGCAGGAGCCTTAGACCTATCCTTAGCAAAATATAGAAATCAAAATAAAATTACAGTACTAGTACCTATAGAGCTAGCAAGAAAGGATAATAGATTAACCATCAAAGATGGAACAATGACCACTGTCATCAATGTAAGGGATATGTATACCCTTTCAGTCAGCAAAGCAGATAAAGGAGATAAGGATGCATATCTAAGGATCCATATAGACATAACAACAGGAACTCATCTTCCAAGAGGCACAAAAGCAGCTTCTAAAGCATATGAGCTATCATTTGACTATATATATGGAAAGAACACATTGAGTATCAATGAACTGCTAAGACCAGGTAAACTATTCCTAGAACAAGATACCATAGTTTATCCCAATACAAAGAGCAGCAGTATATATATAATAAATGAAGAAATTCAAGAATATCAAAAGCTTAACTCTACAACAGTAGAGATAAAGGGTAGGAGTAAACTAATACTCCTATCCAACAGATAAGGAGACAAAACCATGAAAAATAAAATCCTAATACCATTAATGATAATTGCAATCCTATTATCTGTAGGCCTAGCGAAGGACCACCGTGGACTTCAGACTGTCCACGCCACCAATGTAGGGAACGATCTTCGTATCGTTCCGCCTATCTCCGGCACCATTGAAGCGTTAAACTTCAAGGAGTCTACATTAACCATATTAGACTACCAAGGAAAAACCCATATAATCAGAGTAAATCAACAAACAAAACTAGAAATAGAAGGCCTGAAAAAGACCTTAACAGACTTCTACTTCGGACAAGAAGTAGATGTAAACTATGAAGGTACACTAGCAACAAAAATAACAGGCTACGAAGAAGAAGACCCAGACAGAGATGGATATATTATGGCAGGAAGTAGATTTAAAAGAGGAGAAGTCCTATTTATCACAAATAACTCCTTAGAACTAAAGACAAACCAAGGAAGAGAAAAATATAGAATAACACCCAATACAATATATCTAAAGAGAAATAGAACTATCAATATCAACCAAATAAAAGAAGGAGACAAAGTACTCCTTACCTTCAATAGTATCTACACCTCAGAAGTAGCTGAAATCAGAATAGAAGATGAAGAACAAATAATATCAGGAGTACTTAGAGGGAAAATAGAACTAGTAGATGATAGAAATAAAGAAATAATTATCAAGACTCCCTATATATATAATGAAGGGAAATGGTCACCACACAATCAATATCTTGTAAGCTTAAAAGCGTCAGGAGATACTATATATAATGGAAGCGAAAAAATTTCCCTACAAAAACTTAAATATTTTAAGGGAAAAGAAGTATATATAGCCTATGATAATAGCTATAGCAGAATGCAAGTAGCTAAGCTAACAGTAAAGAATGGACAAGCTCAAGGATATCAAGCTAAAGTATCCAATATCCAATACACTACAGGCACCATGGTAGTAGATAAGAACCTAATGCACTTCAACGAAGGAACCATAGTGTTAAAGGACAATAGAATAGTAGATACATTAAATATAGATAAAAACAAAGATGTAATCGTTACAGTAGATAATATTTATGGAACAAAAAACACATCTCTAATATCCATGACAGCTAATTTACTGGAAGATAGAATAGATAATACAAAGATTTCAATCTATAGAGGAAAAATAGAAGATATCTATGACTACGAAATAGAAATAGGGAAAATCAACTATAGATTAGATTATCTACTATTAGAAGATCAAAAATGGCAAGAGAAAGAGGACTCACAGAGATTTTCTATGTCAGAAGATACCTTGATATATGATAGTGATCTAAAAGAAACCATAGATGCCAGCTATTTTATTTCCTCAAGATTTACAAATTTAACAGATATAAAAAATCAAGCCCTAAGAAATAGGCTAAAGAATAACTACTACAAAAACAAACAAGCCTACTTTATAGTCAGAGAATCAGAATACGGTGCAGAGTTATTAGCACTGAACCTTACACCACATAAGCAAAGCTATGCTCAAAATGTAAAGCTAAATCATTCCGTCCAAGGAGAGATAAAGAGCATAGACTATGATAGAGGTACAATAACCTTAACAAAAGTAAAGAACTACAATACGTTAAATAATAGATGGGAAAACATAGCAGATGAAACAATGGACATAAGGAAATCAGTCATACTCTTAAACGACCTTCCACTGCCAATAGATAAAATCTACAACCTAAGAGTAGGGGCAAAGGTATACGCAGTAAAAGAAAAGGTTTCATCCCTTGACGAAGGCTATGTACTACTAATAGAAGACTAAGGAGGCTGAAAATGAAAAGAATACTATCATTACTAATCATTATTTCAATATTACTTTCACCCCTTAGTGCAATGGCCGTCAATATACCAGGCTACGAAGGTGGAATAATAAACGAAACCACATACAAAGAAGTAATCTTTGTCACAGGAGAACCTATTATAATGGAAGGAACTCTAACAATAAAGACAAAAGAGAAAGACAATACAGTGTCAGAGACCTATAGCTATAAGTTAGAAAACAAAGCATTAAATGCAAAACTAACTAGAAGCATTACCTTAGAAGGTAGCCTTGAAACAAAGGACAAACAAGTAACTACAACAAAAACATTAGAAAAGTATAAAGAATCCATAGATGTAAATGGTAAAAAATACGAAGTAAAAGACCCCTACTATCAATGGAATCAAGGCTCTGTTGCTCACAATACACCAATACTAAGCTACTATGCAGGAGATTATTCAGCTAGAAAGACCTATGATGTAGATAAGGGGAATGAATCAGTAGTCATAGAAACAGTGGGGAATCTAGTAGGATATAATGGACCATGGTCTGCAACAGAAACTCAAACCATAGAATATACAATAAGATATGAGAATAGGTTGACACCAGTAAATAATAGAGAAGGTACAGCCATAGTAGAGACATCTTACAATAAAACAAAGGATTACTCCTATGCAGAAAATATTCCATCTCAAATAAGCTTCAACGGTGGCTATAGAATTACAGAAAAAGAAGAAAATGTACTAAAATACACCTATGACTTGCCTAAGCTAAATGTCAATACTAAAGCAAGGAATGTAGGTACATCTAGCCTCTTCCTAGATACTAATCCAGAGATCAAGAGATTAAATATACCTGCATTAAGAGATGTACTAGGGCATGAATATGAAGAAGAACTACTACTAATAGCCAGCATGGAAGGTCTACCATTGGAAAGTACAATGATAGGGCCAAATTCATCAATGAGCAGAGGAGACTTTGCAAGAACAATAATCAAAGCAATGGACATTCCTATTATAAAGGAAGAAGTTAGAAGAAGCAGTAGAAAAAAAGTAGAAGAACCTAAGCCTCTTTTCAATGATGTAAATCCAAATCATAGAAACTTTGACTATATAGAGGAAGTAGCCAAGAGAAATATAATGGTAGGATTAGATGAAAACTTCAATCCAGATAAACCATTATCCAGAGAAGAAGCCTTTGCAATAGTAGTCAGGATACTAGGCTTTGAAAACTTAGCACCAATCAAAAGCTATTCCCTAGGATATAAAGATGAAGACAAGGTACAAGCCTGGGCAAAGGACTATGTATATGTAGCAAAAGAGCTAGGCTTCATAGAAAAATCTGACTACCTATATCCACACAGAGACCTAACCAAAGGAGAAGCAGCCAAACTAATAATAGACCTAATCTCCTATATGCAAGACGAATTAAGATATGACTACAGAGAAGGAATACTAAACAACTAGGGGTCTCCCCTTTATATTCATTTGTCACACATTTGTAACACAACTGTAATGGTATTTCACAAAAACATAGTATATAATATCACTATGAAGTAAATAAATGCACCATTATGAAGTATTACAATATTGTTACAAAGGAATAATGATATTGACCTTAAGAAATTCAGGTGCTATAATACTTTATAGAGTGCAATATTTATAGTTTATTCAGACTATAATATGCAACACAAATTTTTAATAAATTTCAAGGAGGTTTTGTAAAGATGAAAAGAACCCTATCATTAGTATTAGCATTAGTTATGGTTCTAGGAAGTTTCTCATCAGTGTTTGCAGTGGAAGCAGTTACTCCTCAAACAGCTGGAGAATTCCTACAAGAAGTTGGCGTTCTTGAAGGCAATGCATCAGGCGACTTAATGCTTGGAGACAGCCTAACAAGACAAGATACAGTTATTTTACTAAGTAAGCTTATGGGAGAATTCGAAGTAGCAAAAGGATTCCCAACAGCACCAAGTTACAAAGACATTACTATCGAAGCTTATTCACCATTCCTTGCATGGGCAGAAGCTAACAAGACATTTGTTGGTAAAGCTCCAGCACAATTTGGATTTGGTGACTTATTAGCAACTGATGAGTATGCAAGAGTACTTTTAGTAGTATTAGGATATGGCGATGTAGAGTGGAAAGACACTCTAGACAAAGCTGAAGAGTTAGGTCTTTTAGCTGACATAGATGTTGACGCTAAGTTCCTAAGAGGAAACATGGCAGTTATGACATTAAACGCTCTTGGAACAAAAATCAAAGACTCAACTGAAACATTAGCAGACAAATTAGAAATCGAAATGCCTGCACCAGAATTATCAAAAGATATCGAAATTACTTCAGCTGTAGCAATAGCTAACAACAAAGTTGAAGTAAAAGTTAAAGAAGAAGTAGCTGCTTCAGTAGCTGACTTCGTAATCGTTAAAAAAGGTAGTACAACTGTAGTAGAAGTTAAAGATGTTGTTAAAGAATCAGCTAAAGTATTTGTTCTAGAAACAGAAGCTTTAGTAGGTGGAACATCATACACTGTAACTTCAAACGGAAAAACAATTAACTTTACTGGTTTAGCAGCTGATACTACAGCTCCAACAGTAGTTAAAATTTCCGCTACAGATACAAATAGATTCGTTGTAGAATACTCAGACAGAATGGACTTTGCTTCAGCAACAAATGCTGAAAACTATACAATGAATAAAGACATTAAAGTAGTTAAAGCTACATTAAATGCTGATAGAACAAAAGTTACTCTTACTACAGATGCAGCTAAGAGAAATGTAGTTTATACATTAGTTATTCAAAATGTAATGAATAGTGATGCTAAAGTAATCACTAAAACAACACGTACTATAACAGCAACTGAAGATAGAATAGCTCCAAGAGTAACTACTCTTCAAGTTCAAAATAACCGTATGATAATTGTGAAATTTGATGATGCTAATGGTATGGATAAAGCAGCTTTAGAGGCAGTTGAAAACTATACAATTAATGATTTAGAAATCACAAGTGTTAAAGCTTATGATGTAGATGCTAATGGTCTTATAGAGACAGTTGTTCTTATGACTGCAGATCAAACAGCTAACAAATCATATACATTAACAATGGAAAACCTAATAGATGGATCAGTACTTGCTAATCCACTAGGAAAAACAACTCGTGGTTTTAGAGGAGCTTCTGCAGACAAGACATCTCCAACTGTAAAACCAGGAACAATAAAAGCATATAACAATAATATAGTTGAAATTGAATTTACTGAAAATAATGCAATGGATGCAGCTTCTCTTGAAGATATCAGCAACTATGTAATTACTTTCGGAAACAATGAAGTTCTTCCAGTATTAAGTGCTGAAGCTTGGGATACAACTTATCCAGATGGATACTCTGAGAGAGGAGTAACTCTTACAACAGCACAACAAGAAATTAACAAAGCATATAGAATCGAAGTAAAAGGTGTACAAGATGAGTTTGGAAACGCATTAAAACCTGTTACTGGAACAACATATGCTAAGTACAACTTCACTGGAGTAGCAGTTGATACTCAACCACCATATGTAGCAAAAGTTGAATATGTAAATCCTACAATGGTTAAGTTACACTTCTCTGAAAGATTAGTAAAAGCTACAGCTATAGATCCAACTAACTTTGTAATAAACAAAGATATCGGATCAGCTATTAAGGCTCGTTTATTACCAGGTAATGTAGTTGAATTAACTACTCAAACATTAGCAAATAATACATCTTATACTGTTACAATCAATGATGTAGAAGATTTATATGGCAATGTAGTTTCTAATGCAAAAGCTAACTTTATAGCTACAGCAAGCTCATTAGATGTTACAGCACCAAGTATAACTTATATATACGCTGCAAATGAGCAAGAAATCCATGTAAATTTAGACGAATATGTTGAGTCTTATCCAGACCCAATTACAGTAAGAGAAATTGATGGAAATGGTGCTTTTGTTGGTACTGTTAAGACTTTCAATTATTCTGGAACAATCAATGATGGAACTACAATAGTTTACAAAGCAAATGCTGCAGTAGATAATTTAAAATTAACTAACTATAAAATAGAAACTATGACAGGAACATTTGTTGATGAAGCAGGTAACAAGTATGTTCTTCCAACAGTAGATTCTAGATTCTTATTCAATGGTAATGAAATAACTAATGATGCACCAGAAATTGAATATATAGAACAAATTAATGCAAAGAGACTTAAAGTTGTATTTACAGAGCCAGTAGCTAAAAGGACAGGTGCTCCATTAACTGCAACTGTAACAACAGATGACACTCACTTAACAGAATGGTACTATAATGTAACAAGTAATTTTGTAGTTGGAAGAGACTATCCAATTAACTTCACAGCTCTAGCTGAAGATTTAGTAGGTTTAGGTGTTAGAGACGAAGCTGATACAAATACAGATCCAAGCAAATCAACAATCTTTGTACCATATTACGAAGACATTACAAAACCAGTAATTACTGGTGTAACAGCAACAAACAATAAGACAGTTGTTATAACATATGATGAAAATGTAACAACTGGATCATACAAAATATACTATCTAAATGATAGGAATCAACCAGTTTATGTTTATACTGGTGGAGGTTCTAACAGAGCTAATGAAATAACAATTTCAAACTTAACACAAACACTTAAGGGAGACTACATCTACTATCTAGAGCCAGTATCTGGAGCAGTTGATACAGCAGGAAATAGAGAAGATGTAACAGGAGTTAAATTTGATTTCCCTGGCACAGATGTTAAAGTAGAACAATTTGTTACTGGTGTTGCAATAATCAATGCAAAAAAAGTAACAGTAAGTGCAACTAAAGCTATAGCTTCAGTTAAGGTATATGAAGAAAGCACTGTTGGACTAGTGATAGGTAATGTATCAGATGCAGTTTACTTCAATTCTACAAGAACTGTAGCTACATTAGACAATTTAGTATCTCCTGTATTATCAGGAACTAAATATGTGGCATATGTTGAATTTGTGGATGGTACACCAGCACAATCTTATACATTTGCTGGTATCACTCCTGACTTAGGAATTGGATTAATCAATGGTACAGATTTAAAATTAGACTTTGCTGGTTTCACTACAGACTTATTTAAAGTTGCAGTATATGATGCAGCTGGAAATGAAGTTGTAGCTAAGAGAGCAATTGGTAATGTAGCTCCTGTTGACCCTAAACAAATAGCTGCTACACCGCTTGCTGCAGGAGATTATTATGTAGTATTATTTGACCAAGCTGACGATACAAGAGTACTATACGCAGCAAAAGTTACATTACAATAATCAACTAACTTAAACTAAAAGAGAGGATAAATCCTCTCTTTTTTTTATCCAATAATTTGATTTCCTTGATTTATACGCCTAACTAATGTAAAATTAGATATAACAAAAATTAAATGGGGGATAAGTAATGGAGCAAAATAATATGATGGAAGAAATAAGCTTAAGGGAACTAATTGAAATATTAATAAACAGAAAGAAAATGATTGCGATTATAACAGCTGCTGCAATAATCGTAGCTGCAATCTATAGTTTCTTGATAGTAAAACCTACATATGAAGCTAAAATGATAATGATGACATCAAACTTAGGTAATAAAACGAACGGAAATGTCACTGCAAGTGCAGATAACATCAATGAATTATTAGATGCAATGTCCCAATATCCAGACATGAGTTTAGAGACATATAGGCAACAGATTACAGCACCAGAAGTGCTAAAGAAAACAATTGCTGACTTACAATTAGAAAACGAATACAGACCAAGCACATTGGCAGAACAGATAACCCTTGAGACTATTAAAGATACGCAAATGATTACCATTAAAATGAAACATACAGATTCAGAAAAGGCTGCTAATATAGTAAATACATTGGGTAATAACTTTATATCCTTCGTTACAGAAAAGGCTCAAGAGAGATCCTCAAAGAACTCAGAGTATGTACAAACTCAAATGGAGTTAGAGAATAAAAAATATGAGGAAGCTTTACTTGAGCTAAAGGACCTTCTTTCACAACCAAGAGGAGCTCAAGAATTACAGTTAGAGTTAGATAGTAGCTTTACTCAAATCACCGAATTCAAAGCTCTATTAAATGAATTAGAGGTAAAAAGAGATGGGCTTACTAAGGCTATTGAAGAAAGTGGAAAATCCTCAAATAACAAAGGTAGCATGATAGTAAAACCAAACTTAGGAGAGAATTTCAATATATCCTTTGATGATAGTAATAAAGTAATGAAAATTGATTTAGCTGAAACAGAAGGAAGAATGACTAGTATAGAGGAGCAAATAGCAGATTTGCAAAATCATATAGAAGTTCTTCAAGTGGAATATCAAGACAAGCAATATAGGGAAAAGATAGTAAAACAAAAAGTTGAAATAACTCAAAAAACCTACGAATCCTTTGTAGGAAAATATGAAGAGCTAAAAGTAGCAGAAACAGCCAAGTTAGGGGAATTAAGTATCAGTGTTATTTCCTCAGCATACCCAACTACAAGACCAGTAGGACCAAGGAAAGCATTGAATCTTGCTATATCTTTAGTATTGGGTCTAATGGTGGGAGTATTTGTAGCTTTCTTTAAGGAATATTGGCAAGCTACTAGTGAGGAAACTAATAGAAAATCAGATATAATGATTAAAGGATAGTGGTGATTACAAATTGTCTAAAAATACAATAGTTAAAAACACAGAAAAACAGAATTGGTCAATGATATTTATGATATTATTTGGACTGGCAATTACAATACCCCTTATGTTTAGGGGGCTATACTTTGAGGAAGAACTATTACCATCTTTAATAGGGATATATGCCTTATTTATAGTTTGGGCATTATATAAATCTAAAGAGAGAGACTTTAAATTATTATCTACTCCTATAGATTATTTATTTATGGGAGTAGTATTAATGTATTTATTATCAATTACTTATGGAGTAGACAAAAGGGAAGCTGTTATTGAATTCTCTAGATATTTAGCATACTTCATCATATTTATTATGGCAAAAAATATTTCAAATAATAAAAAATATGAGAAAAGTATTATCAATATAATTCTGTTAGGTGGAATGTTAGTATCTATAATTGGTATAGGCACAGCCATAGGGACATGGGAATATACTGGTGCAATGATCTACGGGAGGCTCAGCTCCACATTCCAATACCCAAATACATTAGCAGCATATGTAGTTGCCCTATATTTTATTGCTATGACAGCATTAATCAATGAGGAGAACAAAATATTAAAAGGCATTTATGGGTTGACACTGGCAACTTTTGTATTTTCTTTAATACTTACATCATCGCGTGCAACTTGGTTAATCTTCCCTCTAGTTGTTGCTATTTATTTTATCATTTTGCCAAATGTAAGAAAGATGGAATCTATACTATATATGGTTTCATCGGTAGTTCTTTCTATACCAGTAGCCTTTATATTCAATAGTAGAATAAAAAATCCAACAAATAAACTTTGGATTATGTTTATTTTAACTATACTAGGTACTGGGATGATGGTATTCTTTATTTCACTACTAGATAAAAAATTAAGGGAAATGTCAACAAAAAAACTACTGATATCTTTAATTTTTATAGGGGCTGTACTTTGTGCAGGAGTAGTTTATGTAATTAATGCGACTACAACTTTAGTAATGGAAAATGTAACAACAGAGGATAAGACTACAACTATTTTTAGAAATATATATGCGACACTACCCAATGTGAACTACAGCTTAGAAGTAAGTTACATTGGAGAAAATAATAGTGAATCACCATATGTAGGTAAAATCATCATATATAATATGAATGATAAGGGTCAACTGAAATCACCAATAGTTCAAAACTTGATAGATATAGGTGAAAGAAATATAAAAATAGATTTCACTACTCTTGAAGATTCAGTAGGTATTCAAATTCATTTTCAAAATATATACAAGAATACCAAGGTTGAATTCTTAGATGCTAATATTATTGATTCTAATACAACATCTATTATTAAGAAAATACCTTTGAAATATAAATATATAAATGAAGCTTTTGTGAGTAGAATACAGACTATAAGTGCTGGAGAAAATAGTTTCGTTGCTAGGATGATTTTTAATAAAGATGGGTTAAAAGTATTAGGCAAAAATCCTATATTAGGTGCAGGTGGAGGGGGATGGCTTTCTATGTACCAAATATACCAATCTTATCCATATTCAACAGCTCTAGCACATAATTATTTGTTGCAGATGTGGATAGAGATAGGTACTATTGGAATATTGTTATTTATCACAATGATAGTATTTATGAGCATTTACTTATTTTCTACTTATAGAAGATCAGAAGATGTAACTAAGAAAACTACTTTAGTAGGTCTGGCAGTTACAATTATTGCTATGCTACTACATGCTGTTGTTGACTTTGATATGTCTCTACCATCCTATACTATAATATTTTGGACTATAATGGGTATTTTGGTTAGTAATCTTGATATAATTAATACTAAGATAGACAGAATAGTAAGTAGATTAAATAAAATAAGCTCAAAGTCATATATATATGGCATTGTATTAATAGCAGGAATATTAATATTAAATCATTCTTTGATTTTATATAGCCAAAAGTATAAAATAGAGGGTGCTACTGCTTTTGCAAATAATGACTTAGATGGGACAATTGATAATTTTGAAAAGGTAGTTAAGTATGATAGATATGAAGGCACTTACAAGATGGACTTAGCATCTTGTTATATAGGCAAATATAGAGAAACTAATGATATTGAATATGTGAAAAAGGCTATAAACCTAGTTGATAGTTATATAGAGATATCACCATATGACTCATTTGCATATGTCAATGCTGCAAACTTTAATTTTTCAATAGGAGAAGTAGATAAAGGAATAGCACAGTTGGATAAATCTGTAGAACTTCAACCTATGAAGACTGGAATTTATACTCAAAAGATTGTAGGATATAGAGCAGTAGTGGACCATTATCTATCCCAAGGAGAAGATAAAAAAGCAAAAAACTTATTAGCACAAGCTCTTGGGGTAAAAGAAAATATAAAGAGAGTGAATGAAAACGCATACAAGCCAATGGTTATAAATAATGAACTAGTACAATCTATAGGGGAAGTGCAATTCATGTATGAAAACTTAGATGAACTTCAAGAAATAGCAAATAAGGGGTTAAGGTTACACTTTGCGTATTACTTTGATTTGGATATTAATCATGATGGGAATATAGATATGCTACAAACATATTCTTCTGAAGGTTCAAAGATTGGGCATGATTACATGACTGAAGGTGATGATACCTTTATCAGGATAACTAATGAAGGAGAAATGTTTGGGTTTAAATATGTTTATCCACTAGATTTAGAACCAAATACTACTTATGTAGTGGAACTAAAGGCCAGAGGTACTACTAAGCCAGAAACATTTAATTTATATGCATGGTCGAATGGATCAGCAGACCCTAATCAAGGCAGTCATTTACAAATATCGATAACTGATGATTGGCAAACTCACACATTTGAATTTATTACGGATGATGATGTAATTAGCGGGGCTCAACATATTATAATGCAACATAATGGTAATGACACTGGGTATATTGACATTAAAGATTTAGTAATATACAGGAGATAAGTAACACTAGGATACACCTTTGAGTATTATTAAAAGGTGCATCCTTTTTTATTGTAATGCTTACTTTCTTATGCTATAATTAAATCATTCAATGAACGAATGAATAAATTAAACAATGGGGGTGGATCAAATTATTTCAAATATCAAATTTTTTACTCCAACAGCAGAACTAAAAGAACTTACCATACTCCAGTACATAGAAAACAATGAAGACACCACACAAAAAGAACTTGCTGAGGTAGTTGGGTCAGCTCCTTCTATGATTAATGTGTATATAACTGACTTGGAAAGTAATGGATATATACTCAGAGACTATATATCTCCAAAGACAATAAAGTATAAAATAACTTATGAAGGAATTAAAAGAAAAAACTATTTGATAATAACTTATTTGCATGAACTATTAAGGTTGTATAAGATAGCTAAAGAAAATGTAGAAAAATTTTTAGAAGACTTAGAAAATAAAGGATGCATAAAGATACTACTATATGGAGCAGGTGAAGTGGCTAAAACTATCCTTAGTGTTATAAGAGACAGACAAAATTACAAATTGAACATAATAGGAATTATTGATGATGATGAACATAAAGAGGATACGGAACTATTTGGATATAGAATTATCACAAGGTTTGATATAGGGAAATATGACTATGATGCTATAGTTATCACTAGCTATACATATGAAGATCGTATTAGGGAAAGACTTGAGGAAATCGGGTATGTTGGAGATAGAATAGTTAGGTTTTTTGGATAGGATGTGTCAAATGAATATAGTAATTAAGACTAACAAAATTAAAAAACTAAGAATTAGTAAAAATTTAATTAAAGCTACTGTAATCACATCTTTAATATTATTAATGACCCTACTAATAGTAAATGATTCAGGTGCACATAGACTAGCAATAAGTATATTCATTGCAAACCTAATAATTATATATGTTTATCCTAGCAAGAGTATATTTACCAAATTTGTGTCTTTTATTTACTTTTTAGTATTATATATATGTGTAAAAGAAAATATTATTAAGTTTTCTTTTATACCTCAAGCAAGAGCTTTGTTAGATATTGATAAGAGTCTACTAGTTTGGTTCAAAAGTGGACACCCTCATGCAGTGAGACTTTTAGTTGCTTACCCAGGATATATATTGTCACAAGTATTTGAAATGGATTTAGATTTGGGGTTTTCATATTATGTGATAACTATGTTTAATATTATATTCTTAACAATGATGAATTCATTGAAGAAACTTAAAGAAAACAAGCACAGATATTTGATTGAAGTATTAAACATGTTATGTATGTTTCCTGTAACACTATTGGCTTTTTTAATGAATGGAAGATTAGTTTTTGCTTATTTAGGATTCTTGATGATAACAGATATTTTTATTTCGATTTATACTAAAGGTATAAAGCTTAATATCTCAAAAATAATCTTTTTGGCTGGTGCATTTGTCTTAACAACAGTTAGTAGTGGGACACTTATGGTTAGTTTAATCTATATAATGGTTATGTTATATGTTTACTATTATAGACTAATTGACAATCCACCTTCTATAAGGAAACAAATATTTTCATTGTTAATATTATCGCCTTTGTTATATATAGTATTTGAATATGCCACTATTATGTTTATTAGAAATGTTAATTATTTTGGTGGAGGATTTAAAGGTTTAATCAATATGTTAAACCATGGGGTTGGTAGATTTTTTATTTTATCACAGTTTCAAACAATAATATTTATTGCTTTAATCACTATATTCTTAATTATGAATTTTTTATTTATTAAGAAACAAATCTATAAGAAAAACAAGATTTTACCATTAATACTAGGAATCAATATATCAATGTATGGGCTACTATTTGGATTTTCTACTGGGTTAATGGGAGTACCACCACTTATTATACTCATTCTATACTATATAAATTAGGAGGATTTAATATGCTTGATTTAATGCTAATAACTAATGATTTTGATACAGTCCTAGAAGCAGAGCAGGCGGGGATTGATAGAATTTTTATTGATCTTGAAAGAAATGGGAAATTGGAACGACAAGGTCATCTAGATACTCATATAGGAAATCATAGCATCAAAGATGTAGGGAGAATAAAAAGCACAGTAGTTAAAAGTAAGGTTTTAGTAAGAATAAACCCTTATTATGAGAAGACACAAGAAGAAGTTGATGAATGTATAAATCAAGGTGCAGATATTATCATGTTGCCTATGTTTACAAGTAAAGAAGAAGTAGAAAAATTTATTAATTGTGTAAATGGTAGAGCAAGAACATGTTTGTTACTTGAAACTTCTCAAGCAATGGTTAGAATTGATGACATATTGGAAGTGAATGGTATAGATGAAATTCACATTGGTTTAAATGATTTACATTTATGCCTAGGTGTTGATTTTATGTTTGAAGTTTTATCAGGTGGAATAGTTGAATATATTGCTTCAAAAGTTAAATTAAAAAATATTAAGTTTGGATTTGGGGGTATAGCTAAGATAGGGGAAGGAGATATTCCAGCTGAGCTTATAATAGCAGAGCATTATAGATTAGGATCAAAGATGGTGATTTTATCTAGAACTTTCAGAAATGAGATTAATAATACGGATAAAGAGAAGAATTTTAAGTTAATTGAAGAAATTAATAAAATACGAGAATATGAACTACTGATGAGTACTTGGACTGATAAGGAATTTAATAAAAACAAAAAATTAGTTAAGGAGAAGGTGCAAAAGGTTGCAGACAAATACACAAGTAAAAAAAACAGTTAAAAAAAGTTTTTATAGAAACCATGGGAAACGAACTCTAGATTTACTATTAACTATTCCAGCAGTGATATTATTAATTCCAGTATTTGTTTTAGTCGGATTGATTATTAAATTAGATTCTTCTGGGACTATATTATACAAGCAAAAACGAGTAGGAAAAAACAGCAAGGAATTTTATATTTATAAGTTTAGGACGATGGTTTCAAATGCTGATAGAATAGGACCTACAAGCACGAAATCTGGAGATAATCGGATAACAAAAGTTGGCAAAATTTTGAGAAAAACAAGTATTGATGAGCTACCGCAGTTATTCAATGTTTTGATTGGAAATATGAGTATAGTGGGGCCTAGGCCTGATGTACCTGGAGATATGGAAATTTTTCCTAAAGAACATATAGAGAAGAGATTAATGACTGCTCCTGGAATTACAGGCCTATCACAAGTAAATGGAAGAAGTCATATCACTCTAGATAGAAGGATGCATTATGATGAAAAATATGTTGATAATCAAAGCTTGAGGATGGATATATCAATTATAATAACTACATTTAGCCAAATAATTAAAAAAGAAGGTGTAAATTAATGGTAGAACCAGAAATTAAAATTATAGGTAATCAAATAAATGAAAAAGATAAATATATTTTACCTTACAGCATAAAGGTAGGCAATGGCTATTTTTTTGTTATAGATAGGTTGACATCTAAATTATATAAATATGATTTGTTTGGAGAGGGTGGAGAACTACCTCTATATGATAATGGAAAAAAAATAAACTTACTATTTCCATATGATTTATTGATATATAATGATTTAGTTTATATAGCTGATGGGGGAAACTATAGAATAATCGTATTTGATTTTGATGGTAATTATAGATTTGAATTCGGTAAAAATTGCTATGGTGAATCTATGTTTGGCAATGGCGGAATTTTTAATGGTGATGGTAGAAGTAGTAATCCTCAAAGCTTATTTATAGATAATGATAATAATATTAATGCAGTTGATTGTTTTGAAAAATGCATCAAGGTTTTTGATTCTGAGGGGATCTATTTAAGAAAATATAGTCTTTCGGGAATGATTTCATATGGAGTATGTGATGTAGATGAAGAAGGAAACATATATGTATCTGATACACAAGATAATAAAATTAGATGTTTTAACAAAAGATTAGAGTTAGTATGGGAAATAGGAAGAGAAGGAAGTAATAATGGTGAATTTAAAATTCCATGGAGGATTTTAATACATGATAATTTATTATATGTTGGTGATATATATAATCATAGGATACAAATATTTACAAAGGATGGACTATATGTAGACCAATTTGGGAAATATGGATTGGGTGAAGATGGGTTTAATTATATATTTGGATTTGATTTTGATAAAAAGGGAAAGTTGTATTTAACAGATACTTGGAATCATAGGCTGAAGATTTATAATAGGGGCTTAGTTTTAGATAAGGTGATAGGAAGCTATCAAGAAAACATAGTATTAAGACCAGCTGCAATTATCTTCAGTAAGGATGAAAAACTATTTTATGTTGCTGACTATTTAAATCATAGTATTGCAATTTTTGAAAGTAATGGAGAATTTATTAAAAGGATAGGCAGATTAGGAACGAAGAATGGTGAGTTTAATTATCCTAATGACATATTTATTGATTCAAATGAACTTTTATATATATCTGATAGTAAGAATAAAAGAGTCCAAATATTAACTTCAGAAGGTGAGTACTTAAATCAAATACCTAAAAATGGTGAAGTTGAAATTATACCTTCTAGTGTAGCAGTATATGGTGATAGGATATTTGTTGCCGATATTAGTAACTCTAAGATACATGAGTTTGATAAAAAGACTCTCTCATATAAAGGAATAATTGCTGATAGAGGCGATGCTATAGGGGAAGTAAAATCTGATTATAAGACTTCATTTATAAGACTAAATATTTGGAAAGATAATTTAATATTAGCAGATTCGTCAAATAATAGGGTACAAAAGTATGATTTAATAGAGAATCAATTTGATGAAGTATTATCAATACATAACAATAACATAGTACGAGCTAAGATAGTTAGAGACGACTTCATGCTTGTTGTGAATCGAGGGAATCATAAAGTAGAAATTGTTGACATAAATACGCATAGAATCATAAAAACAATAGGAAATAATTTAGGTAATGATATAAATAGTATGATAGCACCTTGGGATGCAGACTATAGTATTTCAAACAATTTACTTGTTATTTTAGATAGTTTAAATAATAGAATAAAACTGATAAAAAATGTATTATAGGGGGAGTAATAATGGTTGGAAAAACTAAAATTGCTATTATTGGTGGTTCAAGCGGAGATATATTAGTAAGTACATGTAAGAAATTAGGATATTACTCAATTCTTATATGTGGAGATGAAACTAATCGCGGGTATGGTGCAGCAGACGAGAATTATTTAATAGATTTAGTAGAAAAAGAGAAGATAGTAAATATTATTAAACATAACGCAGATTGTTTACTACTGGGGACTGGGCATGCCTTAGCTCATGATATTGCTAAGTCAGTATATGATTTAGGTATAGTCACATCAATAAACCCGTATAAGGCAGAATATGGGAAAAATAAAATATTAACATATGATTTTATTAGAAAAATTGGATTTAAGACTCCAGACTATTTTATAATTAATGACTTAGAACAATTGAATAGAATAGATATGTCTTTACCATGTGTAGTAAAATCTGAAGATGATTCTGTTAAAACTGCAAAAGCACTTACTAAGGAGCACCTATATCAACTTGTAGATGAAAATTTATTGAATGGTAGCAGAGCTATAGTAGAGTCATTTATTGACGGAGTAGAGTATACAATACCTATAGTATCGGATGGAGAAACATACGTACCACTTACTGACGCTTTGAAAATGAGAGATATAAGTAAAATAGCTGTAGCAAAACTAAGAAATTTCACTAGTTTAGATGAAAAATATGATAGATTTGAACTTTTAGATAAGAATTTAATAAATAATATTGCATACATAACAACAGAAATAACTAAAAAGATGGAGTTAGTAGGTGTTCCTAGATATGATCTAATTGTAGATAGCAAGAAAAACATCTATATATTAGAAGTAAATGAAGTTTCAGTGTCTAGAAATGGTGAAGGACATTACCCATGGGAAGAAGTTGGAATAGACTATGCAAAAGAAATGATACAAAATACTGTAAAACTTCTTAAGAATAGGCATAAGGAATGAGTAATATGAAGAAAATTCTATGTGTAACTTATGGTGGAGGACATGTTCAAATAGCAGTAAAGGTTATTAAGGAACTAATGAATAGAAATATAGATGTCCAAGTATTGGCACTAACAACTAGCGTATTTACATTAAGAGATAATAATATCACATATAAAGGAGTAAAGGATTATATAGATATATTTAAAGATAAAGATGAGATTTTAGAAATTGGGTCTAGGTTAATAGATAATAGCTATAATGAAAAATCCGGACTGGATAAAGAAGAATTAATTGCATATATTGGTATGAACATATATGATCTTAAACTTCAAAATAAAACACTAGAAATTGCAGAGGAAATGTTTGAAAAAGGTGGAAGGCAGATTTTTTTTCCATATCATACAATAAAACAAATTGTTAAACAAGAGCAACCTGATGTAGTATTTTTGACATGTGGTCAAAGAACTGAAAAGGCTGCTGGAATAGTAGCTGATGAGCTAAACATTCCTGTTGTAAGGGTTATTGATTTATTGGGAGAAGATGATATAATACCTTACAGAGCTAAAGTTGCGGTTATGAATGAAATGGTTAAAAGGAATATACTCAATAATAATAAACACTTGCATGAAGAGGATATTATAGTTACTGGTCAACCTAATATCGAAATAGTGCCTGATAACAGTAATTTGAGATTATTTAATCAAAGATATAAAATAAAGAAACATAAAAATATTATTTCTATGTTTTCACAATTAAATATAGACGGTAGAGATATAGTAATAAAAGAAATGATAAGACATGCAAAATCAAATAATGATAATTTGTATTTTTATAAACTTCATCCTAGTGAAAGTACTGATTATTATTTAGACTATATTAAAGATTTACCAAAGAATTTTATTTTTGATAAGAATATAGATCTAGCTGCAGTACTATATTTCTCAGATATTGCTATGACTTTTTTTTCAACAGTAGGTTTACAAGTAGTAGCAATGGATAAACCTTTAATAACGATTAACTTAACTAATAGGGAATATGGATTAGATTATTCAAAATATAATTGCTCAGTTGAAATTAATCATATAAAAAATCTAGAATACACAATCAAAAAATTATTAGATAAGAATAGTGAACTAAGCAATAGGTTAAAAAAAGGAAGAAAGTGTATGGTTATACCAAAAAATTCAGTAGAAAATATAGCAGATTTGATATCTAATATTTAATTTGGAAGAATAATGATTGGAGTGATTTAATGAAAAATATATTAGTAACAGGAGCAGATGGATTTATAGGAAGCCACTTAACAGAAGAGTTAATAAGAGAAGGACATAAAGTTAGAGCCTTTGCATACTATAACTCCTTTAACTCATGGGGATGGCTTGATACGCTACCTAAAGAGATATTAAATGAAATAGATGTATTTACAGGGGACATTAGAGATCCAAATGGAGTTAAGGAATCTATGAAAGGAATAGACGAAGTCTATCATTTAGCAGCTTTAATTGCAATACCATTTAGCTATCATTCACCAGACTCCTATGTAGACACAAACATAAAAGGTACACTAAATGTACTCCAAGCTGCAAGGGATTTAGAGACTAGTAGAATATTAGTTACTTCAACATCAGAAGTATATGGCACAGCACAGTATGTCCCTATAGATGAAAACCACCCATTTCAAGGACAATCTCCTTATTCAGCAACAAAAATCGGTGCTGACAGAATAGCTGAGTCCTTTTATAGAAGCTTTGATATGCCTATTACAATAGTTAGACCGTTTAATACTTATGGTCCAAGGCAATCGGCTAGGGCGGTTATACCTACAATAATCACGCAGTTATTGGCAGGGAAGGAAGAATTAAAATTAGGGTCATTAACTCCTACAAGGGATTTTAATTATGTTAAAGATACAGTACAAGGTTTTATTGAAATAGCTAGGTCTAAGAATACAATAGGGGAAGAAATAAATATAGCTACACAAGAAGAAATATCAATAGGTCAACTTGCACAAGAGATGATTAATCAAATTAACCCTAATGCAAGAATAATATGTGAAGAAGAGAGATTGAGACCTGAGAAATCAGAGGTGAATAGATTACTTGGCTCCAATGAAAAAATTAAAAGATTAACAAGCTGGGAACCAAAGTATAGTTTAGAGCAAGGATTGATAGAAACAATAGAATGGATAAAAAGCAATTTAGATAAATACAAAATTGATATTTATAACCTATAGGAGTAAATGGTATGAAAATAGAACTAAATAATCAGGAACTAATTAATCATGTCAATAGACAAATTACAAATATATTGGGAGGAAATGATGATATTTCACCTTATTTAGATGAAGCGTTGGTAAGGGTTAAGAAATGTTTTGATATAACAAAGAATAAGTATTATCATGATGGAATGCAATCATACTTTTCCCACTATCATTCGGGACAATACGCAATATTCTTGTATTATTTATCGAATACAATATACCATAGGGGAGATAATTCCATATTAGCAAATAAGATTTATTATTTAAACAAAATCTTACACTCTATAGATTGGTATTATGAAATTGAATTACCAGAATACTTCGGAGTAGAGCATCCTTTAGGGAGTGTATTAGGGAGAGCTAAGTACAGTAATGGTTTCTTTTTATACCAGGGTTGCACTGTAGGGGGAAATAAAGGAAAGTATCCTGTGATAGGTAAAAATGTAATTTTGTATTCCAATGTGACTATCCTAGGAGACACAAACATTGGAAATAATGTTCTAATATCAACAGGTACTACCATTAAAGATGAAATTATTCCTAGTAATTGCATTGTTTTTGGAAAATCACCAAATATAATAATAAAACCAAAAAATCGAGACTATGTTGATGAAATTATTAGTGGGTTTTGGAGAATAAAAGGAGGTGAAGTTTAGTATGTCTCAAAGGTTTATTCCTCTTTCCGTACCAAATTTAAAAGGCAAGGAACTAGAATATGTAACCAAAGCTGTAGATACTGAATGGGTGTCTACTGGTGGTGGGTATATAAATGAATTTGAAAATGATATATCGGAGTATATAGGAGTTGACCAGGCTGTTGCTTGTCAATCAGGTACAGCAGGACTACACCTTGCACTAAAACTTTCTGGTGTTGGATATGGCGATGAAGTGATAGTACCTACTCTTACATTTATTGCAGCAGTTAATCCAGTCAGGTACCTTGGAGCAGAGCCAATATTTATGGATTGTGATGATACCTTAAATATGGATTTAGATAAGCTTGAAGAATTTTGTGCAAAAGAATGTAATTTAGTAAATGATAAACTAATTAACAAGAAAACAGGAAAAATTATTAAATCCTTAGTTATAGTCCACATATTTGGGAACATGGTAAATATGGAAAGAGTCATGGAGATAGCTGAAAAATACAAGTTAAAGGTAGTTGAAGATGCAACTGAAGCTCTAGGGACATACTCTACAGAAGGTAAGTACAAAGGTAAGTTTGCAGGAACCATAGGTGATTTTGGAGTATATTCATTCAATGGAAATAAGATAATAACTACTGGTGGTGGCGGTATGCTTGTAGCTAATGATAATATATTAGCTGATAAAGCAAAATACTTATCTACTCAATCAAAAGACGATGAATTATATTATATTCATGATGAAATAGGATACAACTACAGAATGACAAATTTACAAGCAGCTTTAGGAGTTGCACAGCTAGAGCAGTTAGAAGATTTTATTGAAGTAAAGATAAAAAACTATAATTTATACAAACAAGAAATTAATAAAATTGAAGGGTTATCAATTGTCGGATTTAATAAAAATACAAGATCAAATCATTGGTTTTATTCGCTATTAATAGACAAAGAAAAATATGGATTTAGTAGGGACGAATTACTAAATATATTAAGTGAGAGAAAGATTCAAACAAGACCAATATGGGGATTAATTCATGAGCAGAAACCCTATATAAACAACCAATCATATAAAATAGAAAAATCAAAATGTTATATAGAAAGAATACTAAATCTTCCATGTAGTACAAATCTTACTGAGGAAGATGTAAGGTTTGTATGCAAGACACTGAAAGAATTAAAAGGATAAGGTGATCCCTTTGAATGTACAAGATTTATTCATAAATGAAAACTTGCCGATTAAAGATGCATTAAAAAAACTGGATGAGACAGCAAAGAAGATATTGTTAGTAGTTGAAAATAATAAACTTATAGGCGTGCTTACTGATGGCGATATTAGAAGATGGATATTAAAAAATGGGAATCTAAATGAGCCTGTTAGTTTGATTATGATAAAAACACCAAAATATATATTTGAAGAAGATATGATAAATGCAAAGGAAGTTCTAAAAGAATATAGCATAGAAGCTGTACCAGTTTTAAATAAAGAAAGAGAAGTAATAGATATAATCTTTTGGAATGATAAAATTAATAAGAAATCCAAATTTAATAAGATGAATAATCAAGTGGTAATAATGGCAGGAGGAAAAGGAACTAGGCTTGATCCTTATACGAAAGTACTACCCAAACCCCTTATACCAATAGGAGATATTCCAATAGTAGAAAGAATTATAAATAGATTTAATGAATATGGTTGTAATGATTTTTTCATGGCAGTAAATTATAAGAAAAACATGATAAAGGCATACTTTAATGAGATAGAAAAGATGTATTCTATAGAGTATATTGAAGAAGATAAACCATTAGGTACAGCAGGAAGTTTATATTTATTAAGAGATAAAATAAAAGATACTTTTTTCCTTAGTAACTGTGATATCTTAATTGAAGGAAACTATTCTGATATGCTGAAGTATCATAAAGAACATAAAGCAAAAATAACTTTAATTACTTCGCTTAAACATTATACAATCCCCTATGGAGTCATTCAAATAAATGGTGATAGTGATGTTAAGAAAATGATAGAAAAGCCAGAGTATGACTTCTTAGTAAATACTGGAATGTATATATTAGAACCAGAAGTACTAAACGATATACCAGAGAATACATTCTACCATATTACAGATATAATCAACGAGTATATAGACAAAGGTGAAAAGATAGGAATATACCCGGTTAGTGAGGGTTCATGGCTAGATATGGGGCAGTTAAAAGAAATGGATATAATGATTGAAAGGTTAGGTCTATAGCCATGGAAGATATTATCTTAATAGGTGGCGGTGGCCATTGTAAGAGTATTATAGACACCATAAAAGATTTAAATAAATTTAATATTATAGGAATTCTCGATGTAAGTAAAAAAGTAGGAACTTATATTAATGGGATAAAGATAATCGGAACTGATGAAATGCTTGGGAAATATTTTGATGAAGGAATTAGAGCTGCTCATATTACTTTAGGCAGTATAGGAGATCCAAAGCATAGAAAAAGATTATGGAAATATGCCTCGCACATTGGATTTAAGTTTCCACAAATAGTAGATAAAAATGCAATTTTAGGAAGTAATGTAGATATTGGAGAAGGCGTATTTATAGGCAAAGGGTGTATAATCAACATTGACTCTCAAATAGGGAATCATTCAATAATAAACTCAGGTGTTATAATTGAACATGACTGCCGTATAGGTAGTTTTTGTCATATAGCTCCAGGGGCAGCTTTGAGTGGTGGAGTTATAATTGGTGATAATACACACATAGGAACCAATGCAACAGTAATTCAAAATGTTAATATCGGAATGAATACTTTAATTGGAGCTGGTAGCGTTGTTGTAAATAATATAGGCCCTAATATGAAGGCTTACGGGAATCCTTGCAAGGAGGTTATCTAATGGACAGGGTATTTATTATAGCAGAAGCAGGGGTAAATCACAATGGAAGTATAGAACTTGCAAAGAAACTAATAGATAAAGCTAGTGAAGCAGGAGCAGATGCTGTTAAATTTCAAAGTTTTAAGGCTGAAAAATTAGTCACTAAAGATGCAAGAAAAGCTGAATATCAAGAAGAGACTACTGGTAACAAAGAGAATCAATTTATGATGATAAAAAAACTTGAATTAGATTATGAGAAGCATCAAGAATTAATGAACCATTGTAAAAAAATGAATATTATGTTTTTATCATCCCCATTTGATTTAGAAAGTATAGATTTATTAGACAAACTAGGATTAGAAATATTTAAAATTCCATCAGGTGAGATAATCAATTTACCATATTTAAGGAAGATAGGAGAACTTAAAAAAAAGGTAATATTATCAACAGGAATGGCAACACTTGGAGAAATTGAATCAGCCTTAGAGATACTAAAAGATAGTGGGACAAATGATATTATTATTCTGCATTGCAATACTGAGTATCCAACACCAATGGAAGATGTAAACTTAAAAGCCATGAATACCATAAGAGATGCCTTTAAAGTAAGTGTAGGATATTCAGACCACACTCTAGGAATAGAAGTTCCAATAGCAGCAGTTGCTTTAGGTGCCACAGTGATTGAAAAACATTTTACTTTAGATAAAAATATGGAAGGACCAGATCATAGAGCAAGTCTTGAACCAGATGAGTTAAAGACTATGGTAGATTTTATTAGAAATATTGAAAAGGCTTTAGGTGCTGGAATAAAGAAACCTTCTAATTCTGAAAAGAAAAACAAAGATATTGCAAGAAAGAGTATAGTTGCCCAAAGAAAAATAAAAAAAGGTGAAACTTTTTCTGAAAACAACCTAGCTATTAAAAGACCAGGTGATGGAATATCACCTATGAAATGGGACGAAATAATAGGTAAGATATCCAATAGAGACTATAGAGAAGACGAGTTGATAGAGATATGAAAAAAGTATGTTTAATCACAGGAACAAGGGCAGAATATGGACTACTCAGACCTCTCATAAAAAGGATAAAAGAGGATGACGAGTTGCAACTTCAAATCATAGCAACAGGAATGCATTTATCTCCAGAATTTGGATTAACCTATAAAGAAATAGAAGAAGATGGATTTATGATTGATGAAAAAGTAGAGATTTTACTTAGTTCAGATACATCAGTAGGTATATCAAAATCAATGGGACTTGCAATGATTGGGTTCGCAGATGCCTTTCAAAGACTAAAACCTGATATGGTAGTAGTATTAGGGGATAGATATGAGATGTTATCAGTAGCTAGTGTTGCAATGATATCTAGGATTCCAATAGCTCATATTCATGGTGGAGAAACTGGAGCTGGTACAGTTGATAACATGGTTAGACATGCTATTACTAAAATGAGTTTCTTACACTTTACTTCTACAGAAACATATAGAAGAAGAGTAATACAATTAGGAGAATATCCTAGTAATGTCTATAATGTAGGATCCTTAGGGATAGAAAATATAAAAGAGCTTAGATTATTATCTAAAGATGAGTTAGAAGATAATCTAAATTTTCATATCAACGATAAGACAATATTATTTACATTTCACCCACTATCATTAGAGTCTCATTTTGCGCAAGAACATTTTAGTGAAATATTAAAAGCTTTTGATAGGATAGAAGACCTAAGGATAATATTTACTAAATGCAATTCAGATACTGGTGGTAGGATTATTAATGAAATGATTGATGAATATGTTTCTAATAATTCTCAAAGATCAATTTCTTTTTTTTCACTAGGCGTAGTTAGATATTTAAGTGCTGTAAAATATGTAAAAGCAGTTGTAGGGAATTCATCTAGTGGAATTATTGAAGTACCAAGCTTAAAAACATATACATTAAATATTGGAAAACGACAAGATGGAAGAATACAAAGTGGCTCTATAATTAATTGTAATCCTACAGAAGAAGATATATTTAACAAACTTACTGATATTATGGAAAGACCAAGGATAATAGGAATAAACAATCCTTATGAAAAAGAAAATACATCAATGAATATTTTTAACATAATAAAACAAAGAGTGCTTGAGGATAGCTTTTCTGAAAAAGATTTCTATGATCTTGAGTGTTAGGAGGAGATAGCCGTGTTAAACTTTAGGAAGTATGTTAAAGGTGATGAAGAATCTATACTCCATCTTTTTGAGAGATCTTTCGATAGAAAAATGTCCTATGATTATTGGAAGTGGAGATATATGGATAATCCAAATATATATGAAAATTTAATCAACCTTGCCTTAGAAGACAATATTGTTGGACATTATGCAGTATCACCTGTTCCATTATTTATTAATGCAATAAAGTATAATTCAGCTTTATCTATGACAACGATGATAGATCCAGAATATAGAGGAAGAGGTTTATTTACTAACTTAGCAAAAGATTTAATTAATTGTACTCAGGAACTAGATTTAATTTTTGGAGTTCCAAATGAAAACTCAGTTAAGGGTTTTGTTGAAAAATTGGATTTTAAGTTAATTAAAGAAATACCTATGCTAGAATCTAAAAGTTTAAGTAGGGAGTATTACTTTAATAGTTGCTGTGTATATATTGAAAAGTTTGATGAAAGATTTAATGATCTTTTTACAAGATGTATAGATAAATATAAAATTATAACTACAAGAAAATCTGAACATTTAAATTGGAGGTTTATTGATAACCCAGTGAATGAATATAAAACTCTTGCTTACATCGATGATAATAAAGTATTGGGATATGTTGTAATTAAGAATTATATCAGCAATGCAATAACTAATGGAGACATAGTTGATATTTTAGCAATTAATGATATGGTTATGAGGGAACTACTTAATGCATCATTTTATTTATTTAAAGATGAAGGAGTTTCTTCTATAAATACTTGGTTTCATGATAAAGAACTATTGAAAATATTTGAAGAATTTGGTTTTTTTCCTAATGGACAGTATTTTCATTTTATAGTAAGGAGAATTTCAGATTTGTTAGAAGAAATGGTATTTGATTTTGATAATTGGTATATTACAATGAGTGATATAGATTTATTTTAGAGGTGAAATATGGAAAAATATCTTATAGTTGCAACTCATCCAGATGATGAAACTTTAGGTGCTGGAGGACTTATGCTTAGAAAAAAAGCAGAAGGAAATGAAGTTTATATTCTAAACATAACCCATATGGATATATCTTACGGTTATGGTGAAGATGAAATTCGTAAGCGTGAACTTGAAATAGAAAGGATGATAAAATCATTCAATTTAAATGGATATTATAATTTGAAATTAAGACCTGCTGGTCTAGATTCATACCCAGAAGGAAAAATCATCAAGGAAATCAGCAAGGTGTTTCATGAAGTCAAACCCAATGTCCTTGTACTACCATATCATAGTGATGTTCATTCAGACCATAGAATAATATTTGATTTGTGTTATTCTTGCACTAAAAGTTTTAGATATCCATTCATTAAAAAAATATTAATGATGGAAACACCATCTGAGACAGAATTTGCTTTTTTTGAGTCAACTTTTAAACCAAATTATTTTGTTGATATTTCTAATTATATTGATAAAAAGATAGAAATTGCTAAAATATTTAAAAGCGAAATATCGGAGCATCCATTTCCAAGAAGTGAAAGAAATATTAGGGCATATGGTACAATTAGGGGGGCATCTATAGGTGTTGATAGTGCAGAGGCATTTGTTTTGGTTAAAGGAATAGAGTAAATTTGTTATACTTTTAATAAGAATGAGGTGTAATCTTTGAAAATATTAGTTGTTGGATTAGGATCAATGGGTAAGAGAAGGATTAATTTATTGACAAAGAACTTTTCAGATGATTGTAGCATTGTAGGGGTAGATAGTAGAGAAGATAGACGAATAGAAGTAGAAAAAACATATAATATAAAGACATATTTAAGTCTTGATGAAGCTATTAGTATTGAGAAACCAAACTGCGCATTAATATGTACATCTCCAATTACACATTCTGACATAATAATTAGATGTCTTGAAGATAATCTTAATGTGTTTACAGAAATCAATCTTTTAACTGATAGGTATCAAGAGATAATAGACTTAGCAAATAAAAATAATCTAAAACTATTTCTTTCTTCGACATTTATGTATAGAAAAGAGATACAATATATTCAAAATGAAATTAGTAGCTCCAATGATAAATATCATTATAGGTATCATGTGGGGCAATATTTACCTGATTGGCACCCATGGGAAAACTATAAGGATTTTTTTGTAGGGGATAAAAGAACTAACGGATGTCGTGAACTGTTAGCTATTGAATTACCTTGGATTATTAATACCTTTGGAAAAATAATTAAATTTAATGTAATTAGAGACAATATTAGTTCGTTACAGTTAGATTATCCTGATAGTTACATAATTTCATGTGAACATGAAAATGGCCATAAAGGAGTTCTCTCAGTTGATGTGGTATCTAGAAGAGCTACCAGAAATTTAGAAATTTACTCTGAGAATAATCATATATTCTGGGAAGGCAACCCTGAGAGTTTGAAAAGATATAGTGTTGAAGATAAGAAGATAGTAGATATTGATACATATTCTAAATATATAAGGGATATGAGGTATGCTGATAGTATAATAGAGGATGCTTATTTAGATGAGTTGATAATTTTTATTGATATGGTCAAAGATAAAGACCCATATGTCAGATATACTTTTGAGGATGATATGTATACTCTAAATTTAATTGATAAAATAGAAGGTGTTTAATAATGAAGGTTTGTTTTTTTGGCCTTGGATCAATAGGAAAGAGACATCTAAAAAACTTCATAGAAATTTCTAATGAAATTGGAATTGATGTTGAGATTTATGCCTTTAGAACTAGCAATAGCTTTATTGATGATTATTTAAAATCAAATATTATTTCAATTATTACTGATGAGGAAAAAATACCAAATGATTTTGATATTACTTTTATAACTAATCCTACATCTTTGCATTATCAGACCATAAAGTTAATGGAAGAAAAAACAAAGCATATGTTTATAGAGAAACCAATATTTGATGAAAAGGAATATGAAGTAGATAATTTAAAACTAAAATCAAACGGAGTATATTATGTAGCAAGGCCACTAGTTCATTCTAATGTGATTACTGAACTAAAGAAAATAATAGAGAATGAGAAGATATATAGTGTTCGATCAATATGCTCAAGTTATTTGCCAAACTGGCGTCCGAATATAGATTATAGGAATGTATATAGTGCAAAGAAAGACCTAGGTGGTGGTGTTTCCATAGATCTAATACATGAGTGGGATTACCTTACTTATCTCTTTGGATTTCCGATAGAAGTATTTAATTTTCAAGGAAGATTTTCACACTTAGAAATTGACAGTGAAGATTTATCTATTTATATAGCAAAATATAAGGATAAATTAATTGAATTACATCTAGATTATTTTGGAAGAGAAACACGAAGAAGTATAGAAATATTAACTAAAAATGGGGATATAATAGGTGATTTTACTAATAAAAAAATAAATTTTTCAGATGGGAGACAAACAATAGAATTTGGTAATGAAGATATGTATGTAAATGAAATGAGATACTTTATTAACAAAGTACTATATGAAGAAAATGGTGAGAACAATATTAACAGAGCATATCATGTATTAAGACTTGCGACTGGGAGGGTATAGGATGAATATATTGATAACTATATGTGGAAGAGCTGGATCAAAAGGGGTTAAGAATAAAAATATCAGAGAATTTTTAGGAACTTCATTGATTAACTATACTATTGCTTCAGCAACTCTATTTAAAGAAAAGAAAGCAAACTGTAAAGTAGATATATGTGTAAATAGTGATAGTGATGAATTGCTTTCCATTGCCACTGAAACAAAAGGAATCATTGGAATAAAAAGACCACTTGAATTGGCTCAGGATAATTCACCTAAGATACCTGTTATATTATATTCATTAAAATATATGGAGGAGTTAAATAGTATTAAATATGATTATGTAATAGATTTAGATATTACATCTCCACTAAGAAAAGTAGAAGACATTGAAAATGCTTTATCAAGGTGTAGTGAATCTATTGATTTAGATGTTGTTTTTTCCGTTGTACATTCTAGAAGAAATCCATATTTTAATATGGTAGAAGTTGTAGATAATAAGGTCAAAAAGATAATAAATAGTGATTTTGTTGCAAGGCAGCAAGCTCCATCGGTATATGATATGAATGCATCAATATATTGTTTTAAAAGAGATAGTTTATATGCTGTTTTTAAGACTTCTCCATTTGACGGAATTGTTGATATTATATTGATGAGGGATACAGCAGTATTAGATATAGATTCTGAAGAAGATTTTGAACTTATGGAGTTACTAGCACCCTATTTTTTAAAAAATGAGTTTAGTAGTCTTAGTAATTTCATAAATGAGAGATTTAAGTAAATATTAAAAGAGATATTGTTGCATATAAGATAGTCTATTCAATTATGAAATATAATATATGATATTACTTGTTTTTCAATGGAGGACAAATATGACTAATAAATCAAATAAAGCAGCTAAATCGATACTAATAATGATAATATTTACCCTAGGAAGTAAACTCCTAGGGTTTCTTAGAGAAGTTCTAATTGCATCCAAGTTTGGTTCTGGTATGGAAACTGATACCTTTTTTGTTGCACTAACAGCAACTAGTTTAGTAACTGGATTTCTTAGCAGTTCAATTAGTACGACCTTTATTCCTATTCTTTCGGAGATAGAATCTAAAGAAGGGAAAAAAGGTAAAATTGAACATACAAATAATATGATTAATGTAATATTTGTTATTTCGGCTATATTGGTAATGTTGGGATGGTTAGGTTCACCTATTATAGTGAAATTGCTAGCTAAAGGCTTTGAAGGAGAGCAATTTGATTTAGCTGTTCAGTTAACTAGAATAGGACTTCCCATGATTTTGTTTAGTGGAATTATTGGTGTAATGTCTGGATTTCTGCAATCTGAAGAAAAATTTACTTCTACCTCAGCAATTGGATTTCCATTTAATTTTGTGTATATTTTTTTCCTACTATTCTTATCAAGTACATTTGGAATAAAGGGACTAATGGTAGCAGGAGTAATAGCTGTAGCATCTCAATTTCTAATACAAATACCTGAAGCACGAAGTTCTGGATATAAATATAATTTTAAATTTGACTTAAAGGATAAGCATATAACTAAGGTTGTTTTACTCAGCTTACCAGTACTAGTAGGTGTAGCTATAAATGATTTAAATGCCATTATAGATAGAACATTAGCTTCTGACTTAGTGTCTGGAAGTATATCAGCTTTAAATTATGCAAATAGATTAAATAACCTTATATTAGGAGTATTTATAACTGCCATTACTACTGTAATTTTTCCTATGCTTGCAAAGGAGTCAAATAGTGATAATTATGATTCTATGAAGAAGATAATGGGATATGGTATCAATATTATTTTACTCATCACAATACCAGCTACTGTTGGACTTATAGTATTAGCTACTCCTATTGTAGAGATTGCATTCCAAAGGGGTGCATTTGATGCCATGGCAACTTTCATGACATCACAGGCACTAATATTCTACTCTACAGGGCTTGTAGCTATGGCACTTCGCCTATTGCTTACTAGAGTATACTATTCTCTACAAGATACCAAGACCCCAATGATTAATGGAGCCTTATCTGTAGGGTTAAATATAGTACTAAATCTTATATTAGTTAAGTTCATGGCTCATTCAGGACTAGCATTAGCCACAAGTATAGCTACTAGCATTGCAACTATAATAATGATATATGGATTAAGAAAAAAGATTGGACCTATGGGTATCAAGTCATATATAGTATGCGGATTAAAATCAGGACTAGCATCAGGTGTGATGGGCTTAGTTGCATATATGATTTATCATGGGATGTATGGGGCGTTGGGCAGTGGGACTCTATATAATTTGATGTCACTATTAGTAGCTGTAGGTGTTGGAGTTGTGGTATATTTGGTGCTTTGTTATTTATTTAAGGTTGAGGAAATTAGGATGGTTGTAAAGAAGATAAAAGACAAATCCAAGAGATAATGCCTATGGCCTTATCTCTTTTCCATATAGCAATATTTGTCCAACTTTGTTATAATGAGTTATACATATTTATAATCAATTCAAAGGAGAATTGTCATGAAGCGAAGACAAGCTATAGTTTTATTATTTCTAGATACCATACTTATTAATTTATCATACATATTAGCCTTATTTATTCGGTTTGAAGGGGATATAACTAAAAATCAATTTTTATCATATTTTACAATGTATAAGGAGCATTTCATTTACATTACTATAATTAAACTAATTGTATTCTTATACTTCAAGCTATATAAATCTGCTTGGAAATATGCTAGTATTCAGGAATTAATGAATGTTGTGGCAGCTAGTATAATATCTAATGCTGCTATATTGAGCTATATGTTTATTATGCAGTCCAATTTGCCGAGAAGTATTTATGTATTAGCTACTTTACTTGATATGGTACTTATTGGAGGTATTAGGTTTAGCTTTAGAGCTATGAGTACTGTTAGTGGAGATTTTTTTAAGAATGGCAATCAAAAGAAGATAATGATAATTGGTGCTGGAGATGCAGGGGCTATGGTGATTCGTGAATATAAGAATCATACCCAGCTAAATAGCAGACCTGTAGTTATTATTGATGATAGTGAAAAGAAGCAAGGACAAATGATAAATGGGGTACCTGTAGTTGGTAGAAGGTCAGATATTCCAGTCATAGTAGATAAATATAAAATTGATGAAATTATAATTGCTATGCCATCAGCATCTAAGAAAGAGATAAGGGAAATTGTTGAGATATCAAAGACTACAAAATGCAAGCTCAAGATTGTACCGGGAATGTTTGAGTTAATAGATGGCAAGGTTAGTATCAAGAATATTAGAGAAGTAGATATTGAAGACCTATTAGGTAGGGAAGAGATAAAGACCAATTTAAAAGAAATTAGTTCATATTTAACTAACAAGACTGTATTAGTTACTGGTGGTGGAGGATCTATTGGTTCTGAGCTTTGTAGACAGATTGCAAAATTTAGTCCAAAGAAATTAATCATACTAGACATATATGAGAATAGTGCATATGATATACAAAATGAACTACTGAGAAAGCATAAGGATTTAAACCTAAAGACTTTTATTGCTTCTATTAGAGATAAAGATAGAATTATTGAATTGATGGACAGAGAAAGACCTAATGTAATATTTCATGCTGCTGCTCATAAGCATGTGCCTTTGATGGAAGATAGCCCAAAGGAAGCAATAAAGAATAATGTATTTGGCACATTGAACTTATCCCAAGCTGCTGATAAAGCTGGAGTGGACAAGTTTGTAATGATATCTACTGACAAGGCTGTAAATCCTACGAATATTATGGGAGCTAGTAAAAGAATTTGTGAGATGATTATTCAATCTATGAATAATATTAGTGATACAGATTTTGTTGCTGTAAGATTTGGAAATGTGCTGGGTAGTAATGGTAGTGTAATACCTTTATTTAAGAAGCAAATAGCTGAAGGTGGACCTGTTACTGTAACCCACCAAGATGTAATTAGATATTTTATGACTATTCCAGAGGCTGTGCAGCTAGTCATACAGGCTGGTGCCATGGCAAATGGTGGAGAGGTATTTGTACTAGATATGGGAGAACCTGTTAGAATATTGGATTTAGCCAAGGATTTGATTAGACTATCTGGTTACGAACCAAATATAGACATGCCTATTGAAATCACAGGCCTTAGACCTGGAGAAAAACTATTTGAAGAGCTATTATTAGATGAGGAAGGTATATCTGCTACTAAGCATGATAAGATATTCATAGGGAAACCAACCTTTACAGATTACAAACTACTTCTAAGATCCTTAGAAGAGGCTAATAGAATAATAAAGACTGGAACAGATGAGGATATAAAGGAGTATGTGAAGACCATAGTACCAAATTATTGCAAAAGCGAGTACGAAACAGAATCACAGCTTTCACATTCTAGTATATAAAGAAAGTGCACCTTCTATTTTAGAATAGGAGGTGTTTATATTTAACATTGTGTGATATTATGAAATTAAGATTATGTTGTTATTGGATAAGGAGTGATCATCATAGTGGCTAAAGAAAGTAATAGGATTTTGTACATAGATATTTTGAGAGTTATTTCAGTGTTTGCAGTTGTATTACTACATATTTCTGCATCATTTGTAGTAGATATTAATGCCAATGGAATTAAGTGGTGGTGGATAGGAAATATAATAGACTCTGCTACTAGATGGAGTGTACCTGTATTAATACTAATTAGTGGGCAGCTTATGTTAGATAAGAGTAGGGAAGAAGAGATAGTCCCATTTCTAAGGAAGAGACTCACAAAAATTTTCATACCTTTAATTACTTGGAGTTTCATATATATGTTGTGGGTAAATAGGCTAAATATTCAATGGAATGCAGACTTGATTTTATCTTTTCTTAAGAATTTTTACTTGGGTAAGGTACACATTCACTTATGGTATCTATATATGATATTTGGGCTTTATTTAGTTACACCTATCTTAAGACCTTATGTAAATAATGCGAAGAAGGACAATCTGGTATACTTTATAGTGGTTTGGTTTATTTCAAATGGTATAATAGGATTTTCTCAAAAGTTCACTGAATACACTCTAGCTTTTAATTTAAGCTTTTTCCATTGGGGAATAGGTTTTTATCTATTAGGTTTTTATCTTAGTAAATATAGTCTTTCTAAAAAGCAAAGAAAGCTATTGTATTTTCTTGGTTTTCTAGGATTGATAGTAACTATCTACGGAACATATATATTAACTAAGAATAATGGGGGAATCTTTGTACCTCATTTGTATTCAAACTATGCTCCCAATGTTATGTTTACAGCCATAGCTATATTTGAATTATTTAAGAATATTAACTGGCATAGGATTATTGGAGATAATAAGATTATAAAAAGGATAATTTCAAGTATAAGCAAGACTAGCTTTGGAATATATTTAGTGCATTTACTAATACTAAACATTATCTCCTCAGGAGTTCTCGGAATAGCCATAGATGCTGCTTCCTTTAATCCTATAATAGGCATACCTTTAGTAAGTGTTATTACATTTATTTTATCACATTTTATAGTAATGATTTTGCAGAAGATACCACTGTTAAATATAATTGTACCAAAATAATAAGCATGTTATTTTGGTAATCCTAGGAGGCTTTTATCTTTATTTAAAGATTCCATTGTGATTAAGATTTCCATAGTTCAATTCATCCCTTACCATTATAACCATATCTGGCTTGTGAAGATCTATATATTCATATAAATTCATTTTTGTATAATGTCTAAGGTCTAGTATTCTAGTCTCATTGAAATGATAATATAATAATGGTTCAAGGGCATTTGTAAAGGAGTCTCCAAAGATAAGTAAATTTGGTAGTTCCTCCCTATTGGTATCAATGCTTATCTCAGCAAAATCACCATTCATATAGACCCCATAAGTAGGTCTAACACTTGGGTCTTCACTTACATAATATAGCCTATTATCTAAGCCTCCATTTACATATTTTTCATATTCTATTTCATTCTTATGATATGCTATTGTCAATTTTTCATCTATATCCTTTAGGTAATAAAGCTGTCTATTTCTACTACCCTGGATCGGATTTTCCAAAGTGACTAAATCAAATTTATCTAGAGGAATCTCTGACTCTATGTTAAGCTCAAGATCATTCTTTGTTTTTTTGATTATCTCCTCATAGGTCTTGAAGGATCCCTTGAAGCTAAAATGATGATCTGTTTTTAAATAATAATCTTCTTTATAATCATTTCTAAATATTTCATTCATATTGATATAATTGACTTCATTTTTATCCAATTCACTAAAGAGCTTAGATTCACTTTCATCTAGGTAGCTATCTTTGTTGGAGAAATAGCTAATATATCTGTCTCTAAAGAAGGATGATTGGCTTGGTAGACCAACAAATAGAAGTTCCCCTCCATTGCTTTCTACAAACTTACTTAATTCTCCTAGACTTTCTGCCATGGTAGGCAAATTATTATAATAATGAATTAAGTTTTGAGACAATGTATCTGTATAATAGGGTAATAGGGTGTCATCACTACCTAAGACTATGTCATTTATTCTGTGTTTGCCTAGGACATTCATGTTCAGTAGAGTATATGATTTGATAAATGAATCTCTGCTTATTATATGATCAGATATATAATTTTCCCATTGGTTAAAATAATCTCCATTGAAGAGATTTTCTTTACTATAAATAGGAAGAGGTGCTAAGGTCCTATTTTCTATAGTTGAGATATTTGTATCTCCTGATATTGCTGTTAGTATTGGGATTGTAAATAAAAATGCTAAGAATAGAATTATAAGTTTATATTTTCCGATTTTTTTCATTTCTTCTCCTTAAGCTTATATATTATAGTAATAATTAATTGTTGATATTTCTATACCATTCTATAAAATCTTCCATGAATATCTGAACGCCTCCGTAGTTAAGGTGGGCATCGTCTCTAAAGTTTTCATTAATAAATAGGTTTTTCTCCATATTAACCATATTATAATCTCTATAGGGAACATTTAGCTCATTGGCAAAATCAGCAATCTTATGATGTAGAGCTTTGTAGTTTTCAATATATTCCATGGATACATTAGCTATAGGAGCCGTTACAAATATTACTTCAATCCCCTCATCCTTGGAAAGCTGGACTAGTTTTTCAATGTATGATTTTTGTGTCTCGTCATATTCCCATTTAGCTCCGTCAAATCCAACGAATTGATTGGTTTCATAGAATTCAGATTCAGGTATGACTATGTCTGAATATATAAAGCCTCTAGACCTATGATAGCTTACACCAGGTGTAGCTGATTGTTCTTCCTCTATGACAGATATATTTTCTTCTGTTCTTTCTTTTAATTCCTTATTCCAATAATTAAAGACATCTTGCTGATATCTAACTGGCTTAAAAAGATATTTCACTACTTCATTTAAGGGAAAAGCACCTTTCACAAATTCCTGTTCAAATTCCTTGCTATCTATGGCCTTAATAACTGTATCAGCTTGTTTTAACTCAAACTCATCATCTATCATATCCCAATAGATTTCAAAGACTAGGGTTTTTGGTTTTTGATATTTTAGTACTTCCTTTAAAATATAGTAGCTTGAGTCCGGATGTTGTAGTGGAGAACCAAAGTTAAAGCTATTAGTTCCCAAGGCAGCATCTATTATTTCTGGATCAAAAGTACAGTAGGAGTGTGATGAGCCTATGAAGATTAAATCTAGAGTATTGGCTTCTATCTCATAGAATTCTGCCCAAGCTTTTTTATAATCCGTTACACTTTGATTTTTATTGCTAATATCCTCAAAATACTTCCCAATATAATGTAAGAGAATAGATAAAAGAATTATAAAGAGAATTAGCTTTACCCAAACAAATCTTTTTTTATTAGAATTGGAAGTATATGAATTGGTTTGCATTGAAGTATACCCCCATTGTTAGTATTATTAATAGTAATATTATATAAAATGAACCTTCTACTACAAAATTTGACTTACTTAGACTTATATATAGTGGCCTTTTTCTAGCAAGGAATTCCCCTATAAGGAGTAATGCTATAGATATTATTCCCACTAAGAATTCAAAATAATTCAAGCCCATATTATTGGCAACCCTGTATAGATAATTTATATCCTTCCACATATCTATATCAGAGAACAAGTTTCTTATTATATATATGGCATCAGAAATGGTATTTGCTCTAAAGAATATCCATGTAAAGCATACTAGAGTGAAGGTAAATATAACTTGGAATATTTTCAAAATGAAAGTTTTTTCAAGTCTTAAAGTTGATTTAGCTTTAGAACGAGTATCCCTAGTTATTTTGCCAACAATTTGATACATGCCATGTAATCCTCCCCAAATAACAAAGGTCCAGCTTGCGCCATGCCAAAGGCCACTAAGCAAAAATGTAAGCATAGTGTTAAAGTAATATCTTGGCTTGCTTACCCTGTTTCCACCTAAGGGTATATATAGATAGTCTCTAAACCAAGTGGATAGGGAAATATGCCACCTTCTCCAGAACTCTGGTATACTTTTGGAGAAATATGGTCTATCAAAGTTTTTCATTAAATCTATGCCTAATACTTTTGCTGCCCCTAGGGCTATTTCCGAGTAGCCAGAGAAATCACAATATATTTGAAAGGCAAACAATATGGTAGCAATAATATAGTATATCCCAGAGAAATCCTCTGGAGAGTTATATACTGCATTAACGGCCACAGCTAATCTATCTGCTATTACTATTTTTCTGAAAAAGCCTAATAACATAATTTTTATACCATCTAAGACCCTATCAATATCGAAGGAAACCTTTTCTTTAAGCTGAGGTAATAATCTATCTGAACGTTCAATAGGTCCTGCAACAAGCTGTGGGAAAAAGGTTACATACAAAGACAGCATAAAAAAGTTTTTTTCAGCTTCAATATCTCCCCTATATACATCTATAGTATAACTCAAGGTTTGAAAAGTATAAAAGGAAATTCCCATTGGAAGTAATATATCAAAATGTCCAAGAGGATAGCTAAAGCTAAAGTATGTAAAGATCCCTCTTAAAGATTCATTGAGGAAAGAAAAGTATTTATAAACAATTAATACTCCGAAACTAATACCCAAACTTAGAACCAACCAGAACTTTCGAAGGTCTTTGCTTTCAAGTTTATCTATCATTAAAGCTGCAATATAGTTTATTATTGTACATAGTAGTATTAATAGTATATATGCAGGCTTCCAAGCCATATAGAAATAATAGGAGCTAATTAAAAGTAAAACCCACCTATACTTGTGGGGTAGGCAATAATAAACTACAGTTACGAGAATAAAAAATGCTAGAAAATGTAGAGAGTTAAATAACATAATGGCACCTCATAGATTATTTTTCATAATAGTATTATATGGTATTTAGCATATATTATCAAGCAGAACCGGGACAGAGGGACAGGAGTACTGTCCCTTTTTGCATACCTTCCAATAGTAATTTTCCCATCCTCCTTCTATTTATTATATAAATAATAATTAGGAGGATATATTATGGTTAGAATATGTTTTGATTATGGTCATGGTGGTAGGGATCCTGGGGCTGTATATAGGGGAAGAAAAGAATCCATGGACAATTTAAGTATTGGAATGGAAATAGCTAAGAGGCTTAGGATATTTGGTCTAGAGGTAGATGAAATAAGAGGGGCCGATGTGACAGTAGGATTAGAAGAAAGATGCATCAATGCCAACAATGGAAACTATGATTATTTTATTTCCTTCCATAGAAATGCTTTTAGACCTGAAGAAGCAAATGGAGTGGAAACCTTTGTCTATACAAATCCATCTATACGAGCTAGACAATTGGCTAATGAAATACAGAAGAATTTAGAAATATGTGGATTTAGAAGTAGAGGAGTAAGGACAGCTGATTTCTATGTGCTGAAAAAAACTAAGATGCCTGCTCTACTGATTGAAATAGGATTCATAGATAATTCTGGAGACAATGCTATATTTGATTACAAGAGAAAGGAAATAGTACATCAAATATCAAAAGCAATTATATTAGGGACAAAGTAAAGGGACAGGAGTTGTGTGGGACACAACTCCTGTCCCTCTGTCCCGCTGATTGCAGAACTAGTATTAACAGGACAATCAGTAAAAGATGTAGCCAGTGAATATAGTCTAAGTGAACTTATTAATAGCTTCTTCAACTCCAAGGTTATATTCTTGTCTAGTCACATAATCTGCATAATTTTTAAGGGTTTCAGTAGCATTTCCAACGGATATACCGAGACCAGCCCATTTTATCATTTCAATATCATTATCACCATCTCCGATTGCTATGACTTCTTCTTGACTAATATTAAATTTATTTGCCAATGTTTCTAAAGCATTGGCTTTTGAAACCATAGGATGGATTATTTCTATTAAATATGGCTTAGAGCGAGTTATATGTATTTTATCTTTAAATTTAGTTAGTAACAAACTTTCTACTTCAGAAGTTTTGTGTGGTTCTGTTACTATCATCATTTTAGGACAGGGCTGTAAAGTATACTTTGATAGATCTCCTACCTCCTTGCATTTTGCAAATGCTAAATCTGGATCTATTCTAGTTTCATCTACTATCTTTTCAACGACAATAGAATCTTCTTCATAAAATTGTAAATAAAGATTATTTTCTTTGCATAATAAAATAATTTCTTTTGATATATCTAAAGGTAGATACTTAGAAAAAGCAAAGCTATTATCCTTTGGATTGCGTATTTCAGCACCATTGTATACGATTAAGGGATAATCTATGCCAAACTTGTCTGCAATTGCCTTAGCAGATGGGTACATTCTACCGGTTGATAAGGTTACTATTATACCCTTGTGTATTGCTCTTTTTATTATTTCAATAGTGCTAGTATGTACCTTAACATTTTTATCCACTAGAGTTCCATCGATATCTAGGGCTATCATTTTATACTTCAAATACAAAACCTCCATATTAATATATTAAATTCTTAACAAAAGATAAAATTAGCAAAGTAAACCATACAATCATCATTATTATATAAAATATATTAAATAAGTTTTTAGTTCTTCGCCAGTTTTTAATGACATTAAAGAATTTTTTCCAACCTTTTAAGTTAGAGTCTTCTTTATTAAAGCTAGGAAGTTCCACAAAACCTATTCCTTTTATCTCGTCATCCTTAAGTTCAAGTAATATATCTTGGACTTTTTTCATATGAGCATCAAATACATTACCCCACTTTTTTGAAAGTTGAAAGCCTAAAAATGAAAAAATAAGTAAAAAAGAAAAAATAGGCCACATGGTTTGTATATTAAAATCACTACCTATAAAAGCTAAAGTACCACCCACAATTGCCACATAAATACTAGTGAAATCTAGCCTTTCTGTTTCAACATGTCGGCCATGAGCCCAGTTTTCCTTTAATAATTCTAGCATAATACAATTCTTAGATGATTCATCCTTTGCGACCATGAAAAGACCCCCTTAATTAAGTGTTTCTACCCGTTTTATTTCTTGGCTTAGATATATTATAACATTGCTTGGAACGAAACAGTAGTTTTATAATGTAATAAAATGAGAATATGTGAAATAACTACCAGTCAAAAGTAATATTCTTAGTCAAGCTTAAGAATTTTTATGTTTCTTATCAATAATTATGTCATTTTTTGTTAGATGAAGTTATAATTATGATATGGATGAATAAGAAGTAAATTATAAAACTAAGGGATTGATAGTGATGAAAAAAACCGTATCCGATGAAATAAATAATAAGCTTAACTATGCAAAGAGTATAGTATCTGTAAATCCAGACAAGTCTATGGAAATATGTAAAGAGGCCTATGATCTAGCCAAGACAAATTCATTGATACTTGAGGAGGGCTATGCTCTCATTGGATTATCCCTTGCTAGTAGAGTAAAATCAGATAGTAGCAGTATGATTGATTATTCCTATAGAGCACTTGCAATATTTGAAGATAAAAACCATATTACTGGGCAGATAAAGGCATTAAATTTAATTGGTATTGCATATTTCTATAGCTCCATATATGAAGAATCCTTAAAGTATTTTCTCAAAGCAAGTGAGCTTCTGGAACTTGAAAGGGATGAGTATTTATTAAGTAGTGTTTTAAACAATATTGGAGAGATATATAGAGAATCAGAGATATATGACGAGGCTATTAAGTATTATGATAAAGCAGTTCATATTACAGTGAACAACTATCCTTTAAGCCATGCCGCTATATTAGGAAATATAGGTAATATACATTTTGAAAAAAATGAATTTGACATGGCTTTAGAGGTATTTATCAAAAGTCATAGTATACTTATGGATGGAGATGATATGGTAAGCTTAGGAGAAATCGAAAATAAAATAGGAAAGGTTTACTATGCAGTAGGAGACTTTGAAAAAGCTGAACAATACTATTTCAAATCCTATAAAAGGCTTGAGGATGTAAGTAATAAATATTATGTAATAGATGTATTGATAAATATAGCACAATTGTACATAGAAAGCAGATCTGAAAGGACCTTGTATTTTTATGAAAAGGTAGTTGAAGTTGCAGAGATGGTTGGGGCTAAGAAGAAACTTTGTCAAGCCTATAAGCTTATCTCTGAGTACTATGAGAATAAAGAAGATTATAAAAATGCTATTGAATTTTACAAGAAACATTCTAATGTAAACGAAGAAATCATGAGTTTAAATATTAGAACTAAGTTGGAAATATTAAATATTGAATTTAAAAATGCTCAGTCAGCAGATAAATTTGAGCAGATTAATAATAGGCTTGAAGAAGAGATAACTAGACAAAGGAAAGAGATAGAAAAGATAAAACAAGCTAATAAAGTCCTTGAAAAGAAAGCTCATGAAGACGAATTGACTGGAATATCAAATAGAAGAAGCATTAATATATATCTTAATAAAATTATAGAAGAGATATCCTCAGAGGAAGACTCTATAGTTTTATTTATGATAGATATAGATAATTTTAAAAAATATAATGATTATTGGGGACATTCTGAAGGAGATATATGTTTAAAAAAGATAGCAGAGTGTATAACAAGGATTCAGAATAGTAGAGGTGATTCTTTTGGGAGATATGGAGGAGAGGAGTTTGTATATATATCTATTGCTCTAGATTATGATGATGCCTTGGCACTAGGCAATCTTTTACGTACAGAAGTTGAAGATATGGGTCTTTACTATATGGATGGAGAAGAGAAGAAGCCTGTAACCATAAGTGTAGGGGGAGTAATGGGTATAAAATCAGATTTCAAGTCAATATCAGATATAATGGAGAATGCTGATAGGGAGCTTTATAGAGCTAAAAGGATAGGTAAGAATATGACAATACTTAAAGACATGTAACCGCAGGGAAACCACGAGAACCGTCCCTGTGGTTCAAAGACATATATTATTGGAGGGAATATGAGAGTACGTAAAAAGAAATGGGCTAGACCAGAACTAGAAAGCGCAAACTTTGTAATAACAGATCCCTTTGAGGATTTAAATAAGTATAAAGGTAACTGGAACAAGGAATTTAACAATACATATCCTATTTATCTTGAGTTAGGCTGTGGTACAGGAAAGTTTATAACTGAAAATGCTATAAACAATCCAGATAAAAACTTTATAGGTATAGATTTAAAGGATGAAATTCTTGTTTATGCAAAGAGGACAGTAGAAGAAGCAAGTTTAGTTGACAAACCTATTGAAAATGTTCGATTGATACCTATGGAGATAGATTTTATAAAAAATATATTTGATAAAGATGAAATATCTAGAATCTATATTAATTTTTGTAATCCTTGGCCAAAGAGAGGTCAACATAGAAGAAGACTAACTCATATTAGCTTTTTAGAAAAATATAAATCGTTTTTAAAATTAAACTCTGAAATCTGGTTTAAAACCGATGATAAAGGAATATTTGAGGATTCTATAAAGTATTTTCAATCAAGTGGATTTACCATTAAATATCACTCATATGATTTGCATAAAAGTGATTTTGAAGGCAATATAAGAACTGAATATGAAGAAAAGTTTACTTCTAAGGGAATGCCTATTATGTTTTTATTAGCTGAATATAAAGGATAATTTAAATTTTTCCAACTAAATGCTATAATATCAGTAAGAAGTTGGATGGAGGAGAAATATGGATAAGCTTATAATAGATGAAAATCTAACTGTAATTTTAGATTCTATGTTAGAAGGAATTAATATAATTGATATAAATGGAAAAATTGTTTTTGGTAATACAGCCTATTGTAAATTTCTTGGAATAAGCCGTGAAGAATTAATAGGGCAAGAATTAAAAAAAATAAGGCCAAATGCACAACTGCCTGAAATAGTAAAAATGGGAGAAAATTTACTTCATGTGGAAAGAAGTGAAGAAGATGAATCATATTTTGTAAACATGTACTCTATCTTTTCAGAAGGAAAAGTAATAGGTGGGCTTTCCATAGTTACTTTTGTAAATGAAGCAATTAATTTTAAAAAGCAAATTGAACAACTTGAAAAACGAATGGAAAAGAGGTTAATCAGAATAAATAAGGCTAATAGCGCCAGATATACCTTTGATTCCATAACAGGCGTTAGTGACCAGATGATAGAAATAAAAAGCTCAGCCATGCAAGTAGCAGAAACAGATATGACTGTGTTACTTCAATCTGAAACGGGAACTGGTAAGGAACTATTTGCAAATGCCATACACAATGCCAGCTTAAGAAAAAATGAAGTATTTATAGCTATTAATTGTGCTAATTTTAGGGGAGAAATTCTAGACTCTGAGTTATTTGGATATGTGGAAGGGGCTTTCACTGGAGCTAAGAAAGGTGGTAAGATGGGACTTTTTGAAGCTGCCAATAAGGGAACCCTATTTTTAGATGAAATATCTGAAATGGATATAGCACTTCAAGCAAAACTTTTAAGAGCATTACAGGAAAAGATAATTAGACCAGTAGGCAGTGTTACAGACATTCCTGTAGATGTACGAATAATATGCGCTTCAAATGCTAATCTTAAGGAATATATAAAGGAAGGTAAATTTAGAGCAGATTTATATTATAGGTTAAATGTTTACCCTATAAGAATACCACCCCTAAGAGAAAGGGTAGAAGATATATCAGCTATAGTTTTAGAGGAGTTAAATAGAATCTCTAAGACACTAAAGAGACAGATTACAATAGATCAAGAAACCATGAAGGTATTAAAAAGATATAAATGGCCAGGTAATGTTAGAGAACTAAAGAATGTACTTGAATTTTCAGCCTTCAAGGCTAAAGATGGAGTAATTACAATAGAGTGTCTACCAGAACTATTAGATGAGTTTGAAGAAATTGATAGAAGTAGTAGTTTATCTCACAGAGTAAAGGAATTTGAGAAAAAAGAAATACTCAAAGAATTGGGCAAATATGGGGATACAACAGATGGAAAGAAAAAGGTAGCAGAAAAATTAGGAATTTCTTTAGCAACTTTATATAATAAGTTAGCAGAATGATTCTAAAAATCTAGAATTATTCTAAAAAACTAGAAACCCTATAATGATGCATCAACAATGGATTAAAGAAAAGATTTAAAAGTATTTCTAAAATATTAGAAAAACTTTTAAATCTTTTTTCTTCAAATAGCTATTTCAAGGTGTTTATACTTTGGCACGGAAATTGCTATATGTATAGGTGATAAAAATTTTAAGGAGGTAGTATAAGATGTTAGCATTATTAGGATTTTTAACTGTTATTATTATGCTGATTTTAGTAATGACCAAAAAGGCTTCACCAACGGTGGCTCTTATAGGAGTACCAGTTGCAGTAGGAACAGTAGCATCATTTTTCTCTGATTTTAGTGTTGTAGATATTGGAGGTTTTATATCCTCTGGTATAGGTACTGTAGCAGCGACAGGAGTAATGTTTATTTTTTCAATTTTGTTCTTTGGAATTTTAACAGATGCAGGAACTTTTAGACCTATAATTCAAAAGATACTTTCTATAATAGGTGTAGATCCTGTGAAAATAGCTTTAGGAACAGCTGTATTAGCAATGATTGTTCACCTTGATGGTTCAGGAGCGGTTACTTTCTTAATCTGTATTCCTGCATTATTACCAGTATACGACGCGGTTGGAATGAGTAAAACAACATTAGCAACAATAGTAGCTCTAGCAGCTGGTACTATGAATATTGTACCATGGGGTGGACCTACAATTAGGGCAGCAACTGCTATTGAGATGAATGTAATGGAATTATTTTCACCAGTTATCATACCATTACTTTTCGGATTAGCAACTGTATTTGTTTTCGCATTTATATTAGGAAATAAAGAGAAGAAAAGACTTGGAATTACTAAAGTAAATGTTGGCAAAGTAGAGTTACCAGCATTAACAGAAGATCAGGAAGCACTTCTAAGACCACATTTATTTATAGTGAATGTAGGCTTGATATTATTAGCAATAGTAGGCTTGATAGTTGGTGGAAACTATGGAATTAAACCAGAGGTAGTATTTATGATTTCCTTTGTATTATCTATGGTAATTAACTATCCAAATGTATCAACTCAAAAAGCAAGGGTAGATGCTCATGCTAAATCTGCAATCCTAATGGCTTCTGTATTGTTTGCAGCAGGAGCTTTTACAGGAATAATGAAAGGTTCAGGAATGATTACTGCCATGTCAGAGTCTTTAGTTGCTATAATCCCTGACTCAGTAGCTAAATACTTTGCAGTAATTACAGGAATTATTGCTATGCCTGCATCATTATTGTTTGATCCAGATTCATTCTACTTTGGAGTTTTACCAGTATTATCATCTACAGCAAGTGGATTCGGAGTTGATGTGCCAAGTATAGCAAGAGCAGCAATGTTAGGACAAATGACAACAGGATTCCCAGTATCACCACTTACACCAGCAACTTTCCTACTAGTAGGTCTTGCAGGAGTTGACTTTGGTGAGCATCAAAAGAAAACAATACCATATGCATTTACAATCACTATAGTAATGCTTATAGTTTCAATAGTAGTAGGTGCAATTATCATTTAAGGAGGATAACTATGAAAAAGTTAAGAATAGGAAGTGGAGCTGGATATGCTGGAGATAGATTAGAACCAGCCTTAGAGCTTCTAGAAAAAGGTAATTTAGACTATATAAGCTTTGAATGTTTAGCAGAAAGAACAATTGCAATTGCTCAACAGGAAAAGTTAAAGAATCCCCAAAAAGGATATAACGGATTATTAGAATATAGAATGGAAAATGTTCTACCTTTAGCATGGAAAAACAAGGTAAAAGTAATAACTAATATGGGAGCTGCAAATCCAGAAGCAGGAGCAGAAGCCGTATATAAAATAGCTAAATCTTTAGGTATTGAAGGTCTGAAAATTGCAGCTGTAACTGGAGACGATGTAGGTAACAATATAAATTCTTATAATGATGTTAAGGTTTGGGAAACAGGAGAAAAACTTGAATTATTAGATGGAGAAATTATATCAGCAAATGCATATATAGGGGCAGAGGGAATTGTTAAAGCCTTGGAAATGGGTGCAGATGTGGTAATTACAGGTAGAGTATCAGACCCAGCAATATTTATAGCACCACTTATCCATGAATTTGGATGGTCTTTAGATAATTATGATTTACTAGGAAAAGCTACTGCTGTAGGACATTTACTTGAGTGTGGTGGACAGGCAACAGGTGGATACTATGCGGAACCTGGTAAAAAAGATGTAAAAGGTCTTGCTAACTTAGGGTTCCCAATAGCAGAAGTATCAGAGGATGGAAGCTTCTTTATAACTAAAGTAGAAGGTTCAGGTGGAGAGGTAACAAGACATACTCTTACAGAACAACTTTTGTATGAAATCCATGACCCTGCAAACTATATAACACCAGATGTAATTGCAGACTTTTCAAAGGTAGAGTTTGAGGAAGTTGAAAAGGATGTTGTCTTAGTAAAGGGAGTAACAGGTAAGGAAAAAACAGATTCTTACAAGGTATCTATAGGATATAAAGATTGCTTCATAGGTGAAGGGGAAATCTCTTATGGTGGACCAGGGGCCTATGAAAGAGGCTTACTTGCTTTAGACATAGTTAAAGAAAGACTTAAGTTAAGAGGATTAGAATTAGATGAAGTTAAATATGATATTATGGGGGCAAATAGTCTTTATTGGAATACAGATAAGTCTCCAACTTCCTACGAGGAAGTAAGAGTTAGAGTAGCTGCTAGATCTACAGATAAAGCCATAGCTGCAAAAATTGGAGAAGAAGTAGAGACTTTATATACAAATGGTCCAGCAGGAGGTGGCGGTGCAACAAAGAAAGTATCTGAGATTATATCAGTTGCATCTATACTAATTCCTAAAAAAGATGTAGATATTCAAGTCCATATGTTGGAGGTGAAATAAATGAAATTATGGGATATAGCACATTCTAGAACAGGCGACAAAGGAAATATTTCCAATCTTTCACTTATTGTATACAATATAGATGATTTTCAAATGGTTAAGGAAAAAATCACTGCTGAAGCAGTAAAGAAACATTTTAAAGACATAGTAAAAGGAGAAGTAGTTAGATACGAACTACCTCAATTAGGAGCATTAAACTTTGTTATGCAAGAAGCTTTAGGTGGTGGAGTAACTAGAAGCCTTTCATTAGACAAGCATGGTAAAAGCTTAAGTTCATTTTTATTAGATATGGAAATATAGTGGGACAAAGGGACAGTGATTACTGTCCCTTTTTTGTACCCATAAAACCAAGAAAATGATATAATATCAGTAAGAAGTCAGATGGAGGGATTGTGATGAGGAATGTAGTAGACTTAAACTCTGACATTGGGGAGGGGTTTGGCTCCTATGTTTTAGGTATGGATGATGAAATTATTCAGCAGGTAAGTTCTGTGAATATTGCCTGTGGGTGGCATGCTGGTGATCCACTTATCATGGAGCATACTGTCATAGAAGCTATAAATCATAATGTAGGTATTGGTGCTCATCCTGGATATGCTGATTTCATGGGCTTTGGTAGGAGAAATATGGACATTAGTCCCAAAGAAGCAAGATCTTATATGATTTATCAATTGGGTGCATTATCTGCTTTTGCTAAGGCCAATGGTGGTAAGGTTCAACATATGAAGCTGCACGGAGCTTTCTATAATATGGCATCTGTGAAAGCAGAAATAGCTGAGGAAATCATCAACGGAATACTAGATGTGGACAAAGATATCATCCTTCTTGCTTTAAGTGGTAGTTATTTAGCTAAACGGGCAGCTGAAAAGGGGCTAAAGGTTGCTCAAGAAGTATTTGCAGATAGAGGATATAATGATGATGGGACTTTAGTTAATAGAAACTTGCCCGGTGCATTTATCCATGATAAAGAAGAGGCTTTTCAAAGGATTAAAAAGATGGTCTTAGAAGGATCAGTAGATACTATTAATGGTAAAGAAATTTCTATAGTGGCTGATTCTATATGTGTTCATGGAGATAATCCTATGGCTGTTGATTTTGTAAGATATATTAAAGAGAACTTAATTAAGTCAGGAATCCAAGTTAAGAAGCTTGGAGAATTTATATAGAAGCTGGTGATAAGATGTATGAAAGTACAAAATATATTCCTGCAGGTGATAGGGCTGTAATAGTTGAATTTGGTAATGGTATTAGCCCAGAGATTAATACTAAGGTTCGTAACATGGTTAAGTCTATTGATAATATTGGTATGGAGGGTATAATAGGGATACTTCCTACCTATCGGTCAGTTCAGATAATCTATGACCCTATGGTATTGAAATACAGTGAATTGATTAATGCTATTAAAGAGATGGAAGAAGATATAGCTAACTATAGCTCTACAGATATTAGGATTATAGAGATTCCAACTATTTATGGTGGGAAATATGGTCCAGATATTGAATTTGTAGCTAAATATAATAATCTTAGTGTGGAAGATGTAATAAAAATACACAGTTCAACAGATTATCTTGTTTATATGCTAGGCTTTACCCCAGGATTTGGATATTTAGGTGGTATGAGTGAAAGGATAGAGACTCCTAGACTTGAGGTACCAAGAGTTAATATAGCTGCTGGTTCTGTTGGTATAGCAGGAAAGCAAACTGGAATTTATCCAATAGATAGTCCTGGAGGGTGGCAGCTAATTGGGTGGAGTCCTCTTAGTCTATATAATCCTACAGAAAATCCTCCAGTATTGTTAAAGGCAGGGGATTATGTGAGATTTGTGCCTATTGGTGAGGTTGAATATTTGAGGAGTATTAAGGATGGTGAAGTCTATGACAAAGATTAGAATCATTAAATCAGGGACTTTTACTACTGTTCAAGATAAGGGTAGATGGGGATATGAAGGATTTGGTATATCTGTAGCTGGATCTATGGATGATTTTGCCAGTAGAGTTGCAAATATTTTAGTGGGAAATCCTGAGGATTCGGCAGTTCTTGAGAGTACTTTTTTAGGACCTGAGATTATCTTTGATTGCGATGAAATCATTAGTATTACTGGGGGAAATATGAGCCCTAGAATCAACGGAGAGCCAATACCAAAGTGGACTAGTATAAAGGTAAAGGAAGGAGACATTCTTAGCTTCTCTCCTGCAAGTAGTGGTTTTAGATCCTATATATCCTTTAGTAGGGGACTGGATATACCTGAGATAATGGCTAGCAGATCAACTTTTACTAGAGGCAAATTAGGTGGATATAAGGGGAGAAAATTGGAAAATGGTGATGAGATTAATTTAGGCAATGGGGAGTTAAGTAATACAGGTTCTTATTTAGCATCTTCATTTATACCTCTATATGGCAAGGAAAAGGAAATTAGGGTAATCATGGGTCCTCAGGATGATTACTTTACAAAAAAGGGAATTGAGACTTTTTTATCTTCAAAATATACCATCAGTTCCCAGGCTGATAGAATGGGATATAGACTAAATGGACCACAAATTGAGCATATTTCAGGAGCGGATATTATTTCTGATGGTATAGTCTTTGGTTCAATACAAGTGCCGGGTCATGGATTTCCAATTATTATGATGGCTGATAGGGCTACTACTGGAGGATATACTAAGATTGCTACAGTCATTACTCCAGACCTAAGCGTATTAGCCCAAATGAGGCCGGGTGATTCTATTAATTTTACAGCTATTTCCCTGAAAGAAGCCCATAGATTATATAGGGAATATGAAAATAGATTTAAGGAAATTAAATCTATTGTTAAGGATAATAGCTTTGAATTTAATGAAATAAGAAAGTTCAATCTAAAAATTGATAAATCAAATTATAAAGTGGATATTATAGAAATGAGAGGAGAGATATTATGAAGGTATTAGTTACAGGGTTTGAGCCCTTTGGAGGAGAAGAGGTAAATCCAGCTCTTGAGGCAGTAAAGATGCTAAAAGATGAGTTATTAGGAGCTAAAATAGTTAAACTAGAATTGCCTACAGTATTTGGAAAGTCTAGAGAAATATTGGAGATAGCCTTGGAAAAGGAAGATCCAGATATAGTTATTTGTGTGGGGCAAGCAGGTGGGAGAGATAAGATTAGTATCGAAAGGGTGGCCATCAATATTGATGATGCAGGAATAGCAGATAATGGAGGTAATCAACCTCTTGACGAGACCATAGTTAAAGGTGGAGATGTAGGATATTTTTCAACTTTACCTATTAAAGCAATATTAAATAAATTAAAGGAAAATAAAATCCCTTGTGAAATATCTAATTCAGCTGGTACTTATGTCTGTAATCATATTATGTATAGCTTGCTTTATAATATTGACAAGAAATATAACAATATAGTAGGTGGGTTTATCCATATACCATATATTCCAGAGCAAGTAATCAACAAAGGAATGGCTCCTAGCATGTCCTTAGACTATATTGTAAAGGGACTTACAATTGCAATAGAAACTAGTATATTAAGCAAGGAATAAGAAAGTGGGACACAACTCCTGTCCCTCTGTCCCAGAAAGAAGGTGATAAAATGAATATAGAAATCTTCAAGGCAATGCTGGTGAATATTGGATTATTGATCCTATTAGCTCAGGTACTGGCTAGGATTAAGGCTGTACGAAGAATAATCGTATATGAAAATGAGTCTATAAAGGATCAGTTATTGTTAATTATCATTTTTTCATCCATAGGTATAATATCAAACTATACTGGTTATGCCATCAGTGGTGCTATAGCAAATACTAGAGTCATAGGTGTAATGGCCAGTAGTTTTATAGGGGGGCCCCTTGTTGGGATTGTCACTGGCACAATTGCAGGTATCCATAGATTTATCATAGACATTAGTGGATTTTCAACTATTGCTTGCACTATATCTACATTTTTAGGTGGTTTAATTGGGGCAATGGTCTCAAGACATATTAAGGAAAATAAATATAACAGTTCAGAATTATTTTTAATCACTTTTGTAGTTGAAAGCCTTCAGATGTTAATTATTTTGTTAATTTCAAGGCCATTTGATGAGGCATTTTTATTGGTAAAAAATATATTTTTACCTATGACAATATTCAATTCCATAGGAATGGTTCTATTTGTTGGTGTTTTTAAAAACATCATAACGGAGCAGGAACAAAAGATTGGGAAAAAGGTAAATCTTACTTTTGAAATAACTCACAAATGCTTACCAATTTTGCAGACGGGTGAATATAATGAGAAAAATTGCAATAATATAGGGGAAATTATTCTGGATTTTTCAAATGATCTTGCAGTGGTAATTACCAATACAGAGGAAATAATTAGCATAAATGGAGATATAAATCTTTTACCTAATAAAAATCCTTTACCTGATATTACCCAATTGGTCTTTGAAAAAAAGGAAGTAATAGTTGCAGAAAATGCTAAAGAGGAGGATATTTTCTACGAACCACTTAAGCATATGATAGCTATAGCTGTTCCTTTGATTAAAAGCAACAAGGTATTTGGATCCATGATTATATTTTCGAAAAAGTATAGGATTTCATATGACTCACAGATTTTATTTGCAGATGGACTAGGTAAATTGCTTTCTACACAGTACGAACTTGCCGATATGGAAAGACAGAAGGGATTACTAGTAAAGGCTGAGTACAAAGCATTACAATCACAAATTAACCCTCATTTTATTTTTAACTCTTTAAATACTATTAGCTCCTTCGTAAGAGAAAAACCAAATGAGGCAAGGGAGCTACTTATCGCTCTTGCTACATATTTTAGGAATTCAATAAAGACTAAGGATGCACTGGTAAGTATATATGAAGAAATGGAATATGTAAAAGCATTTCTACAGTTGGTAAAAGCAAGATTTGATGAAAGGTTAGAAATCTCAATAAAGTTACCTGAAGGATTAGATTGTAAGGTTCCTTGTCTAATTGTCCAACCCATAGTTGAAAATGCAGTTTTCCATGGTGCAATGAGCAAGAATATTGGTAAGGTAGATATCGAAGTTAGGGAAAGAGAAAGAGATTTTCTTATTTCTGTAAGTGATAATGGACATGGAATATCAGATGACATTATCCAAGGATTAAAGAACAACACCACTGGGCACAATAATATTGGTCTTTCAAATGTACACAAGAGACTTTGCTATATGTATGGATCTTCCAATGGGCTAGATATTGTATCTACTCCATCAGGGACAAGAGTAAATATTAGTATAGTTAAAAATTAGCCTATGATTATATCAGGCTGGATAGGAGACTGATAAAATGAAAATAGCTATAATTGATGATGAAAAACCTGCAAGAAGTGAGTTGAAATACCTTATTAGCAAAGTTTTGCCTCATGCAGATATTGTGGAGGCTTCAAATGGTGAAAGTGCTTTAAATATGATATCTCAGCAGTCCTTTGACTTACTATGTATAGATATAAACTTGGGAGATATTAGTGGAATCACCCTTGCTTCCACAGCAAGAAAGCTACTTCCTAAGGCGGAAATAGTTTTTGCAACTGCTTATAATAATCATGCTGAAGATGCTTTCGCAGTAGAGGCTCTAGATTATCTTCTCAAGCCTTTTTCTGAAGAGAAGGTTAAGCTAATGGTGGACAAATATAATAAAAAGCATGAGCTTGAAATAAATGCAAAAGCTAAGAAACTTACGAGGATACCTATAAATATTGACAGAAAGATAATTCTTGTGGATGTTTCTTCAATTATCTATATTGAATCTCAAAATAAGAACTGCATTATCCATACTATGAATGATAAGTATGTGGATAATACTCCACTGAAGGTATTTGAAGACAAGCTGAAATCCAATGGTTTCTTTAGGATACAAAAAAGTTATCTTGTGAATACTAAATATATCATGGAAATATACCCATGGTTTAACAACAGCTATTGTGTGAGAATGAAATATTTTGAAGATGAAGTATTATCAGTAAGTAGAAATAAAATCAAGGATTTAAAGGAACTACTAAAGATTTGATTCTCATTTATATACATTTCACACCATTTAATATACACTTCACTCCAAGATAGGGATAATTTTCCGAATATTATGATATGATTTATCCAAAATATGCTAGGAGGGATCATAGTGACAACATTTATTATTGGACTAATAATTTTAATTGTTGGTGGTGAAATTTATGGACGATACTGTGAAAAGGTGTTTGCTCCAGATGACAGACTAACACCAGCTGTAACAATGGCAGATGGTGTAGATTATGTAGCAATGAAGCCTTGGAAAAACAAGCTTATTGAATTACTTAACATTGCAGGTACAGGACCTATCTTAGGACCAATTCAAGGAATTTTATTTGGACCTATAGCATTTATTACAATACCTTTAGGATGTGTACTGGCAGGAGCTACTCATGACTATTTCATAGGTATGATATCCATGAGAAACAAAGGAGCTCAGGTTCCAAAGATGATTAAGAAATACCTTGGTGATGGCATCACTAAAGTATATACAGTTATCATATGGTTACTTATGCTGTTGGTAGGAGTTGTATTTATCTATACTCCTGGAGATTTAATAGTTGGGGATATTCTAGATATGGATGTTAACAGCAGTGTTATTTGGATCGTTTATGCAATCATATTAGGCTATTATATAATATCTACGATCTTCCCTATAGATCAAATTATAGGTCGTGTATATCCAGTATTTGGAGGAGTCTTAATTGTTTCAGCTATTGGAGTTCTTGCTGGAGTTTTAATGGATGGAGGAGCAAGTTTTACAAGTCTTCCAAAGGGATTATTATTCCAACATCCAACAGGACAAAACTTTATACCTGTATTCTTCATTACTGTAGCATGTGGTATAATGTCAGGATTCCATGGAAGTCAGGCAACTCTTATATCAAGAACAGTTAAATCAGAGAAGGAAGGCCGCGGCACATTCTATTCCACGATGATAATTGAAGGATTGATTGCTATGGTATGGGCTGCTGGAGCAATGGTACTATTTGGAAGAGGTACAGCACTTACTACAGGTGCTACATCAATGGTAGGTATCATATCAAGAGAATTCATGGGAAGTATAGGTGGATTAATAGCAATAGCAGGAGTTATAGTATTACCTATTACTTCAGGAGATACTGCATTTAGAGCATTAAGACTTATGATAGCTGAACAATTTAACATAGATCAAAAAGATGCTAAGAAGAGGGTAGGCTTATCCTTGATTATATTTATTCCTGCAGTATTTATACTTATGTACGCGAAACTATCACCAGGTGGATTCAACCTACTGTGGAGGTACTTTGGATTTACAAATCAATTAGTAGCAGTATTTGCTCTTGCTATGATTTCTGTTTATCTTAAGACAGCTGGAAAAAATTATTTTATGACCTTGTTACCAGGTACTTTCTACACATTCATAGTAACGGCGTATATCTGTCATGAAAGTATTGGATTGGGGCTTGAATCTAGAATAGGTGGATTGTTTGGTTTAGCACCTGAAAGCTATGCTATATCATATGTAATTGGTATAATTGCAGCAATACTGTTTGCTGTATTTGTTCCAAAACTGGCAGACAGTCGTTCAAACACCATTTTAAACTATGATGAAGAACTAGCAAAATAAATAGTAAATAAAATCACCTAAGACTAAAGTTTTAGGTGATTTTGCTTTGTAACTCTTGTCTAAGCATAGCTATATCAGCTTTTGTAGCTGGGAGCATGGCATTATAGATTTCCTCATTTTCACAAACCCTCATAGATCTATTCTCATAGCATTTGCTGACTATATTCCCATTTCTTATATGATTTTTCACTGTAGCTAGGCTACTTAGACATTTTAAATTTGTTCCATCTGATAGAAGAACTATTGTGTTTTTCTTTTCTTTTTTAATCTTGTCAATATATCTTAGATTTATATATCCAAAGGCTCCGTCTCCTTTGCATATTGGTACTCTAACCTTAATAGGTACAAATACATCTTGTTTGCTCAAGGGAATAGGTACTAAATTTGGTGATGAAACAAGAAGTCTATATCTTTTCTTTGCTTCATTCAAATCTATCATATAGTATTTTCCAATTGAGCGAATAACAGTTTTTAAGGTTTTTTCAATTATATTTGGCTCCATATTTTTTCTATATACAATAGTACAGTTACCCCTGTCCTCTACATATTGTGGTATGAACGCCATAAGTTCTCCATTAAATATTTTCTCCATAGCTACCTCCTTTTCTATTCCCAAAATTATTTCAACTCTTAGACTTATAATAACAGAACAGATGTTCCTTTGCAAGTCCATTTAAAATTTTGTGGACTTTTGTATAGTCCAGAGATTTAACTTCAAGACTTAAGTAAACTCCGATTTTTCCTTATTCTCCATAATTTTATATATTGGATTTATAAAGTTTGGGAGGAATCCAGTATAAAGGAGATGGATATATGTTTAATGAATTATTTGAGAAAGCTAGAGTGGGAGATATGGAAGCAAAAGAGAAGATAATTAAAAGATTGCAGCCTTTAATACTTAGTTCCATTAGGAAGTATTTTAACAAGGGAAATGAATATGAGGATTTGATCCAGGATGGAAATATAAAGATATTAGAGTGTATCAATGATTATGATTCTACTAAAGGAGTATATTTCTTAGGATATGTAAAGACAATGCTTAGATATTTGTATTTAGATAAACACAAGATAAAGATTCATACTAGTCTAAATGAAACCATTGCTGATGGAGAAACAGAGATACTGGATCTATTAGTATCTGAAGAACAGGATATATTGGAATCTATCATAGTTAAAGAAGATAATAAGAAATTAGTGAAAGCATTATATAAACTAACTGATAGGCAAAGAGAAATAATATCGCTTTATTATATAAAAAATATGGGAATTCAAGATATTGCAGATAAACTAGGGATATCCTATAGGACTGTAGTGAATATAAAGGGCAATGCATTGGAGAAGATGAGAAAGGGACAGTAATCTGAACTGTCCCTTTCTCATGTCTATTTACTGGCTGCTATGGTCTTAGATAATTCAATGATACTCTCTGATAGCTGATTTAGTTTTCCTTCTATTCGTACCAATAAGTATATTGATATAACAATAGGAAAACCAAGATTAGCTACACTTGAATATATTTCATCCACTTTATCACCACCTTATAATATTAAAAAAGGGACAGTACTCCTGTCCCTGTGTCCCACTATATTTCTAATGTGCTTACTGCTGTTGCTACTATTCTAGCCTCTTTAGCTACTACTAAGTCTTGCAAAGAGGAAGCGAATACATTGTAAGAAACTATAGTGTCCATAGCATCTCCAACTTCTTCAGGAGTGATATCTGATCTAGGGTCATCTAAGCTAATTACAAATTTCTTGTTAGCTGCATCTAAAAACTCCATTTCCAATTTAGTCTTATTCATTTTTTCACCACCTTTCTCCAAAAGGTAGATACCTCATCTGCTAATCTGACAGATGGAAGGACCTATCACCTTTACTACTCACTAATTAAGTCAGTTGTTTCAATTTTTTTCACTTTTAGCAAGTTTTTTTCTTGCAGACCAGATAATGCAGTAGCTGTATTGTATAAATCTTCATCTACAGCTGTAGTCTTAATTTGTGAAAAAGATTTTGAATCAACTTTTTGCTTTCCAGCTACGATTCCCCCATCAAGCTCAAGTTTTAATGTCATCTTTTCCTTTATAGTTTGAATTGCCATTCTATCACCTCCTTACATTAAATAAATAGAATTCATAGGGAAATTTTACTATGATTAAATCCAACAAAATCTACTATATTTCCCGGGAAAACTCATTGTAAGACAAAATCCCCTTAAAACAACTGGGGAGCCACAATAAAAGTAGAGTTTTGAATTAGTTATAAAAAATATTACCAAAAATTAATCAACAAATTGACAGATAATTCTGTTTTTAAACTACAAACTACATATTTCTTAAGTAAATGAATAAGACTTTATATGCATAAAGATTAGTGTATAAAATCCAAGGGGTTGGCTATAATTACCTATAGTTATCAAAGAATATATTGAGTTAATGGGCTATTGACAATTGATGACATGAATGTAATCTGTCGGAAATCGCTTGTAGACTTGGGTACAAGTTTAAGACTATTATATAAAAAAGAGCAAGCTAAAAACTTTATTAAGGAGGAGTATTTGGATGAGAAGATTTTTATCACTATTAATTGCTTTTGTATTGATTATGTCAAGTATGAATGTTGCAATTGGACAATCTAACGACTACGAGAGCAATTGGGCGAAGAATGAGATTAAGTACATGAAGGATAAGATGATTATTTCAGGTTATCCAGATGGAACATTTAGACCTACTAACAACATGAGTAAATCTGAATTTTATAAGGTCATTAATGGCATAATGGGATTTACTAATGAAAGTGAGGTAACCTTTATTGATGTAAGTACCACAGATTGGTATTACAAAGAGGTGCAAAAAGGCCTTGCAGCTAATTATATACTTCCAGCAGTATCACTAAATGCTGTTGAGAATATTACCAGGGGAGAAGTTGCTAGGATAATTGGTATTGTATTTGATATAGAGGAAGATATAGCTGCATCTGATTATTTTATTGATAGTTTAACTTTACCTGAAGAACTTAAAGGAGTTATTGGGGGATTAAGGAAAACTGGATTTATCAATGGATATCCTGATGGAACTTTTAGACCAGAGGCTGAGATTACAAGGGCTGAGGTAGTAAAGATCTTGCATAGTGTTTCAGGGGAAATAGTTAATGTAAGTGGTACATTAAGTAAAGACATAAATACAAATCTTGTAGTAAATACAGCAGGCGTAGTATTGAAAGATATGACAATAGAAGGGAATTTGTACTTAACAGAAGGCATAGGAGAAGGAGATATTACTCTTGACAATGTAGTGGTAAAGGGTGAAGTAAGCGTCAAGGGTGGAGGAGCTAATAGTATAGTTATTAAAGATTCTAAGATTAATAAGTTATTAGTAGATAAACATCAAGGGCTAGTAAGAGTCGTATTGGAAAATACAACGGTTGAATCATTAAGAACTTTCAGGCAAGCAAAGATAGAACTAATAAAAGGAAGTCAAATAAAGTTAGCGGAATTAGATGGAAAGGTAAACCTTGTTATAAAAAAAGGTACATCAATAGCTAATCTTACTAAACTTAGCCAAGATATAACCATAGATGAAGAGAAAACAACTACTTCAGCACCTTCTACTTCATCAGGTGGATATGGTGGTGGGGGCGGCGGAACTGTAACACCAACGCCAACACCAACACCAACACCAGTTACATTAAGCAGTATATCAATTAAAGTTCCTGCAACTAAGTTAGTCTATACAGTAGGGGATAGTCTTGATATTACTGGATTAGTAATAGAAGGAGCATACAGTAATGGTAGTAAAAAAATAGAAACAATAACTCTAGTTAATGTAACAGGATTTGACAGCAAAGTGGCAGTAACTAGTCAAATATTGACAGTAACAGTTGGAGGGAAGACAGCAACTTATACTATAGAGATAAAGGCAGCTGAACCACAAAATCCAGATCCAACAATAGTAAACAAATCAGCATTAAGTGCAAAAATAACTGTTGCAGAAGATGTATATAAAGAAGATTATACTCCAGAAACATGGGGACCATTTGAAATAGCCTTAGGTGAAGCAATAGTAGTAAATAATGATGAAGAAGCTACACAGGGAGAAGTGGATGCAGCATTGTTGAAATTAACAACTGCAATGGCTGGTTTAGTATTAGTAGACCCAACAGACCCTGAAGATCCAGATCCAATAGAAGTGGATAAAACAGAATTAGCAGCAAAGGTAACTGAAGCGAATACTAAAATTGAAGCAGATTATACTCCTGAATCATGGTTACCATTCTCAGCCGCTTTAGTTGAGGCAATAGTAGTAAATAATGATACAGAAGCTACTCAAGAAGAGGTTGATGGTGCATTATCGGCATTAACAACTGCAATGGATAACTTAGAAGGAGTAGAAGAACCAGTGGTTCCAAAACTTACCAATATTATGCCTAGTGTAAATCAAACATTAAGAGCTGGAGAGGTATTAGAGGTAAGCTTTAATGCACCTACTGGTGGGGAAGGATATTTTAGTGTACTTCTCCCATTTGAAAATTCACTCGATACATTAACAACTAGTAATTATAGAATAGATATGACTGAAATAGATGGTAGATATACTGGAACTTGGACAATACCTGAAAAGGTATTAGGAAAAGAATTTCAAGTAGAAGTAGTATTTAAAATTGCAAAGAATGAGATAAGAGAATTTGCACTAGGAAGAATAACAATAATAGAAGAGCCAGACCCAGAAGTAGACAAATCAGCTTTAATAGCAAAGATAGCTTTAGCCAATGAAAAGGTTGAAGAAGCTTATACTCCTGAATCATGGGCACCATTCTCAGTAGCTTTAGTAGCAGCTGAAGAAGTCAGAGATGATGAAGATGCAACACAAACAGAAGTTGATGAAGCATTATCAGCATTGTCAGATGCAATGGCAGACCTAGAGCTAAAGCCAGAAGACCCAGAAGTAGATAGAACTGAACTAGTAGCAAAAATAGTTGAAGCACAAGCTTTAAATGAAGATGATTATACAGAAGAAACATGGGCTCCATTCTCAGTAGCTCTAACATCAGCAATAGAAGTAAATGTAAATGTAGATGCAACTCAAGAACAGGTTAACAGTGCATTATCAGAATTGACAACTTCAATGACTGGTTTAGTATTAGTAGAACCAGTGGACCCAGACCCAGAAGTAGATAAAACTGAATTAGCAGCAGCAATAGCTACAGCAAATGAAAAGCTTGAAGAAGATTATACTCCTGAATCATGGGCACCATTCTCAGCAGCTTTAACAACAGCTATAGAAGTGAATGCTAATGTAGACGCAACTCAAATAGAAGTTGATGATGCATTATCAGTATTAACTACTGCAATGGCTAGTTTAGTAGAAAAAGAAGACCCACAAAATCCAAATGCACAAATAACTGCAACATATCACCCAGGTTTTATACCTACCTTTGGTAATGTGTCTGTAGTAGTGCAGAACGTAGAAGGTGCTGCTAAGTTTGATGTAGTATATCACTTATCTGATGATGATGGTGGTACTGTAAATATAACACAAACTTCAATAGTTAACTTAAATGAGCGAGCTGGATTGATATTCTATGACCCTGCACAATATAACACAGTAACAATAAGAATCTATGATGCTACTGGTGCCAATATATTGCACACATTTACAGATGTAGTACTAGTGCGACCATAACAACTAACCCAAAGTTAACCTATCCTAAGGCTTCCTTAGGATAGGTTGATATATCAATTTCAAAGTATAAAAATAAAAAATCAAGGGAGGAAGTAATTTGAAGAGAATGAGTAGATTTTTAGCATTATTACTTGTATTGACTCTAATAATACCTGGATTTACCTTTGCAGAAAACATGGAAAACACAAGTATGTCTCAGGTAAAAGAATTAGAGCGTATTATTGAGAAATTCCAACCAAAATTAGAAGAGGAAAGAGTAAAGCTAGAAGATAAGCTAGGGGAATCTTTCAATGATGATGATGAGGTAAGGATTATTGTAGAATTAAAATCTGATCCATCAATAGTCTATGCTACAGAAAGAAATATGAGCTATGGCGAAATGTCAAAGACTTCACTAAATAGTATTGAAAACCAAATAATGAAAGAGCAAGAGGGTCTTAAAAATGCAATTTTATCCAAAAAAGTAGATATGGAGTTTATAAACAGCTTTAATACTGCTTTTAACGGATTTAGTGGTAAGGTTAAGTTTGAGGATATTAAAGTAATCGAATCATTACCTCAAGTTAACAAGGTTTATATATCAAATGAATATAATAGACCAGAAATAAAACCTGACATGGACACATCCCATGATATGATTGGATCATTGCCAACTTGGGATTTGGGTTATAAAGGGGAAGGTACTGTTGTAGCTATTATAGACACTGGTATTGATCCAAGCCATAGAGATATGGTATTAAGCGAAGAAACTCTTCCAAGACTTACAACTGAATCATTAGTAGGCAAGAATTTACTTGGTAGATATTATACTGAGAAAGTTCCTTATGGATATAACTATTATGATTTAAATAATGAAATATTAGATTTAGGTCCAGATGCTTCAATGCATGGTATGCATGTGGCTGGTACTGCAGGAGCAAATGGAGATACTGAAAATGGTGGAATTAAAGGGGTAGCTCCAGAATCCCAATTACTAGCTATGAAAGTATTCTCAAATGACCCAATATATGCAACTACTTTTAGTGATATATATTTAGTGGCAATTGATGAAGCCATAAGACTAGGCGCAGATGTACTGAACATGAGTTTAGGTTCAACTGCTTCTTTCTATATGCCTGAATCAGCTGAAGATATTGCTATAACCAATGCTACAAATAATGGAATCGTATGTTCAGTTTCAGCAGGAAACTCTGGTTCAATGACTTATGGATGGACTGGAACAAATTCAGGATATCCATGGCCAGAAAATCCAGATATAGGTGTAGTAGGGGCTCCTGGATTGAATAAAAATACTATACAAGTAGCTTCAATAGAAAATACTTATCAAAAATCTAACCAATTATCCTATATTAAAAATGGAGAAGAAAAACATGCTCCAATGGCAATAGCAGGAAATATTGATCCATTAGCAACATTACAAGGACCTCAAGAATTTGTAGATGGGCAAGATGGAAGTCCACAATTCTTAACTGATGTAGCTGGAAAGGTAGTCTTAGTTGTTCGTGGTGGTAACACTGGACCATTTGTTGATAAGATTCAAAATGCTCAAGATGCAGGTGCTATAGGTATAATAGTGCGTAATCATGCAGCTGGTGGGGAAGAATTAATCAATATGGCTACACCAGATGTACACACTATACCAGCAGTATTTGTTGGATATACAGCAGGAATGGAATTATTAGGGTTAGAGGAAAAGTTAGTTGAATTCTCAGATGAAATGGCAAGTATTCCAAATCCAACTGCAGGACAAATGTCAGCCTTTACTTCATGGGGAACTACTCCATCTTTGGAATTAAAGCCTGAAATCACTGCTCCAGGAGGAAAGATATATTCTACATTAAATGATGATAAATACGGAACAATGAGTGGTACTTCCATGGCAGCACCTCATGTATCAGGTGGTTCTGCTCTTGTGATGGAATATATTAAGGAACATGACATTTATGGTGGATTAAGCTTAGGAGAGCAAACAAGACTTGCTAAGGTTCTTTTGATGAATACAGCTATTGTAACTTTTGATCAGTATGACACTGAATATTCACCTAGAAGACAGGGTGCAGGGGTAATGGATCTTTATGGTGCAGTATCTACTCCAGTTCGAGTAGTAGATGCTACAACTAATGAAGCTAAAGTTGAATTAAAAGACTTTGAAAATACAGAATTTACAATGAGATTTAGAGCTATAAATGATTCAAATACAGACGCAACTTATGCTGTAGATGTGGCTGTTTTAGCAGATTACATTCACCCAGTAGGACTAAATCTTTTAGTATCAGATTATATTTATGATGCAACTATAGATGCACCAGATTCAATAACTGTTCCTGCAAATGGAGAATATGAATTTGAAGTAACAGTAGACATTGGCACAGATTCTACTATTTATAGAAATATGTTTGTTGAAGGCTTTGTTACTTTGACAGATTTAAATGATGAAAATCCAACTCTTTCAGTACCATATCTTGGTTTCTATGGTAATTGGGGAGAACCAAAGATACTTGATGGTATGAGATTTATTGACCCAGCAGGCTCTTCATACTTTAATGCATCAGGTATGCTTTATTGGACTGCTGAAGGTGATGGCTATTACTATACTACACCTCATATTTATATGAATCCAGGAACTGTATCTGGATATATATTAGGTACTGGAAACATTATGCCTTACTTGTCATTTATGAGAAATGCAGAATCGGTTAATTACAATATATTAGATGGTGAAGGGAATCTTCTTCGAACCATTTTAATGCAACAATATAAGAGAAAGAACTATATCAACGGTGGCAATAACGGTCCTGTTGGAATGGTCTCTGCTGCAGAATGGGATGGAGTTATAAATGGTCGCGTTGTACCAGATGGGGACTATTTCTATGAAATTACTGCAAAGATTCACTATGATGGAGCTGAAACACAATCCAAGAGAATTCCAATAACTGTGGATACTGTGGGCCCAGAAGTAACAGATTTGACATTTAATCCACAGACTAACAAAATCACATGGAATTCCACTGATGGTGGAATAGGTGTATATGGATTTACTTTTACTGTTAATGACACTGTAATAGAAGATATTGTTTATGCAGAGGAAGGAAAGACGACCTACGAGTTAGATATAAAACAATATATCCAAGCTGCTGGAAATTATAATATTAAGGTTCAGGCTGCTGATAAATTACTGAATTTTAATGTTGGATCATTAGATTTTGTTGTAAATAATGCCCATCCATATATTTATATTTTGGAACCAGGCCTTCTTGAAATCTATGATACTTCTGAAATATTGTTTAGTGGTTATGTTGCAAACTTATCTTTACTAGACAAGGTTCTAGTGAATAATGTGGAAGCTGATGTAGAATTTATGGAAAATGTAACTATATATCATCCAGATGATCCATCTACAGTTATATACACAGGTCCAGCATTTAAGTTTGAAAAGACTGTAACTATTGAAGATGGATATCAACAAATTAAGGTTGAAGCTGTTTCTCAAACTGGAGCAACTAGTAGTTTAGTTAGAAGATTCTATGTTGATACAAGAGCACCAGAACTAGAAGTTCGTGTAAATAGTATTGACAATGAAGAGAAAACAGCAGAATTAGAAATTACAATGAGAGATAATTTAGGATATCTTGAGTTATTCTTAGGTGATAGCCAGATTTATGTATACGACTATCCACTTGTAATAGTTGAGCCTGCTAACCAAACAATAACTCATACAGTGAATTTAGTTAATGGAGATAATAGTTTTGTATTCACTTTAAGAGATGGGGCTGGGCACGAAACTGTAAATACTACTAATATTCCTTTTGATACGGGAGAAGAGCCAGATCCAGAAGAGCCTATTATATCAAATATTGAGCCATCAACTGATGTTGAGCTTTCACCAGGTGGATCATTTAATATAAGCTTTAATGCTCCAACAGGGGGTACTGCATACTATAGAATTCTACTTCCAATAAATATAAGAGGAAATAGTTTTAGAGCAAATAGCCTTGGAACCCCAATGCCAGAGGGAGAAGCAGGACTATATACAGCTACTTGGTTCGTTCCTAGTGGATTTGTTGCTTCCAACTTACAAGTAGAAGTAATATATGTAGATGCAGAGGGTGTTCAAACTTATGGAATAGCTGCTGGAAAAGTAACTGTAATAGGTGCTATGGAAGAAGTTCCTGTTAATTCAGTCATCATAGGTGATGAAGCTTTTGATATGGATTATCTAAATACAGATGCTTATGCTCAATCTAAGCTGATTGAATGGTATAATTCTGGAAGCCCAGTTTATATCAAACTTAATAACAATACAATAGTGGATGATAGTGGACGTCAAATAGGTATTGAGTCTCTACCAACTAGATTAATTCACCATGATATATTTGGAGAAACAAGGATTTTCGAAAAATAACAAACTAATAGAGACATTACCCCTAAAGACAAGCTTTGGGGGTAATGTGTTTTACTCAAAAATATTGACAAATTACTATACTTTAGGACAAAAATATTACGGAAAATGCAAATTATCATTGGAAAATAATAAATATAATAGTATTTTTAAACCTTTTAATAGCATTTTAATAAATGGAAGAAGTAAGGTTATGGGATAAATTTTGATAGGGGACATATATATAATTTCAGGGGGTGTAACCATGCCTTACTTTTCACATAATCAAAAACAAGGAGGTGCAAAATCATAAGAGTATTACTAAAAAACTTAAGGAGGTAAATGTTGATGTTAAGAAACAAAAAGATTAACAAAGGATTATCCCTACTAATTACAATGGTAATGATATTAGGGTATATGACATCATTTGTTTATGCAGAAGACAACCAACTTAGTTCAGCAAAAGTAGACCTAATACAAAAAGCATCAGACAAAATAGAATTAGAACTTAAGGAAGACCTTGAAAAAGAAGACCTAGTTGAGATTTTGGTATATATGAAAGATCAGGTAGATACAGAAATGGTAGCTCAAGCTACAAGAAAAGCTGTATCATCCTCAATGACACCATATAATACTAAGCTAGAAGTTAGAAGAGGAGTAGTAGAATCATTAAAA
>NZ_JAVKTS010000005.1 GCF_031460495.1 Tissierella sp. | reverse complement strand
TCAATAGCAGCTTTTTTAAGTCTTGGGTGGTTAGCAAATCCTAAGTAATTGTTTGATGATAAGTTAATTACCTTCTTGCCATTTAATATTACTTCTGCTTGGCTTGGTGTTTCTAATACAGGTAACTTTCTGTAAACACCATCTTTTTTAAGCTCTTCAATTTTTTCTTTTAAGAAATTTAATTCATGAACATTAGACACATTAAAACCTCCTCAAAATTTAAAATCTATTTCATTCTAAAATCAATATAATACCCTACAATTCTCTTTAAAACTGTAGGGTATTGATTATTCCAAAGTACATTTATTATTACAAGCCTAAGTATGCCTTTTCTACTTCGGAATTATTTAACAATTCCTTTCCAGTTCCTTTTAAAGCTATATGTCCTAACTCAATAACATAACCATAATGAGCAATATTCAAGGCCACTGAAGCATTTTGTTCTATAAGTAAAATAGTTTTTCCCATATTTTTTATCTTTTCAATAATACCGAATACTTCGTCTACTATTATAGGAGCTAAACCCATTGAAGGCTCATCCATTAGTATTAATTCAGGGCTACCCATTAGAGATCTTCCGATTGCAAGCATCTGTTGCTCTCCACCTGACATAGTACCTGCTAGTTGTTTATATCTAGCTTTTAGTACTGGAAATGTCTCGAAAATTTCATCCATATCCTCTTTTATTACATTTTTCTTATCTTTACGGATATAGGCACCCATTTCGAGATTTTCAACAACAGTCATATCAGGAAAAATATGCCTTCCTTCTGGGATTAAAGATATACCCATCTTAACAATTTCAGGTGTTTTTAGATTTGTAATGTCTTTACCTTTCCAGGTAATACTGCCGCCTTGAGATTTAACAACTCCCATAATACAATTTAGTGTAGTTGTTTTTCCTGCTCCATTACCACCAATAAGAGTTGTTATTTTTCCTTCTTCTGCCTTTAAGGAAATATCATGGAGTACTTTAGTTGGTCCGTAACTTGCGCTAATTCCCTTTATTTCCAGCATCTGTATCTCCACCTTTCCCTAAATATGCTCTTATTACATCAGGATTACTTCTAATTTCCTCTGGCTTTCCTTGAGTAATTATCTTTCCATGATCAAGTACAGAAATCTCATCACAAATGTTCATGACTAATTTCATATCATGCTCTATTAAAATAAGTGTATATCCTTTTGCCCTTAATCTATCTATAATATTTAACAGATTTGTTTTCTCTGTAGGATTCATACCTGCTGCTGGTTCATCTAGAAGTATGATCTTTGGTTGTGCAGCTACGGCTCTTGCAAACTCAATTAATCTCTGCTGTCCGTAAGATAAATTGCTAACAATTTCATCTTTTTTATCTTCAAGTCCCATAAACTCCAAAGCCTCTATTGCTTTATTTCTAGTGATTTCTTCATATTCTTTAGCTTTTTTGCCATTTACAAGAATGGAAAAAACAGGTACTGGAGTATGAACATGATGCCCAATCATAACATTATCTAAAACAGTCATTCCTTTACATAATCTTATATTTTGGAATGTCCGTGATATTCCTACTGGTACAAGCTGATGTGGTTTAGTAATTGACAGTTCTTTTCCTTCCATAGTTATCTTACCGGAATCAGGACTTATTATTCCTGTAACAACATTAAATAAAGTTGATTTACCAGCTCCATTAGGACCTATGATCCCATGTACTGTATTCTTCTTTACTTTCACGTCAACATTATCTAATGCTCTTAAACCACCAAAACTTATTGAGATTCCATTTATTGTCAAAATATTTAATCCATCAGTCATAATTTATCACTCCATATTTTTCATTGAACTTTTGCTTTTTTATTTTTCAAATCATTAAATATACCTACTAGACCGTTTGGCATATAAATAACTGTTAATACAAGGATAAGGCCATATACTATCAATCTTGCTCCTTGGAAAACCCTTAAGTACTCTGAAAGAATAGTCAAAACAAAAGCTCCAAAAATCCCACCTAAGATTGTTTTATTACCACCAATAACAGACATACATAAAAATGCTACAGATTCATCAAATGTGAAGTTGTCTGGACTAGTTACTCCTGAAAAAGATCCAAATAAAGCTCCTGCTATACCTGCAAACATAGCACTAATTGCAAAAGCTGCAATTTTATATTTATCAACAGGTACACCCATAGCTTCTGTAGAAATTTCATCCTCTCTAATTGCAGATAAAGTTCTACCAACTTTTGATTTAGTTAATCTAATTGCTATATATGTTCCTAAAACTACAAAAGCAAATATCAAATAGAAGAATTGTGGTTCTGTCTTTATTTGTAAGCCAAATATTTCTGGATATGGTATACCTGTAAGTCCAGCAGCTCCTTTAGTAACAGGAGTCCAGTTTAATAAAACCAACCTAATTATTTCACCAAATCCTACTGTAGCTAAAACTAAATATGGACCTGATAATTTCATAGTAGGTATACTTATAAGCAATCCAAAGATTAAAGATACAATTATACTTAAAATAGCTGCTACAAAAAACGGGATATCAAAATTCATCATAGCTAAGGCTGACACATAGGTACCAATAGCAAAGAAACCTGCTTGCCCCATGGATGTTTGTCCTGTATATCCACTTAAAATATTTAAACCTATTGTTACTAAAGCATAGATCCCAGCTAAATTGATTACATGAAGATAGTAGAGATTCTTAACATAAAAGGGAAGAGTTAATATTAATACAGCTCCTATTAGTAAAAAAATCTTCTTGTTTTTTTCCATTTTTACACCACCATAAACTATACTTTTTGTTTTTTCTTTTTCAAAAATAACCCTGAAGGCCTTAACCATAAGACTAAAATCAGTATAGCAAAGGTAATAGCATCCCTATATCCAGAACTTATACGACCACCTGCTACTGACTCAATTATCCCTATGAAGAATCCTCCAGTAATAGCGCCTGGTACAGATCCTAAACCTCCAACTACTGCAGAAACAAAACCTTTCAATCCTATTCCTGCGCCCATATTGAATGTTACAAAGAAAATAGGGGCAATTAATATTCCTGCAGCTGCACCTAATGCAGCACTAGTGGCAAAAGCTACTCCATCAGAACGCTCTGTATTAATACCCATAAGAACTGCTGCATAACGGTCCTGAGTAACTGCTCTCGAAGCTTTACCTTCTTTTGTATGCTTTAATAGATATTGGAATACCACCATTATAATAATACTAACTACAACTATCAAAATGTCTTGAGGTGTCATACTCATGATTCCTGATGCGATGGGTTTTGTACTTACAGGTGATGGAAACAACTGAGCATCAGGTCCCCAGATCATTAAAGCTATATTTCTTAGGATAATTGACGCTCCTAAAGTACCGATAATAACATTAACCCCTGGAGAATTTCTTTTTCTCAATGGCTTTAAAATCAACTGCTGAACTAATACTCCTGCTATTGCTACTACGACCATAGAGATAAGAAGAGCTGGTGTAAAGCCTAGATTCATGACTTGATAAACTGTAAAGCCTACATAAGCTCCCAACATTACCATATCACCTTGTGCCCAATTCAGAACGCCTGAAGCTGCGTAAATAAAACTATAACTCAAAGCTACTAGAGCATAAATTGCTCCTATAGGCAATCCATTTAGAATATATTGCAACAACTTTTTCACTTCCTTTAAATAAAATATTCTGAAGTAATATTTTTTTATTGTTCTTTAATTAGTATCTACTGCTTTAATAAGTTTAAATTCGTCTCCTCTTATTTCAGTAATTAATAATCTCTTTCCTATATCATCACCTTGCTCATTAAACTTAGGATTTCCTGTAACTAGTTCTAACCCTTCAGTTGTTCTTAATGCATCTCTTAAAGCTTTAGGGTCACTGCTATCTGCTCTTTTTACAGCGTCTGCAATAATATATACTGTATCATAAGCTTGTGCACCGTGAGGAATTGGTGATTCATTATGTTTTTCTTTATATTTTTCAACAAATTCTGTAACCTTTGGAATTTCAGCATCTGGTAAGAATGTTTGTGTTAAAATTAGACCTTGAGCAGCATCTCCTCCAAGTTCAATTAATTTTGCACTAGCCATACCACTTGCTCCAAACAGTTGTACATCAAGGCCTAATTGTTGAACTTGATTACTGATTAAAGCCGCCTCTGTATATAATCCCCATAAGAAAATCGCTTCCGCACCTTTGTCTTTCACTGAAATTAACTGAGGTTTAAAATCCTTATCACCATTATTATAAGTAGGTGCATCCACTAATTCTAATCCATATTTTTCAATAGCACCCTTTAATAGTTTCGCACCACTTTGTCCATAATCATCTGCTGAAGTAAAAGTAGCAAGTTTAGTTAAACCTAATTCTTCTTTTGCATACTTAATCAGTGCATCTGCCTGGAAGGCATCATTTGCTGCTGTACGGAAAATCCACTCATTTCCCTGTTCAGTGATGGAAGCTCCTGTGGAACCAGGTGTGATTTGAGGAATACCTGCTCTTTCAGTTACAACCATATCTGCTAGAGTTGCAGAACTATTGATAGCTGCTATAATAACATGAGTTTTAGATTCTTGAATCAATTTATTTGTAGCACTTGATGATTTAGTTGGATTACCTTCATCATCTTCAAAAAATGCTTCTAATTTCCATTCTCCTGCTAATTGCTTTTCATTTATTTCACTTACAGCTAATTCGATTGACCTGCGTTGACCTTGTCCTAATTGAGCCGAACCTCCAGATTCAGGTCCAACTACCCCTATCCTTAAAACCTTTTCTGATGAATCTTGATTATTGCTACAAGCAGCTAGAAAATTAACTGATAAAATTAAGATGATAAATAAAACTAACTTTCCTTTATTTTTCCTAAGCATTACTAGTCCCCTCCTTAATTTTTAAGACAATTTAATTTCTTTTTTGTTAAATAGTTCTAATCAACCCATTATACATTATTATATAATCAATCCCCCCTTATTATCAAATAGCTAGCAGGACCATTAAAATACATAAATGTTATAAACTGGCAACCTAGCTAAATGTATTTAATTGCTACGATTATATAAAATAATTTTGTAATTCCTTTTTCTGACTATTTAATTATTTTGAGAATATCTTACTTATATGATATTATAAAAGCTCTAAGATTAATGTGTTCTAGAATACATTTTCTTAATAATGTTCTAACAATTATAAATTATATTAATAGTGTAATAAGTTGAATTTTACTATAAAATATCATTAGAAGCACAGATTTCGAATGTACTTATTACCAGTACTTGAAAGGAGTTGAAATCTTGAATTTAAACAAGAGCTATTCTATTAACTATGAATATAAGAATATTCTTTTAAAGCATTTTAAAGATATTGGAACTATCATTGATTTTGAAAAAGATACATTAATTGAATTTGAATTTAAAAAGTTGGACTATCTCTATTTAATTTTAGATGGGATAGTGAAACAATCTTTTTTAGACCTAGAAGGGGCTGAAAGGACAATATTAATATTATCTAATGGAGACATGTTTGGAGAAATAACTATGTTGCAGCAGGATACTGATCGTGTTATTACAAAAACATATTCTGATGTTAAGGTTTGTAAGATTAATAAGAGTGTTTTTCATAACTATCTGCAGGAAAATCCTTTAGTATATGATAGCATCCTGTTAATGATTACTACAAAGTTCAGGATACTCATGTCACAGCTTTATGATAATGCATACTTAAGCACTAAGGAAAGACTATTTTCTCTTTTAAAAAGATTATCTATACAACAAAACTCTTTAAAAGAATCAGGATATGACCTTGACCTTAATCTTACTCATGAAGAATTAGCCAATATGATTGGTTCTACGAGGAGCACTGTAACGAGGACTATGAAATTACTAGAATCAGAAGATAAGATAATAAGAGATGGAAAAAAGATAAGTATTTGCGACTCATAAAAGGGCTAAGATAACCCATATGGAAAATCCATATGGGTTTTTGAATTTGTTATTTATTCTATTACATCCGGTGCTGCTTCTGTAGCTTCTGGTGCATCTTCATTATTATCATCTTTAACTGTACTTGGTTGTGTCAATGTACAAACTACATCTTCTAAATCTCTTAAGATTACAACATTTTCATCTTTAGCAATATCTAAATCTTTTACTAAGATTGGAGTTGTAAAATCCATATCTTCAACATTTACTTCAGCTCCATTTGGTATGTTGCCAGGTAAACATTCTATTTCAATTTGATCTAATAATTGCATCAAAATTGAAGGTTGTAGTTTGATGGAGTCTCTATTAGCCAATGTAATTGGAACACTCATCTTTACTTTTTCCTTCATATTTAATTTGTGGAAATCAATATGAAGTATTTCATTTTTAAAAGGGTGTCTTTGTATTTCCTTGATTATAGCTGGTATGGTTACACCTTCTAATTCTAGCCCTAAAAGTGATGAACTTCCTGCTAATTTATATACCCTTAGAAATTCAGTTTCATTTACAGAAGCATGTACACTTTCTTCTCCCTTGCTGTATATAACTGCTGGTATTGTTTTGTTTACTCTCATTTTGTCTACAAAATTTTTACCCGTATCCGTTCTTTTTTGTATTTGCATTTTTATAGCTGTCATTTGTATACCCCCTACCTATTATATTTTTATACCTCTTAAACATATCATATTTTGTACTTTTATGCAAATCATACCCCTATACTGAGGGGTTATATTATTAATTGAAGAACTAATAATAAAATTACCCCTGGCACTCCTAGCAATCCCACTATAATGGCATTTAATGGGTTTATAGCAATACCTAGTCCGAAAAAACCCCCTATAAAGTTAAATACCAATAGTGTTACTCCACCTAATATTCCATTGATTATCAATTTAAATATTTTCTTAATTGGCCAAACAAGAAAAATACCTAGTATATATAGTAGAATAAGGCCAATAGCATAATAAAAAATTGTATTTAGTCCCATCTCTATCCCTCCTACTCTTATTATACTATATCTATAAAAGTAGGAGAGGAAATATTACATTTTTTTGTACTAGCCATGAGTTAACTAATTGCATTTTCAACTATTTTTTCATTTGCTAATTCACTCTTATACTGCTTAAAAAGATAAATATACTTAAGCCTAGAAGCTTCCATTTCAAATATTGCATAATCAATTAAATCAGGATCAGTAACTGATTGAAAAAAATTTATTTTTTCTTCCCATTGTTTGTGAGCTAGTCTTATATTTTCTAGCATTTCACTTTTTTCTTTATTTTTAATTGGAAAGTTTAGCATAAAAAAGCACCCCCTAGTTCTTATCATTAGGATTGACAAAAACTAGGGGGGATATACTCTTTTTTTATATATCAGTTACACTAAATAGCATTTTTGAAACTATTATAGCTTCCTCAGCATTTAGACAAAATATACCTGATTCATCTAATTTCATTTCTTCAACCCATAAATTATAATCTTTCTCCGTACAGAAGAAATTCATGATATTTCAGCAATTACCAGACCAATTTGCATTTTTATTTAAGTCTACATGAAGTATATGGAGATCACTTGGTTCATATCTACTAATTTTACCACCCCTAATACTTACTTTAATATCAGCGCCAGTATTGCTACACTTAGACTCCACATCTGCATCTTGTTTGAATGTAAATGCTGTGCCCATAGCGTCAATAGCACACATAGCACTAAACTCTCTCCCATCAGCAAGTCTTACTTTGTGATTTGTAGGAATCGCAGAAACAGGATATATAAAATTGATATATCCTTCTTCATCTGCTACTATTGCATTTTTCTCAAACAAGCTATCTAATACATTATCTACTTCTTCATCTATCATTTCTGAATCTTTAGCAATTTTAGATGAATTACTTATATTAAGTGCTTGTCCATTGTCAATCACATAATTCATTAGGTATCTTCTTATTTTTTTCTCTTCCCTTGATAGTTTACTATCTATGCTATCTATTTCTAATTGTTCGTTAGTATAGTATCTATATTGAACTTCTTCCATAAAACCCCTCTTTTCTCAAATTATCTAGTCTAGAATACCACTTTGTTACATAGTTGTGAAATAGATATTTTTAATAACTGACTCTTCTTCTATAGGATAATTTAATTGTTAATTTTTCTTCAATTATGATATTATTTAAAGGATTTCAAAGGATAGAAGGGGGATTTTTCAATGAAGGTAGCATATGTAATAAGTTCTGATAATGCAAGAACTATTTTAAGAGACATGGTAATTCCACAATTAGAAGCCGGTAACCATGGAGCAGAAGTAGTAGGTATGTTTTTCGTATTTGATAATACTTTCTTATTATTAAAGGACACTGATATTGGGGAAAGACTTCAAAAATTACACGAAGATACTGGCATGATACTTTTGGCTTGTGATCAATGTGCAATTGAAAGACAAATAGAAAACAATCTTGTACAAGGTGCTGCTATCGGTTGCTTCCCAGTATTGTATGGTGCCCTTAGTTCAGTAGATCTTGACCAAGTAATTACATTCTAGAGTAACAAGGTCCGTTTAATACGGGCTTTTTTATTTAAAAGTCTGGAGGGGATATTTTGGATAAGATTTTAGTTGAATTTATAAATACTTGATCTGGATGTGACGGTCATACCCGTGCTGTAGAGGTTGCTGCAGCTAAGTACAAAGACAAGGTAGAAGTCAAAATCTACTATGCAGGCAAGAATATGGAGTATATAAAAAAGTATGGAGTTATCTTTAGAGGAACTCTTATTATTAACGAGAAGAAAAAGATTCAACGAATATCTAAGGATATTATTGAAAAGGAAATAGCTTTAGCTGTTGAAGAATTAGAAAATGGAGGTGACTTATAATTGTTAATATTAGATTTTTTAAAAGATATATTATTAACTTCTATTAATCTACTTAATGGAACTTCAAGTTGGCTGGTGTTTAGTTACATAATTGCGGGACTTCTTCATGATATTATATCTCCAGTGAGATTTCACAAGCATTTAGGGAATACTAAAATTAGTTCTATACTAAAGGTAACAATTTCAGGTATGTGCTTACCTATTTGTAGCTGTGGTACAATCCCACTTGGTATTAGCTTATACTATTCAGGAGCTTATGTTGGCCCTACGCTGGCATTTATGGCATCTACTCCTGCCCTAAACCCTATAGCATTAATACTTAGCTTTGGACTCTTAGGAAAGGAGTTAACCATGATAAACATAGCTGCAGGATTCTTACTTCCTTTTATTATAGGTATAATAGGTAATAAATTCTGTGGTAATGAAATAAGTAAACCTGATTTAGAGGAAGAAATAATATCAATGTCATTAGAGCAAGCAGAGAAGATCCCTTTTTTAGAAAAGTTAAAGTCAGGTATGCATTGGGCAATACATGATTTAGCTACAGTATTAAGTAAATATGTTGTTTGGGGAATGTTGTTTGGAGGATTCATTTTAACTGTATTCCCAGATTCATTTATACAGAAATATTTAGGAAATCCTAGTATGTTATCTCTTTGGAATGTGGCAGTTCTGGCTGCATTAATGTATGTCTGTGCCGTTGGACACATTCCATTTATAGCTGCATTAATTGCTAGTGGTGCCTCACCTGGTGCTGCAATTACCTTCCTTATGGCAGGAGCAGCCACTAATATCCCTGAACTATTAAGTATATATAAGATGATTGGTAAAAAAACTGCTATTATATATGGTGTAGTAATCTCTATCTTTGCATTTGGAGTTGGATATCTAACTAACTTATGGTTAATGCCTGGATTTGAACCTGCTATTAATTATAATAGAATTGATAGCAGCATTGAAAGTGCAAATAGATTTCTCTTTACCTTGCCAGAACCACTTAAATATTTATGTTCCTTTATAGTTTTCCTATTTTTCTTAAAGGCAATGTACCCAAAGGTAGAGAATTTATTTAGAAATCTTGCAAAACAAACGAGGTAGAGAAATGAAAAAAAATATTAAATTTATATTAATAGGATTTATACTCTTTGTATTGGGCTTCTATGGATATTATCTAGAAAATGGCAACACTTTGCAAACATTAGGAGTAGAACCTGACAATGAGCTTCTTCTATATTTTCAAGATACTCATCCTGATAATAAGGTAATACTATGTGGCTATGAGGACTTGAATGACGATGGTCTCAAAGATTTACTGGTTATATATAACGAAGCTCCTAAAAAGAATGCAATGGTTGTAGTTTTAGATACAGATAATGGATTTAAGTTATCAGATCATACTCACGCTCCTATAGATAATCAAACAATTGAGTTTAAAGATATTGATAAAACTGGTCCAATAGAATTTATTGTATCTGGTTCAAAGGATGGAAAATACGGCTATGCCATATTTAGATTAATTGATGATACTGAAATAAAGGATCTATTTGGTGATGGTATGGAAGAATGCTGTTAATGGATATAAAAAATGGAGCTATGTAAAATAGCTCCATTTTTTTATTATTTGTTACTAGCAGTATCTGTTATACCATCTATTGTTTTTGCTTTAGTCATCCACTCATCATAGGAAAGACCTATTGGGAATTCTTTATCTATGTTTGCTTCTTCAATAAATGTACTAAACTCTTCAACACCACAAGTCTCTAGCAAATCAGTAGACATAAACCTTTCAATATCATTTATATTAGGAATTTCTTCTTCTGCAACACCCAAGTCATAATAATATTGAATATAATTATTTAGATTTTTCTCTGAGAATTGCCAAGTGATTGTTCTTCCTTCTCCAACTGTCTTTAAATATACAGTTTTTAGTCCAACTTCTGGTTGAACACCAAATCCCTCTGCAAACATCATACCTGCATTATATGGATGCTCATATAGATATTTAATAGCAAGCGAATGTGCAAGAACTAATCTTTTAGCTAATTCCGGATGCCCTTCTAAGAAATCATTGTTCATACAATAAATACAACATATTCCCCAGTTTTCAGCATCAGTCGGTGAAACATCTAAGCCACCCCATTCAGTTCCTATGATTCTTCCAAATCCCTCGAACTCTGCTTGAGTAGCATAAGGGTCACAAGTAGAAAAACCCGCGAGCTGCCCTGCTTTTAATGCAAAAAGTGCATCCTTGTTAGACATACTAACTGCATCATAGTTTTCTGCTTCTACTGGAATATCCAAGTCGTTAGCCCACTTAATCCATGATGGACTTGCCTCTGGCTTTGAGCCAATAGCTAAGGTTTTACCAATTAAATCATTAGGTTCCTTGATATCATTACTCACAACTAAATAACTAGATCCACCCAAATGATTTGCAGCTGCCATAAATAGTGGTGCACCCTCATTTACAGAACGAATGGCTCCAGCAATCCCTTGATAACCAACATGCATTTCCCCAGAAGACATGGCTTCCATTATCTTACCAGTTTTAGTAACTACAACATTAAGTCCTAAGGCTTCATAGATACCTGCTTTTTCTCCTATAATAGCTGAAACCATATGGTCACAATCTCTATAGCCCATTTGTATAGTGAAGTTCTTATCAGCCTCTGATAATTCACCTAGTTTATATTTTGCTACCTCTGCTACCGGATCATAACCTACTTCTTGAATTATACTATCTTTACTACTATCAGTACAACCTGCTAGAAATACAACTCCCATTGCCAATACTAAAACCATAGCAATAATTCTTTTTTTCATTTATACTCCCCCTACTTATTATTTGTGCAATATGTGCTCTTATAACATAGACTTATTTAATGGGCCTTTCTCAATCCTGCCTCTTGTTCATCTTCAATTCCTTCAATATAATGACATATACTACCTTTACATCCACTTACCTTTTTTGCACCTTGTAAATGTCTTTCTAATTTAATTTTTTCTTTTTCAAGCCTTACTATCTCTGCCTTTATAAAGGATACTTTCTCCTGTATCTTGTGACTTACATAGCTACAAGGAGGTATGCCATTATCTTTTAGCATCAATATCTTTTTTATCTCTTCTAATTCAAATCCTAAGCTTCTAGCCTTCTTTATGAAAAATAGCTTTTCTACATCCTTTTCATCAAATACCCTGTAGTTATTATTTTTTCTCTCCACCTCGCCTAATAAACCTTGACCATCATAATATCTAATGGCTGAACTATTAAGTCCAGTAATCCTACAAACATCTTTTATAAACAACATAGTCTCGCACCTCCTATTATAAACCTTAAAGTCGACTTTAATGTCAAGAGATAAAAGTAGAATTTGTATAAATTTTATCAATACTTTTGAAAAAACACCCATCAGATAATCTAATAGATGTTTTAATCAGCTTTCCATCTAAGCAATATACTTTCAATTAAGAGCATCAATCTATCAATAGCAAATCCAATTAAAGCTGCCATAAACATAAATGCTATAATTGTATGAGTTTGCATACGAGACTGAGCCTCTACCATTAAGTAACCGAACCCGGCACTTGTTGCTATGAACTCCGCTCAGATAACTGACATCCAGCCCATACCGATGGCTAGCCTTATTCCAGTAATAATTCCTGGGAGTGACCCCGGAAGTACAATATCTTTAATGATATCCATTGTACTTGCCCCCATACTTCGGGCTGCATTATAAAAATCCTTGCTAATATCCTGTACTCCTGCAATGGTATTTAAAATGATTGTAAAAATTCCTGAAAATGCAATCATAAAAATTGTAGGCCCATCACCAAGTCCAAACCAAATAATTGATAATGGTACCCATGCCATAATAGGAACTTGTCTCAAAGAGTTTATAAATGGAGCAAAAGCTCTTAACATAGTTTTGGAATACCCCATGGTCATACCTATGGGTAATCCAATAATAAGAGCATAAAAAGCACCTGTTAAAACACGACGCATGGTAATCCCTATATTCCTAAGTACATATAAATCCGTTATGCCCTTGAACAAAGCCTCAATTACACTTTTCAATGAAGGGAAAAGAAAAGGTTTATCAACGATTTCTGCTGCAATTGTCCATATTATAGCAATAACTATAAGTGCTATTGGAGTATAGATATTGAAATCCTTTCCATTAAGTTTTCTCCAATTGTTTCTATCCTTCATCTTAGTTGCATGTAACATTCTTTTAACATCTTTTTCTTGTGAGTTCAATTCTTTTCTTCACCTCCTCCTAAAGCATCTCTAAAAATGCTTCAATCCTTGTTCTTAATTGCCCCTCATCGCCTTGCCCATAGTTTGTCTCTAGATGTAAATAAGGCTTACCACATTCATTGGCGATTTTCTTAATATTTGTAGACTCAATTCCAAAAGGATTACATGAATGAAGGATTATTCCAACAACACCATCAACCTTCCATTCATCAATAGTAACGGCCACTTGGTCTAATCTCCTTTGATTAGGTGACATAACTGCACAAGGTACTTCTAGATATTTTTTTGCTATACATTCAATTGGATCTCTTGTCTCAGACTCCTCAATAAGTCTTCTTCTAGAAACAATGCCACTACAACCTTCATAACAAACTATAACTCCACCTAATTCCTCAATAACCTTAATAGTTTTTTCAAATACTCCACCACTAGGTCCACCTGATACTAAGATTCTCGGTCTTTTACTCCCTTTGGGAATAGGTCCATTGCCATTTTCCCAATCTTCTTCGCATTTATCTAAAACCTCTTGGACTTTCTCATATCGCTCTTGCCTATCAAATATATATTGGACTCCTTCCATTACACTACGCATATGTAAACCTGTAATAGCAGGTGGATCATATCGTCCTAACTCATATAAATGAGCCATTTGGATTCTTTCCTTATTTCCCCATTTAATAGATTCTCGTAACATGTCATCTGTAATTACAACATCAAATTTCTTCTCTAATACCTCTTTAAAATGTCTTAGTTCTAAAATCCAAGATTCTAAAGACCTCTCAGGATCAGGGTTATTGGGTAAATGTATAATATGAACATCCTTTATTTCACCGAGCATTTCATACATCTTTTTCTTTCCATCACAAGTTGTCTCCCCTACTATAAGGTCAGAAAAATATGCATAGGGGCATGTTTCAGTTAAAGCAAATCCATAGCTAGATTTAATTAAAGGGCAAAGGTTTGCAGGTAATTCTGCTTCTGCTGCAGGAATTGGCTCAGCAGATTGTCCACACAATCCTACACGATAAAGTCCAGCTGCATCAATCATTTCAGAAGGAGCAAATTGACAAAATGTCCCACATAGTTTTCCACCATTGTCCTTTAATTCTTTCATTCTAATAAAACCTTGTCTTCTTGCATCAGCAAACTCTTCAAATCTTTCTGGTAATGTTGTCATAAATATTCTCCTTTTTATCTTACATAATTATTTATTATTCTTGAAGAGCACCTTTTTGGATAAAGGTTGCTTTTTTGCTATCCTTTTTATCAGTTTTTTGAATAAACTTCAATATTTCCTCATCACCTTGATTCTTAACCTCTCCATTTAGAGCAGATCTTAAAATATCAGATAATTCATTTGTATACTGATGATATTTCTCATTTTTCCTATCCCTAGGTCTAGGAAGTTCAATTTTTATATCAGCTAGTATCTTACCCCTATCTCTAGACATAACAATAACTCTATCACTTAAATAAATAGCTTCATCAACATCATGGGTAACCATAAGTGCAGTTCTCTTATTATCTTGTATTATTGTCTCTAATTGGACCTGTAATAGTTGACGCATTTGGAAATCAACAGCACCTAAAGGCTCATCCATTAATAAAATTTCTGGGTCACATGCCAGTGCACGAAGTAAAGCAACTCTTTGTTTCATTCCTCCTGATATTTCATGAACATAATAGTTTGCATACTCTTCAAGTTGGGCCATTTCCAATAACTCTTTAAGCTTTTCTTCACGATCTTTCTTTGGCATACCTTGCAACTTCATTGGATACATAATATTTTCTCCAACCTTCATCCATGGAAATAAAGCATAGTTTTGAAATACAAATGCCCTATCCGGTCCAGGCTTATTAACCTCTTTACCATTTACAGTAATGTTTCCGCCTTCATGTTTTAAAAATCCTGCAATAATATTTAATGTTGTTGTTTTTCCACAACCCGATGGCCCTAGTAAGGAAACAAATTCTCCCTCATCTACATTAAAAGAGATATCTTCCAATACAGTATTCATTGACTTTTTATCTCTTCTATTTGAAAAAATCTTAGTAATTCCTTCTACAGATATAGACATCTTTTTCACCTTTCCTATTCTAGACTTAAAAACTTAATTTTTGTATCATCCCAAAATTCTTCTGTCATACCTAAAAGCTGAATAAGTTTTTCTCTTTGGTTTAACTCCTCTGCTACCTTATTGTAGACAGTTAAAAAGTCTTCAAAAGCCTTCGTATCTACAATATCCTTTCTGACAACCAAACTATAAGAAATATAATCATCTATTGATAGAGGAGCAAAATTGAACTCTGGTAGCATTGCTGCCTTAGTTAAATCTAAAACTGCCCCATCTATTTGCCCACCTTTTAAGGAATAAGGCAAGGTAACTGGGGACAACTCTATAATTTCTTCAATTTGTTTATAGCTTTCCTTAGCAAGTTTATGTAGATGTTCTCTCTTATGTCCAATTCCTATTCTACCAATATTTTCAACATCATCTTTATAGGCTATGACTTCAGCATTCATAATTACAGGTCCATAAATTAGAAAATCATCATTTGCTCGAACTAAATGCAAAGACATATGATTGCAATAAAATGCCATATCAATTTCATCTGAGCTCAAGGCCCATTGTGCTGTATTACTTCAGCAGTCTTTAAAAGTAAAATCAAATAATTTTTCTTCCTCATCTACAGCATTGATATTTTTTATATCCATACTTTCATTTGTTTCAATAATTCTCTGGAGAAGTAGTCCCGTTATATCAGCTCCAGATCCAATCCTTAAACCTAAGTCAGTGTTTTCTATTTGTTGCTCTCTAGGTATATAATGAGAAATTCCTAATCCCAACATAATTATAAGAGAGAAAAAAATAAGTATTCTTTTGTTTGTATTCATATAATCCCACTCTATATTGTTTGTGACTTGTCTAACTTTTGAAATTCTATGCGTTTTATGTTGTTTATATCAGAAATACTATATCAGAACTTTTTGTTTTTTAGAATAATTATAGAAATCTTTGATAGTAATATGACATAGTATAGGAAAATATAATCACACTTTCCACAAATTTCATATATAATTGTTTTGTAATCCAACGGATTAACTAACTCTAGGAGGCTAGTATGGAGAATTTTGATTTAATAAAAAATGGAACTTTAAAGGCTAAAGAAATCAAAAAAAATGGAGGCAAGATAGCAGGTACTTACTGTAGTTTTGCACCTGTTGAAATACTCGATGCTGCAGGTATTCATATCGTGAACCTAAGTGCTAATACTGATAAAACAATAATTGATGCTGAATCAGATCTTCCTACAAATGTATGTCCTTTAATTAAATCAAGCTACGGAGCTGCAATTTCAGACCATAGTGGTTATACATATTTATCAGATATAATTATTGGAGAAACAACATGTGATGGGAAGAAAAAGATGTATGAGCTATTAAGTGAGTTTAAGGATATGCACATTATGCAAGTGCCACAAGGAACTGATAGAAGTTATTCACCACTTATGTGGGAAAAAGAAGTTAGATTGTTAATAAAAACCCTAGAAGAAAAATTTGATGTAGAGATCACTGAAGAAAAATTAAGAGAAGCCACATCTTTTAGAAATAAATATAGAAGCTTATATGGTGAACTATTTGAACTTAGCAAACTAGAACCACCTGCAATTACAGGATTTGATGCATATAAAATACTCCAAGGATATAAATTTAATTTTAATTTAGAAGAAGAATACAAACAGCTTGAGGAAATTATAGTCAATATTAAAAAAGAATATGAAGAAGGTTCAAGACCAGTAGATAAAAAGGCTAAAAGAATTCTTATTACTGGCTGTCCTATAGGTGGAGTGTTAGATAAGATAGTTAATACTATTGAAAATAGTGGTGATGTAGTTGTTTGCTTTGATAATTGCGATGGTGTAAAGCCTATTAGAAGTAATGTTGATGAAAATTGTGATGATATTGTAAAAGCTATAGCAACTAGATATTTAAATATTGGCTGTGCAATTATGTCACCTAATATTAGTAGGATGGAATTATTGCCAAAACTAGTAGATGAGTTTAAAGTCGATGGTGTTATTGAAGTATTACTGCAGACCTGTCATCCTTATAGTGTTGAACAACGGGCAGTAAAAAACTTAATGACCGATTTAGATATACCTTATATGGCCATAGAAACAGATTACTCAAAATCTAATATTGGACAAATCAAGACTAGAATTGCTGCTTTTATGGAGATTTTATAATATATGATCATACAAATGAAATTCATTGTCTCATATATAGCAATTATGATATAATTAACTGCTGTAAATTTGTCGAAAAGAGGCGCATTCTACATAAATGAAAAGTCAAAAATCAATGAAGAAAGCAACTTTTTATATTATATATCTGGGGATAATTGCTAAAATCTTATCTTTTGCAAAAGAAACACTTATGGCTTCAAAAATAGGAATTAATTATAAGATGGACTCATATTTATTGGCATTTAGTACTATTATGCTTATTTCAAGTCTCATAAGTGATGGAATGATTATTGGAATTATACCTTTATTGCAAGAAATTCAAGAAAGACATGGTATTAATAGAAAGATACGATTTACAAATAATTTAATAAATATAACAGGAGTTTTCTCCTTTATTTTAATTGCTATAGGATTTATAGGAGCTCCCGTTATTGTAAAAGTATTTGGTCCTGGATTTACTGGAAAGGAATTAGATAAGACCATTTTATTATTTAGAATAGGATTACCTGTTATACCAATATCATTGATAAATGCAATATTCTCTGGATTTCTACAATCAGTACATTCTTTTAAGGGCGGTCCTAAGGGGAGAGTTGCAAGTCCAATTATGCATATAATTTATCTATTGTTTTTTTCAAGATTCTATGGATTAAAAGGACTCATGATAACAGATATTGTGGCAAATATTGTTCAAATATTTATTTTTTCAAAGGGTCTTAGGACAAATGAATTTAAGTATTTCTTTAGATTTGATTTAAAGGATAGGTATATTAGAAAATTAGAATATTATTTGATTCCTATACTTGCAGGTGTTGGTCTCAATGAATTAAATCTTTCTATTGATAATGCAGTAGCATCAACTCTATCTGAAGGAAGTATTGCTGGATTAAGCTTTGCCAACAATATTATTGATTTGTTTTTAGGTGTATTTATTGCAGCCATAGTCACAGTTATATTTCCAGTACTATCTGAAGATTATCACAAACATGATGAAGAACATTTTAAAAGTGAAATTAGGCACTGCTTTCATATGGTATTAATTATTGTATTACCTGTTTCTATTATATTAATTATTATGGCAGAGCCCTTAGTTAAAATATTATTTCAAAGAGGTGCCTTTAATATACAAGCATCCCTACTGACTTCAAGGGCATTGACAAATTATGCAATTGGCTTAACAGCCATGGCCCTATATCCATTAATTATTCGAGCATATTATTCGATTCAAGATACAAAAACACCTATTTCCATTGGTTTTCGTACTTTGATTTTAAATGGAATTTTGAACTTATTTTTATCTAAGTTTATGGGGCCAGGTGGTATTGCATTAAGTAGTAGTATCTCTATTACATTAGCTCTAATATATGGCCTTATTGATTTAAATAGGAAATTACAAATTGAAGAAAAGTCTCATTTTAAAAGTATGACTTTTAAAATGAGTATATCAGAAATAATTATGACAACCTGTCTACTTTTAATCCATGGTGCAATATCAAATATATTAAAAGATTCTTTGATAAATAATATATTGGATGTACTTATATCAGCTACAATAAGCCTAGGTCTATATGTAAAGGTATGTAAATCACTGAATATATTAAAAAGTTATTAAACTCTTTTTAATAAGAGCTTAATAACTTTTTTATTAATTCTACATTTAATGAATATGAAATACAGTCATGGACAATGCCATAACAGCCATACCTGCAATTGCTCCATATACTGAAATATGATGGTCTTCGTGTTTTTGTGAAGATGGCAATAATTCATCTAGAGATACGAATATCATAATTCCTGCAACTATAGAAAATAAAATTCCAAATACTAAGTCATTAAAGAATCTTGATAAAATTAAATATCCTAATATTGCTCCTAAGGGCTGACAAAGCCCTACAAGGGATGAATATATAAATGCTTTCTTTTTGCTACCTGTGGAATAAAAAATTGGCACTGATATGGCTATACTTAGGGGTATATTGTGTAGTATTACTGCTGCAGCTATGGGAATGGCCACAGTTATATCCTTTAGTCCGGCAGTGAATATAGCTAATCCCTCAGGCAAATTATGTATAGCTATGGCAACTGCCGACATAAGTCCTAGTTTTGATAAATGCTCACCTTCCTCATTATCATGGTGATGGTGATCGTGGTGGTCATGGTCATGTCCATGATAATGTCCTCCAAATTTATGTACTAGTTTCTCTACAATTGCAGTAATCAACATGCCTCCAAAAAAACCACATAAAGCTATAATATTATTATGCTCTCCATAATATGATTCTATTAATTCCATTCCTTCTGGCAAAATAGCCATAAATGATACATATATCATTATCCCTGCTGAAAAGCTTAGGGAAAGTGATAAGAATCTTTTATTTGTTTCTTTCACGAAAAAAGATACTAAACTACCTAATCCCATGGAAAGACCTACTATAGTTGTAAGCCCTAGTGATAGCAATACTTCCTTACTCATTCTTCTCTTCCTCCATTGGTTTTTGTTTTTTTATTAATATAGATGTTACAAGAGCTGTAATTGGAATAGTAAGTACCAATCCAATGCTACCTGATAATGATCGTATTACTTCTGTTGCAATTATGTCTAAGTTCATTATTTCTGTTAGGCTAGTTTCATATGCCATAAATAATAATAAAAGAGGTATAGATGATCCTGTATATGCTAGAATCAAAGTATTAGTCATAGTTCCCATTACATCTTTACCTACATTCATCCCTGAATTAAATAATTCCTTTGTAGTTAAATTGTTATTAACAGAATGGACTTCATCAATTGCAGAAGCTATTGACATTCCTACATCCATTATTGCCCCTAAAGACCCAATAATTATACCTGAAAAAAGTAAATTCTTAAAATTAAAGCTTACCTCTTGTGGGATATACATTAACATTGTAGCTTCCTCGGCACTTAATCCTGTTAAGTGTATTTTCACACCTACATAGTAGGAAATCAATCCTGCTATTATAACTCCCATGGAAGTACCTATTATAGCTGCTATACTCTTGTTGTTAATCCCTGATACTAAAAATATGGTGATGATTGTAACACCTATGGATATAGCAATTGATATAGGTATTGGATTTGCACCTTTTAAGATTTGAGGTAATAAGATATAGAATACTGAAGCTATAGTTATAGTTAGAGAGATAATGGCTTTGAAGCCTTTCATCTTTCCAACAACAAGAATTATCAATATAAATAATATGGCCAAATAAATAATATAATTAGTTCTTGCGAAATCAGCGATATATACTTCATGATAACCCTCATATTCATCAACCATTACTACTACTTTATCGCCCTTTTTCACATAAATACTATAGGCGTCATTATCTGGGATATGATTTTCTATTTCTAAAACTTCATCTTTATATTTTCCACTAGTGATCTTTAGTTTTACATCTTGGTATTGAATATTTCCTCCATATTCTTCTGAGGCTTGTGCTTCTCCAGCTTCGAGGACTATGGCATTTTCCATAGTTGATTCCATATATTCTTCCTCTGCAAAGACAGAAAAACTACTAATCATCAATATCATAATTATAAATAATAAGGCTTTTTTCATATTGTCCTCCTTAGTTCAGGCTTTGAAAGTATTATACCATAATATGCCTTAGAATTTTAAAAAAATATTGCCTAGAGATTAACTCTGGCAATATTATTAATTCATGGATAATGTTATTATAGGTATGATAACTGATAAAGCAAATGAAAATATAAGTAAGTATATTACTATTTTTGTTAATTTTGAATTTTTCATGCTACACCTCCAATTCAGCAAACAATGCTATTTCCTAAATATTTATGCGGGTATCTAGATTATTATTCGAATTTTGTGGTGGGCGGTATAGGACTCGAACCTACGACTTTCACCACGTCAAGATGACACTCTACCAGCTGAGTTAACCGCCCATATAAAAGTATAATACTATATTTAGATGATTTATGCAATAGAAAAATGTGGGACAGAGGGACAGGAGTTGTGTCCCACTATGAAGCAAATGGGACTGTCCCCTTTACTTCAGCTTAAATATAACTTTTGTTTTACTATATCTTTTGATATAATTAGAGTATCTAAATAAATATAAGGGGTGTTAATATTGAATATTTTAATCGGTAAAGGCGGAAAAGTTGAAATTCTGCCAGTATTTAAAGGCACGGAAACTTTGGAAAAATCACCTGAATTATATAGCTATGTAATTGAGAAGGAACTTTTCAAAGCTTCTTGTGGTGAAATCTATTCTGATGTTTCTTTTAGAGGTAATAATGTTATTTTATTAGGACTTGGGGAAGAAGATAAACTAAATCTTGAATCCCTTAGAAAAGCCTTTTACAAGCTAGGAAAAGAATTGATGAAGTTGAAAATTGAATCAGCTACAGTTACAGTAGCGAAGTTTGAAAATCTTTGCTATAGAAAAACTAATATGGCCATAGCTGAGGGATTATTACAATCAGAATACTCATTTGAAAAATATCTATCAGAAAAGAAAGTAAAGCCAACTGTTAAGGACTTCTATTTAGATGTCATAGAAGATAAAAAGGAAAAAGTGGAAGATGGTATCAAGGAGATTACTAGTATAGTAGAAGGTATTTTCTTAGCAAGAGATTTGGCTAATGAACCAGCTATAACTCTAACTCCTTTAGAATTGGCTACTCGTGCTAAGGACGAACTATCAGGTCTAGGTGTTGAAGTAGAAATCTTTGGTCGTGAAAAAATTGAAGAATTAGGTATGACAGCATTTTTAGCTGTTACTAAAGGGTCTGCTAATGAACCTCAATTCATTGTAATGAAATGGAATGGAGATAGTGAGTCAGAAGAAAAATTGGCTCTAGTTGGTAAAGGATTAACTTACGATTCAGGTGGATATTCCATCAAACCTGGAAGTAGTATGGTATCTATGCATGGTGATATGGCTGGATCTGCTTCTGTTGTAGGAGTGATGAAAGCTATTGCCAAAACAAAGGTAAAAAGAAATGTTGTTGCAATTGTAGCTGCTTGTGAGAACCTGATTTCAGGTGAAGCATATAAACCAGGAGATGTAATAGGCTCAATGGCTGGAAAAACTATTGAAGTATGGAGCACTGATGCGGAAGGTAGGTTAACTCTAGCTGATGCATTATGGTATGCAGCAACAGTAGAAAAAGCTGACAAAATAGTTGATATCGCTACTCTTACTGGTGCATGTGTTGTTGCCTTAGGAGGTATAAATACTGGAGCAGTAACAAATGATCAAGCCTTGATGGATGCTGTGAAGGACGCTGCAGAATTAGCAGGAGAACCAGTATGGCAAATGCCTACAAATGAGGAATATAAGGAAAGTATAAAGGGAACTGTGGGAGATTTAAGGAATTCCACTGTAGGTGGGGCTGGCACCATAACTGCTGGACTTTTCCTAGAAGAGTTTGTAAATAATGTTCCTTGGGTTCATTTAGATATTGCAGGTACATCATCTAACTCTGCTGAAAGAGGATATTTACCAAAGGGAGCTTCAGGTGTTCCTGTTAAAACTCTATATAATTTGGCAAAAGGATGTAAGGGGCAAGGTTGTAGTCACTAATATATATTAAGAAATGCCAGAAGAATAATTCTTCTGGCATTTTTTATCTGGGACACTACTCCTGTCCCTCTGTCCCATTTTTTACGGTAAATGTTATAGCTATTGCTATGATTAAAAGAACTGATGCTGTTATATATGCGTATTTATATGATCCTGATGAATCTAGTAAAGTAGCTGCCGTCATAGGCCCTATTACTCCACCTAATCCCCATGCGGTAAATAATACGCCATAATTCATACCAAAATTCTTGCTGCCATAGGCATCTGAGGCCATAGCTGGAAATATGGAAAATCCTCCACCATAACATAGGCCTGTTACAGCTACTCCAATACTAAGAAGATATACATTGGAATACATAGTGAACAAAAACATATTAATTCCTTGGACTACAAATATTATGCGAATTAAAGCAAGTCTTGGAATTTTATCTGATATGAATCCTCCTAAAAATCTTCCTAAGCTGTTGAATAGGGCCAATATAATAACTAAAATAAATCCTGCCTCCCATCCTACTTGAAGCTTGGCTATGTTAGATATATGACCTACTATCATAAGCCCTGCTGATGATGAGAAACCTAACATAAGCCATAATTTGTAAAAGTGTGTGTCCATCAACATATATTTCCAATCATGGTCCTTACTAGGGCTTTTATGTACTTCCTTTTTCTTGTCTCCAAAATTAAGATCCTTTGGTGGACTTTTTATTAATAGAGATAAGGGAACTGCAATTAATAGAATGAATATGCCTAGATAAATAAAAGTCTTTGAAATACCTACTGCCTTTATAAGATAGTTGGATAATGGAGAATAAAATGCAGAGGATAAGCCTACTCCTGCTACAACTATACCTGTAACCATACCCTTTTTCTCAGGTGGAAACCATTTTACACCAGTAGATGTAGTAGCTACATTTATAATACCAGATCCCACCCCTACAAGAACTCCCATTGTAAGTATCATTATGGTAGGATTTGTAGTAAATCCTGAGAATATTAGACCTAGACCTATTAATATACTACCTATTAAAGAAGGAAGAGTAGGTCCCTTTGAATCTACTATTTTACCAAATATAACCATAGCAATTACAAAGCAAATAGTTAATGTTGTATAAGGAAGGGATGCTTCCTTGCTAGTCCAGTTTAATTGATTTACAAGAGCCTTGCTGATGACACTCCAAACATATAGTATAGCAGAAATAAAATTAATTCCAGTTGCTGCCCACAATACTGCATAAGCCTTTTTACCCCAATTGTTAGTCATAATTCCCTCCTAGTGAAATTTTTACCAATTATTATTATATCATTGGAAAGTCCAATAATCTATACAAAAGATAATATGCCTAATTTTATTATTTATATATATTTGTAAGGTTTTTGTAACCCCTATTTTTACAAGATATTGTATAATTAAGAAAAGGAGATGAGAGTCATGAAGAATAGAAAATTTCTTTTAGTCACAATCCTGCTTATTGTCTTTAGTATTATAATTTCGGGATGTTCTTCAAGTAAAAATGCAAAGTATGAAACTACACAAGATGTAGCCCCCCAAACTGCACCGTCAGACATGGGCAATTCTGCTGATTATGATTTCGGCGGAGCAGAAAAAGATATGATTGCTGAGGAAAAAGGCTACGACATGACTGAGCCTGATAAAATTATAACTACTCTTTCAATATCTATGCAAACAAAAGAATTCATGGATACTACTGATAAACTAATTAACATCGTAGGAAAATATAAGGGCTATGTTGAAAACTCTGATATTTCCTATAACAACTTTGTATATTCTACTAGATTAAAATATTCCAACTACACCATTAGAATTCCTAGGGAGAATCTAGAAAACTTTACTAATGAGTTAAAAGAAATAGGAAATATAATATCTCAAAATACTTCTAAAATAGATATTACTAAGCAATATAGAGATACAGAATCAAGATTGAAAGTCTTGGAAGTAAAAGAGGAAAGAATACTGGCATTAATGGAAAAAGCTGAAAAGATGGAAGATATAATTGTTCTTGAAAATCAACTAAGCGATATTATCTATGAAAAGGAAAACTTGACTGCAAATATAATGGATATGGATGATAAGGTAGATTACAGCACTGCCCATATTCAAATTGAAGAAGTTGCAAAATTAACTAGTGAAGAAACTATAAAGACTACTTTCTGGACTAAGGTTGCAAATGCAATAAAGGATTCAACATATTTCTTCAGCTACAATATACAAAACTTAATCATAGGATTTATCTATTTCATTCCTTATGGATTGATAATTGGAGTTATACTTTATGTAATATACAGATTTACAAGAAAAAGACAAGATAAATTCCCTAGAGAATAGGCAATACACAGAAAACAAGGTGTCAAATCAGGCTCCTTGTTTTTTCCTTTATCTTAGCTTTTCTGCAAAATGACTAAAGTAACTATCTTATAACTTTATTCATTTTATTAGTATAATCATTGATTTACCAACAATTGTAACATATAATTTAAGATGAATAAGAAAAGGGGGGATATAATGATACTTGAGATTAAAGACATTCACAAGAGCTTTTCAGGGACTGAGGTGCTACATGGGGTTTCTTTTTCTATCACAAGTGGTAAAGCTATGGGATTTCTAGGTAGAAATGGTGCTGGTAAGACTACTACTATAAGAATACTTATGGGCTTATTTGATGCAAATGATGGAGAAATCCTTTTAGATGGAAAGAAATTTAATCCTAGGGAACATTCAATTGGGTATTTACCAGAGGAAAGAGGACTATACCCTAAGCAAAAAGTATTGGACCAACTTACATACTTTGGAGAATTAAGAGGACTCTCAAAAAAAAGTGCTAAGGAAAACACATTATTTTGGCTAGAAAGACTAGGTGTATCTGAGTACAAGGATAAGAAGCTAGAGACTCTTTCTAAGGGTAATCAACAAAAGGTACAGATTGTTGAAACCTTAATATGTAATCCAGATATAATCATCTTAGATGAACCATTCAGCGGATTAGACCCAGTTAATTCACAGATATTAAAAGATGTAATCAGTGAGCTAATTGACAAAGGTAAGCTAGTTATTTTCTCTAGTCATCAAATGAGTTATGTAGAGGAATTCTGTGAGGAGATTGCCTTAATAGATAAAGGAAATATAGTTTTAACAGGAAGCTTAAAGGCTATAAAGAAAGAATACGGCAGAAACAGAATGACACTTAGTTCTTCAAATCAAAGTTTGGATGAACTACATAATCTTCTATCCAGTAAAGTACATGGCATAAATATAGCAGAAGCAAAAAATGGTCATCTTATTATAGAGTTGCTAAATGGAAAGAGCAAAAAAGACTTGCTTAATGATTTAATATCACTTGATATTGATGTGGAGAGATTTTCCATTTATGAGCCAAGTTTAACAGATATATTCGTTGAAAAGGTAGGTGATAAATAGTGGAAAGTCTATGGATAGTACTTAAGTTTGAATTATTTAATTTCCTGAAAAACAAGGTGTTTAAAATATCTACTATTATTTTAAGCTTGCTTATTATAATAGGGCTTTCTGTACCAACAATAATGGATGCCTTAGGAAAACCACTATTTGGAGAAGATAAGGTAGATATTATGCCATCTGAAGGAGTTTCCATGAGTTACGGTATTTTAATAGAAGATACTTCAATTAATGTGGAAGATATTAAATCAATGCTAGCTGATATTAATATAGTTGCTACTAAGACTACTGAGGAATTAAGTAATCTGGTTAATTCAGATGATATTGTAGCAGGATTCATAGTTAAGACTCCTACAAAATATGAATATCTAGTAAAGAATACAGGGGCAAATAATAGTAATAGATATAGATTTGAAGATGTAATGCTAAATCTATATAGAAATAATCAATTACTAGAAAAAGGCATAGACTCCAATGCAGTAGCTGAAATCTATAGTGTGCCAATAGAATATGAAACTACTGTCCTTGGAAAGGATAGTATGAAAAATTATTTATATACTTATATTCTAATCTTTGGATTGTATTTTATTATAATGTTTTATGGCCAATTAACAGCCACTGCTGTTGCCAGTGAGAAGAGTAATCGCACTATGGAAATCCTTGTAACCAGCACTAGCACTAAAAGCCTTATATTTGGAAAGGTCTTGGCTGGGGCATTGGCTGGAATCATTCAATTTGGAACTATGATTTTAGTTGCAGCTGTTACTTACAAACTTAATGTTGCTGCATGGGATCATAGATTAGATTTCATCTTTAATATCCCTGGAAATGTAATAGGGATTTTCTCTATCTTTGGTATATTGGGATATCTTTTCTATCTATTTATTTATGGCGCAATTGGAGCCTTAGTATCTAGAACTGAAGATGTAGGTACAAGTTCAACTCCACTTACTTTAATATTTGTTGCAGCTTTTATGATATCCATGATAGGCCTTACTTCCCCTGATATGTTTGCATTGAAAGTAGCCTCATTTATACCATTTACATCTTTCATGGCAATGTTTGTAAGGGTCTCTATGGGAGATGTCTCAACAATTCAAGTAGGAATATCCTTGTTAATATTAGTCGTATCCACTGTAATAACTGGAGTCTTTGGTGCCAAGATATATAGACTAGGTACTTTAATGTATGGGAACCCTATAAAGATTACAAAAGCAATTAAATTGCTGAAGAATAGATAAAAAAACTGAGCATATCATAATGATATGCTCAGTTTCTTTATATGCTATATCTTGAACTTTTCCACCAATCCATTTAATTCTTCTGCAAGCCTAGCTAATTGTCCACTTGAATTTGCTATCTCTTCCATTCCAGCAGTTTGTTCCTCTATGGCTGCAGATGACTCTTGTGTACTTGCTGCATTTTCTTCTGCTATTGCTGATAATGATTCTACTATTTCTAATAATTCGTCTTTTTTGCTATCTATTTCTTTTTCAGAATCATTTATTGTTTTTACGCCATTTTTAACAGTCTCTATAGCAAAGGCTATCATCTTGAATTTTTCTCTAGTATCAAATACACCTTGAGATTGTTCAGCTAGTATCTTACCTACATCTTCCATGGTTGAAACGGATTCTTCTGTAGCATTCTTTAGTTCATCGATAATTATTTTTATTTCTTCAGTGAACCCATTAGATTGCTCTGCTAGTTTTCTAATCTCTTCAGCTACTACTGCAAATCCCCTACCTGCCTCTCCTGCTCTAGCAGCTTCTATAGCAGCATTTAATGCAAGTAAATTAGTTTGGTCTGCTATACTTTGTATCATGGAAGAAGCATTCTCAATTTTTTGTGCATTTGCATTTGTACCTTTTATAACATCAAATATCTTCTTTGTTGCTTTTTCACTTTCTTCAGTTTTCTTAACCAATTCATGCAAGATATAGAATCCTTCTTCTTTCCTCTTATCTATATCCTCTGCTGCAGTATTTAACCCAACTACATATCCATCATTTATATCTATCAACTCACCGATTTCAATTGCCTTATTAGCAGCCTTTTCAGTATCTATTGCTTGATCTGTTGCTCCTCTTGCAATTTCATCTATGGCTCTAGCTACTTCCTCTGAGGCCAAAGATGATTGTTCAGATGTAGCAGATAATTCCTCCGATGAAGATGACACATGATGAGATGTATCTAATACATCTTTTATCAATCCACTAAAATTCTCTTGTAAATGAGCAACAGATGTGCCGATACTGCCAATCTCGTCTTTTCTACTAGCTAGTTTTTCTAGCCTACTATTATTATCCATTGTCAAATCATATCTTGCTAATCTTTCTATCTCTTGAGATACATGAATTATTGGATCAGTAATATTTTTTCCTACTAGAAGAACACTTCCTAAAGCAATAAATACACTTATCCAAATAATTAATGCAGTAGATTTCATGAGTGTATCACTATGTCCTTTTATAGCTTCAGTGGAAGCTGTAATAGATGTTCCCACAAATAAAAGTCCAACAATTTCATCCTCTGCATTCTTAATCGGTTGATATGCGGTAAAATAATCTTCACCTAATATATTTGCTTCACCTATATAGGTTTCTCCATTCATTACAGCATCGTATGCTGCACTATCAGTACCTAAGAAGGTGCCAACTGCCCTCTCCCCATTATCTAACATAACATTTGATGATATACTCTTGAAATCATCTCCTACTCTTGCAAATATAGTAGCTACATCCCCTAAGTCTTTCAGTATAGCATCTACCATATCGTGTCTACTTTGGATATCTCTACCTCTAAAATCATAAAGGGTTTCACCCTCTAGACTTATATCACCAAAAAATCTACTGAAATAGTAGTTTGCTGATGATATATCTCCTTCTAACTTGTCCACTAGCATTTGAGCTTGAATATCACTCATTCCTCTTGTGGCACTAAGATAGGATAATGTCCCTATAGCTAAAGATGATAATAAAATTATTACACCAAAATACAATATAAGCTTAATTTTTATACTTTTCACTGCTTCCACCTCGTCCTTTGTAGTTAATATGTAATATGACTTATCAACATGTATTATATCAAATATTGTTGAAACATGGTATAATAATCCACAAATGTTTTATACCCTAGATTTTTCCAATTCTTATATTAATATTACTAAGATACAAAAAAACAGAGCTAGTTAGCTCTGTTTTCTTAAATTAAATGGCATGCTACCATATGGTCTGGTGCTACTTCTCTAAGGACTGGCTCTATTTTATGGCATTTTTCCGTGGCGTATTTACATCTAGTAACAAACTTACATCCTGTTGGAGGATTAAGGGGGCTTGGTACATCTCCTTCCAATACAGTCATGGTTCTTTCCCTTGCAGTTTTAGGATCTGGCTCTAGGACTGATGAAAGAAGTGCTTGGGTATATGGATGTAGGGGATGATTATAGATTTCTTCACTAGGTCCTATTTCAATAAGCTTACCTAAATACATTACCCCTATACGCTGAGATATGTGCCTCACCATGGACAAATCATGAGCAATGAATAAATAAGTTAGACCCATTTCATTTTGTAAATCTTCTAGCATATTTACCACCTGAGCTTGAATAGATACATCCAAGGCTGATATTGGTTCATCGCATAATATGAACTCAGGATTAATTGATAATGCTCTGGCAATTCCTATTCTCTGTCTTTGTCCCCCTGAGAACTCATGAGGATATCTATCTAAGTGGCTTTTCCCCAATCCTACCTTTTCCAGCAATTCTATAACCTTTTCTTTTCTTTCTTTTTTACTTCCTATATGATAAACATCTAAGGGTTCAGATATTATGTCTTCAACAGTTAAAGTTGGGTTAAGGGATGCATAAGGGTCTTGGAATATTACTTGCATCTTCCTCCTGTAAGGTTTTAATTCTGATTCTTTTAGTTTAGCTATATCTTCTCCACGATAAATTATTTCTCCATCAGTGATATCAAAGAGTCTAATAATACTTCTACCTGTAGTAGATTTACCACATCCCGACTCACCTACTAAGCCAAGGGTCTCTCCTTGATTGATATAAAAGCTAACACCATCTACTGCTTTTAGATGCTGTTGTTTTGCAATAAAAGAAGATTTGTTCACTGGAAAATATTTTTTCAAATTATTTACTTCAATTAACTTTATTTTTTCTTTATTTTCCATGTCCTTCATCTCCTTTACCTTTAGATTTATCTAAAAGCCAGCACATAGCTCTATGGCTTTTCCCTTCATAATAGTATTCTGGTTGATTATCTACACAAATATCCATTGCATAAGGACATCTCTCTGCAAATGGACAACCCTTTGGCATGTTAGATAAATCAGGTGGGTTGCCTTTTATAGGAACTAACCTTTGTCTTTCTTTAGTATCTTTTTTTGGAAGTGATTGAAGTAATCCCTTTGTATATGGATGTAGTGGATTATAAAATATATCATCTACAGTACCTTCTTCCATTACTAAGCCACCATACATAACCATTACCTTAGAACAAGTATTGGCAACAACACCTAGGTCATGGGTGATTAAAATAATTGAAGTATCCATCTTTTCCTTTAATTCCATTAATAATTCTAGTATTTGAGCTTGTATGGTCACATCTAGGGCTGTAGTAGGCTCATCTGCAATAAGCAAATCTGGTTCACAGCTTAATGCCATTGCAATGATAGCTCGTTGTCTCATACCTCCACTAAACTCATGAGGATAATTATTGTATCTTTCCTCAGGTGAAGGTATACCTACTATTTTAAGGATTTCTATAGCCTTTGCTTTGGCTTCAGATTTACTTAATCCTTGATGTCTTCTGATTACATCAGTTATCTGTGTTCCCACAGTAAATACTGGATTTAAAGATGTCATAGGGTCTTGAAATATCATAGCTATATCATTCCCACGAATTTTCAACATTTCTTTTTCAGATTTATCTAATATATTTTCGTCTTTATATATTATTTCTCCATCTGTAATCTTACCCGTTCCCCTGAGTAATCTGATTATAGACATGGAAGTAACAGTTTTTCCACTTCCTGATTCTCCAACTATCCCTAGTACTTCTCCTTTTTCCAGATTAAATGAAACGCCACGAATGGCTTTAACCTCACCACTATTATTAAAAAAAGAAACCTTTAAATCTTTTATACTTAATAAGGGTTCTTTCATATTAAATCTCTCCTTTTCATGCCTAATCATTATTTGCCTTAGGCTCAAATGCAACTCTAAATATATCACCTAAAATATTAAAGCTAAGGACTGTAAGCAATATTAAGATACCAGGGAATAAAGCTAAATAAGGTGCATCTCCTATATATCCTTGTGCATATTTAAGCATGCTGCCCCATGAAGAATCTGGCTGACGCACTCCTAGTCCAAGAAAGGACAAGGAAGATTCTGTTAAAATTGCTCCTGCAATATTTAAGGTTGATGCAACTATAATTGTAGGAAAAATATTTGGTATTATATGCTTTAGCATAATGGTCTTAGATTTTTCTCCTATAACTTTTGAATATAGTACATATTCCCTTTCTTTAACTGAGAGGGTCTCAGCTCTTACTATCCTGGCTATTCCCATCCAACTAAATAAACCTATGATAATAATAATATTTTGTACCCCTGGCTTTAAATAGGCATTTAATATTAGAATAAGAAAAAATGTAGGTATACTCATTAGTATATCTATACTTCTCATAATCAAACTGTCAACTCTTCCACCAAAGTATCCACTAATAGTACCAACTATTGTTCCTATTACAGTGGATATTATCATGGATAAAAATCCAACCGTAAGAGATACTCTGCCTCCATATAATGCACGAGCAAAATAATCCCTGCCCATTTCATCTGTACCAAATATATGCTCTTTATTTGGGGATACTAAGCCATTCATGATATCAATCTTATTTGGATCATGGGGAGCTAAAAAAGCTAAAATAGATGCAACTACTAAAATACAAATAATTCCTAGGGCTAATAATCCTAATTTATTTTGTTTAAGCTGATATTTAAAATTTGATTTTAATCTATCATTCATTTTATTTCAACTCCTTAATCCTTGGATCTGCAATGCCATATAATACATCTGATAATAGATTTCCTATAATCAATATAAAAGATGAGAACATTGTAATGGCCATAATTAATGGATAATCGTAGTTAAATATTGATTTGATTCCCAATTGTCCCATACCTGGCCAGCCAAAGATAGATTCTGTGATAAAGGCTCCAGACACTAGATTAGGCAAAGACATACCCAATAATGTAATTACTGGTAGAATTGCGTTTTTAAGCACATATTTATACAATACTTCTCCCTTACTAGCTCCTGAAGCATATTCTACAATTACATAATCCTCTCTTAACTGTGATATAGTACTTGAACGAATATACCTAGCAATAGTAGCTATATTCTGGAGACTTAAGACAATTGTAGGCATTATGCCATGTTTTATTAAGTCCCAAGTAGTATCTACCCCTATACTCCTCATTCCAATACTTGGTAATAGCTGTAATCTTAGAGACAATACATAGACCAACATCATAGCAAACCAAAAGCTTGGTATGGATATGCCTAAATAAGAAGTTAAAGTAGCTATATTGTCAAATGCTTTATTTTGATTTGCAGCGGAAACAAGACCTATTATTATTCCTAGGATCATAGAAATAATTAAAGAAGCTCCCATAAGTCCTAATGTTGCGGGAAGCCTCTCAATTATTTGCATCGCCACTGGTCTATGATTTACTAATGAATAACCTAAATCACCTTGTAATGCAGACTTTAACCATCTTATATATTGTATATGAATGGGACTATTGAGCCCCATGTTTTCTCTTATTGTCTCTATCTCTGTTGGCCCCATCTCAGGGGTAATATACGCCTGCACTGGATCTCCCGGTGCTAATTTTATAAGAAGAAATGAAACTATAGATATGGCAACAAGCATTGGTATGGCCTGAAGCATTCTTTTTATAATCATTCTTGCCACAAAAATTCCTCCTAATATAACCACAAAAGTAAACTGCTATGAGTTTACTTTTGTGGTTTTTAATTAAATTATTTCATCATATATAGTTTAGATAAATCTCTAAACATAAAGATTGGAGCTGGAGTTGCTTCTTCTATGCCGCCAAATTGGCTGCTTATTGCAACGATTGAATTTGGATAAGCGATTGGATACACTACCATATCATCCATTAACTCTTTTTGAATACCTTCATATATTTCAGATCTCTTTGCTTCATCTGTTTCAACTACTCCTGCTTCCCATTTTGCATCTAGCTCTGTGTTTGAATAACCCATGAAGTTATTCATATTTCCTGTAAGGAATAGTGGTTTATATCCATTTGGTTCTACTCCCATTACATATCCGTTGAATGCTAAATCAAAATCAGTGCTTGAAGCATCAAGTAATTTGTCATAGAAAGCTCCTCTTTCCATTGGTATAAGCTCTATTTCTACGCCAATTTCATCCAATTGTTGTTGCATGATTAATCCAAAAGCTTCATTCTCTTTACTTGAATTAATATATGCTAATCTCAATTTTAGATTTGAAACTCCTGCTTTTTCAAGAAGCTCTTTTGCTTTTTCTACATTATGCTCATATTTTTCCACATCATTAGTATGGAATTGTGTACTTGGTACGAAAACTGAATGTGCTTCTTCTGCATATTCTGCTGATTTATAAACTCCTGTTACTAACTCAGCCTTATTTATTCCATAAGCTATAGCTTTTCTCACATCTTCATTTTGTAAATCTTTGTTAGATAATTTAAATACCATATTGTTTAACATACCTTCTTTGTATGTCACTATATTGATACTTTCTTCTGTATTAAATTTATCAAGATCTGCAGTAGTTATATATCTAGCAGATAGCTCTCCGTTTAATAATGCTGTATTAGCTGCATTTGGATCAGATATTACTCTAAATACTACTGATTCAAGATTTGCTTTTCCATCAAAGTAATCATCAAATCTAACTAACTCTACTCTTTCCCCACTCTTCATTTCCTTAAATTTAAATGGTCCAGTTCCCATTGGTTCTAAGTTTTTTGCACTTTTTTGTAAATCTGCTTCGCTTTCAAATATATGTTGAGCTATTGGACGAAGTCCACCTAAACTACCCATAAATGGTACTGATATTTCTGGTAATACAAACTCTACAGTTAAATCATCTATTTTCTTTGCTTCTACAGGCTTACCATTAATTACAAATGAACCTCTTGAATTAGCATTTTGCTTTTCATCAGTTATTGAATTTAGTGTAAAGATTATATCATCTGCATTTAAATCTTCTCCATCATGCCATTTAAGACCTGATTTTAATTTTAAAGTATAAGTTAAAAAATCCTCTGAAGGAGTAATACTTTCTGCTAAATAGAAATGTGTTCCTTCTCCATCTATTACATATAATGGTGAAAATATTGCATTGTTGATAGTCATTGTGACTCTATCCCCTGCATATAATGGATTCATTACATTAGGATCACTAGCAATTGGTAGCACAAGTATTCCACCATCTACCTTTTCTAAAGCTGCTGGTTCTTCTACTACATCCTTTGGTGTATCACCTGGTGTTGGATTTTCTTTTACTGTTTTGTCGCCACAAGCTGTAGATACTATCATAACTAGGGCAAGCACTAATAATAACCATTTTTTGTTTCTCATTTTTTTCCTCCTATATTTTTATCATTTACTGTTGTTATGTTAACCTATTATATTTTAATACCTTTGTCCATTATAATCAAATTGATTATATTTATACTATACTAGTTTTTATAAACAATGTTAATGACCTGAATTTTCATTATTTACACTTAATTAGAAAAACTTCCATTAAGTATAAAAATACTAAGGAAGCTTTCTTCAAATTCATTGCTTAAACAATGTATCTACCTACATATCAAATAATGACATTATTTCCCCTTCAGATAATTTTGATATCAAAGTTTCTCCCTCTGTAATTACTTTATCTATCATTTCCTTCTTCTTTTCCTGTAATTGGAATATCTTTTCCTCTATTGTTCCCTTAGTTATCAATTTTATTACTTGAACTGTATTTTCCTGTCCAATTCTATGGGCTCTATCTGTAGCTTGTTCTTCCACTGCTGGATTCCACCATGGATCAAAGTGAATTACCATATCTGCGGAGGTAAGATTTAATCCTGTCCCCCCTGCCTTTAAGGAAATCAAAAATACATCTCCAACACCCCTGTTGAAATTCCTAACTAACTCCCCTCGTTCCACTATGGGAGTACTTCCATCTAGATATAAGCAGTGAACTTTCTTAGATTCTAAAAGCTCTCTTATTCTTCCTAGCATTGTTGTAAATTGGGAAAAAACAAGTATCCTATGGCCTCCTTCTATGGCTTCAGAAACTATTTCTTCTAGGGAATCTAATTTTCCACTTCCACCCTTGTAATCCTCTACAAATACACCAGGATGACAACATAATTGTCTTAGCCTAGTTAGCCCTGCAAGGATCATCATTTGGGATTTATTATATCCTTTAGTACTTATTTCATCATCTAATTCACCTTTTATAGCCTGCAAATATGCTAGATATAGCTTCTTTTGTTCTGTTGTCATCTCAACAACTATCTTCTGTTCAATTTTATCTGGTAGTTCTTTTAACACTTCTTTCTTAAGTCTTCTTAATATAAATGGTTTAATGTGGTTATTCAAATCTTTCAATTTTGAATTATCATGATCCTTAGCAATAGGTTTTTCAAATTTCTCACTGAATTTTCCATGGGATAGTAAATATCCAGGCATTAGGAAATCAAATATCGACCAAAGCTCCGACAATGAATTTTCCATAGGTGTACCTGTTAATGCAAAATACTTCTTAGCATTTATATTCTTCACAGACTTTGCATTAAGAGAACCATGATTTTTAATATGCTGAGCCTCATCTAATATACAATGTCTAAAAACAAAGGATCTATATTCTTCAACATCCTTCCTAACCAATGGATAAGAAGTAATGATCAAATCATAGTCTTTTACATCCTGTATGAGAATATTTCTTTCCTCTTTACTCCCTACTACAACTAAAGTTTTAAGGGAGGGGGCAAATTTCTTTACCTCATCTTCCCAATTATATACAAGAGATGTGGGCACTACTACTATACTTGGTTCTTGACCCTTTTCCTTCTTCTCTGATAATAAAAAAGCTATCATTTGAATTGTCTTTCCTAATCCCATTTCATCAGCTAAGATTCCACCAAATCCATAATTTGATAATGTCTTCAACCATTTGAATCCAAACTTTTGATAATCCCTCAAATTTGCTGTTAGTTCTGTAGGTATCTCATATTCTATATCATCTGGTTCGTTTATATCCCTTACTAGCTTTTTAAAATCAACATTCCTCTTGATAAAATCAATTCCCCTATCCTTGATGAACTTATCAAGATACATTGTTCTAAACATTGGAATTTGAATATTCCCATTCTCAAGATCTATAGAGTCAATATCTAGATAATCTAACATATCTACTACATCACCAAATTCCTTATTGTCAAGTGACAGGAATGAACCATTTTTAAGCTTATAATATTTCTTTTTCTCCCTTAGAGCTTTAAATACATCCCCCAATTCAGAAATATCTATACCCTCTATATCAAAATTAAACTCAAGCATATCTAAATTACTGCTTAAGCTAAAACCTCCCCCAAAACTTTCAGAGGTTATGAGCCCTATTCTCTTAAAGCTATCTGAGTAATATACCTCACAATATTTTTGTAATTCAGGTATGATATCATTTATAAAATCAAATATTTCTTCCTCTTCTTCTAAGTAAAATCCACCATCTTCTACTTTAAAATCTCCTAATTCTAGAAGACTAAGAATTTTTCTCTCTGTTTCAAGGTCCCTAAGTAGTATTCTCTCTGAATCTTTTATCTTTTGATCCTTAGAAGAGAAGGGATTGATATCGATGTCTCCATAATTAAATAAGACTTTACCTAATATGATTTCATCCTTCCTATCAAAATATATGCTTCCATGCATAGTAGGGCTATATATGGATTCTTCAAGCTTTTTATCTAAATTTAATCTTGAATGTTTCTTAATATTCATCAATACTTCTGATACAAAGGCTTCTTTTAATTCTTTTCGTATCCTTATTGCCTTTAAATCCTTACTAAATATTTCATTATAAATTGGCATTATGCTGTTCATCTGATCTTGACTTAATCTATATACCCTATCTTTATAGAAGAAATATCTTCCATCTAGAGTCAAAGGCCCTAGGGGAACATCTTCGTCTATGTTCATTATAAGGTCGTCTTTATCTTCCTGTATTTTGAAATTCAAATCTAATTTTTGATCTGTGATTGTAACATCCTTAAACTCACGATCTCCGTCAATTATATTAAATTCTCTAGCTACAACTAAATCAAAAAACTTCTCTAATGACTTTGGACTTAAATTGACTTTCTTTCCACTAAATGTACTATTCCATCGACTACCATGGTATCCATAATGGTTTACTTCATAGTTTTCATATAATAATATTAGAAAATCTATTATCTTTTTATCCACTTCATTAAATGTATAGATATCTGGAGAATAGGTAAAATTCTTTCCAAATTCTATGGTATTATTCTCAGCTAAATCTGAAATGAATTTCCCCATACTCTTAACCACATATAATTTATCTTCTCCTATTCTAAACTCTAGAGAAGGTTCATTTAGTGATTTTTCATAGTTTATTTCCAATTTTACTTCTATTAATTCACTATTTTGCTTATATCTATAGTGATGTAGTATGTTTTGTATATCTCCCTCAGATCTTTTACTTCTCAATCTCCCCGTTTGGGCAAACTCTCTTATGGTCATTAACAATGCAACAATATGCTTGCAGTCTCCCATGTAATTTTCATAAGCATGACAATCACAAGAAGTCTCAGTGATATCACCATACCTGTTGAATCTAACCATAGCTTCATATACTTGGCTACCATAAATATTAGCAACAAAATAATCATGCTTTTGAGTAGTCTTTATTTCCCTTACTCTTCCAGACTCATAGTATGTTAGTCCCTTTTTGTAAGTATCTACAATACCTACTCTCTCTAATAAGATTCTATCTGTTATTCTTAACATATTCCACCACCGCACTTAAAAATTTATCCATACCTTCTATTATACTACATTTTAGGAATATGCACTTATATTTTACTAAATATTCGATTTAATGTTTTAAAAATAAAAAGACCAACATTAGTTGATCTTTATACTATAATCTCTTCAAATCTATTAGTCATAATTCCATCTCGCTCTACTTGTTCTAGAAACATATCTAAAGGCCTAACCCAGATACCGAACTCTCCATATAATGCTTGATATACCACCATATCTTCCAATGTTTCTGAATGTTTAGCTATATGGAGAACTAGATATTCATTTCCTTTGAAATGTCTATATTTAGTGTTTGCTTTTATTGCTCTAGTTTGTTGGTTATTCATTAGAATTCCTCCCTTCTAGGTCTATACTTTTGAACTAATTCCTTATTCTATCACTTTTTTCCCTTAATTTAAATAACCATTTTAAAACGACCATTATATACAAAAACTAGGCTCTCGCCTAGTTTTCGTTTGACCTTTATTATGATTAAATACAAGTCTTCATTATCTGCTTCCCTCCGAACTTTAAATCCAACATCATAAAATGATATCCTAACTAGCAACAATTTCTTTAATCATAAACTCTTTGCCACTTAAGATTTCTATATCATCTCCACTACAATATGGACAAAGATATTTGCTTTGGACTATATTAAATACCTTGTGGCAATCTCTACACATTCCATTTGCTGGTAAGATCTCTATTTCAAGCTTTGTATTCTCTAGTATAGTTCCATCAACAGCTGCTGGATAACAGGCTTCAATATATCTTGGTATCATAGAGGATAATTCCCCTATTTGAATCCTTATAGTATCTACATCTGTTAATTCGTTGGTTTTAGCAAAGTTCTCTACAGTTTTCACTATTTTAATGACTACACCTAGCTCATGCAATTAACTCACTCCCAGCTCTTCTACTTATTATAAGCACCAAGGGATTTTTTAACTTTGTGGACAACCATTCTACCCTTACGCTTAATCATACTTTTAACTATTATTGGTTTAAGGTCTAGGAAGGACACATTTCCTTCATCATATTTTTTTACAAGGGATATGGCATCAAATTTACATTTTGTAGTACATGCTCCACATCCTATACACATATATTCATCTGTTGTTGTAGCTCCACAACTTAAGCACCTATCAGTTTCTTTTTTCATTTGTTCTTCTGTGAAGGTATGGCGTAAGTCATTGAAGGAGGTTTTAGCTTTTGTTCCATCCACATGGCTTATTCTTTGTCTTGGACTATTATCATAGCCTTCAAATATTAGGTTTTCCTTGTCTAGTGCATGATATAATTTTCTATCACGCCCAACAACCAAGCTTTGTCCTGGTTGAACAAAACGGTGAATTGAGATTGCAGCTTCCTTTCCTAATGCAATGGCATCTATGGCAAATTTCGGACCTGTCATAGCATCCCCGCCTGCGAATACATCTTGTTCTGCAGTTTGAAGAGTAAAAGAATCAGCCTTGATAGTCCTATTTGGATTAAGCTCAACCTTTGAATCATTTAATAAATTACCCCATTCAATACCTTGACCTATGGATAATAGTATATTGTCTGTTTTTACTGTAATTGTATTATTTTCATCATACTCTGGATTAAATCTCTTATTCTCATCGAATACAGATTTGCATTTTTTAAATTCTATGGCCACTACTCTCCCATTCTCCCTAATTATCTCTTTAGGACCCCATGAACTGTTAATTACAACATCCTCTGACATAGCCTCATCTATTTCTTCATCTGAAGCTGGCATTTCCTCTTTACTTTCTAGACAGAACATCTCCACCTTTGATGCTCCAACTCTTGCAGCTGTTCTAGCCACATCTATAGCTACATTTCCTCCGCCTACAACTACTACATGGCCATCTAATTTTATTTCTTTACCTAAGTTTATATCACGCAAGAAGTCTACTCCTGTAATTACTCCTTCTCCCTCTTCGCCTTCAATACCTAATTTTCTTCCTAATTGAGCTCCTATTGCAAGATAAAATGCCTTATAGCCCTCTTGTCTTAATTCCCTTAGGCTGATATCTTTACCTACTTCAATACCAGTCTTAAACTCTACTCCTAGCTCCTTTAAGATATCTATTTCCGCATTTACTACATTCTTTTCTAATCTATAGGATGGAATTCCAAGAGTAAGCATACCACCTAAGGCCTGTTGTTTTTCAAATACTGTTACATTATATCCTTCAATAGCCAGATAATATGAACAGGTTAAACCAGATGGTCCTGCACCGATGACAGCTATTTTCTTTTGGTGATCATGCTTGATTTTCGGTACATAACGACTTTTTTCATATAAATCCTGTTCTGCTATGAATTTTTTGATATCATCTATGGCTACAGGGTCATCTATATCTCCCCTAGTACATACATCTTCACATTTCCTTGGACATATACGACCACATACTGCTGGAAATGGATTTTCATTTTTTATTAATTCAAGGGCTTCTGTATATCTTCCTTGAGCAGCTAGTTTAATATATCCTTGTACAGAAATATGAGCTGGACATTGTGTTTTACAAGGGCTTGTTCCTGTATCTACTACATTCTCTCTATTTATACGATAATCTGGATTCCATCTATCTGGACCCCATTCTGTATTAGATGGTAAATCTATTCTCTTATTTTCTTTAATTGGTTCTTTACTACATATTTTTTGACCTAGTTTTAATGCATTAACAGGGCATACCTGAACACATTCTCCACAGGCAACACATTTTTCCTCATCAACATGAGATATATAGTTGGATCTAACCATATCATTATTCAAGAACATGCTTGCAGTCCTTAAGGATAGACAGCTACATCCACAGCAATTACATATTGCATGGGTTTCTCCAAAGCCATCTAGATTAGGTATTTGGTGCATTAAACCATTTTTTTCTGCCCTATCTATGATTTCAAAGGCTTCCTCTCTAGTTATTTGTCTACCTCTTCCAGTACGAATATAGTATTCTGCTGCATGGCCCATTTGAATACACATATCCTCTTTTAAATGTCCACACCCTTCACCCATTACCTCTCTAGCTGTACGACATGAACAATCAGATACTGTAAATATATTATTATCATTTAGATATTTTGATACTTCCTCATAGGAAGCCCTTCTTGTTTCACCATCTATGGCAGTTTCTATAGGAATTACCCTCATCAAGCCTTTACCTACTGGAAATAATCCAGCTGTTTTTGGTCCTCTTACTCTACCATAGGCTTCAAAGGATTCTGCTATTTGGGGGTATTTCTTTACATTTTCCTTATTGTTTACCATCATTTCCATAACACCTGGTACCCAAGTATCAAGCCAGTACTTATCTTCGCCATCTATTTCATTTACAAAGCAGGCACCAGCAACTGCTAATTCCCATAGATGTTTTTCCGCATCCTCTAAGGATTTCCCACATAATGGAGCTACTTCCCTTGCACTCTTCGGCTTACGAAACTCTAAGCATAGCCCTACTTCTGCCATTTCATCTGTGACTACTGGCTCAAGTATCCTGTATTCAGGATCTTCATAACTATATGCAGATTTTGAATTAGGTTTTTTTCTACCAATATGATTTGCTAAATCTAATACTTTTGGTTTACCCATAGATCTGTCCCCCTATTAACTATTTTTTCAATACTATTCTTGCCAGTTTTTAACTTCACTACAGATCCACTTTGCCCATTCATCTATTCCTTCTCCAGTCTTTGCAGAGATAGGGATAATCTTTATATTTGGATTAAGTTTTTTTGCTCGATTCTTTACTGCCTCTAGATCAAAATCAAAAAAATCTATAGTGTCTATTTTATTAATTAGTAAAACATCTACAATTGAAAACATTAGTGGATATTTAAGAGGCTTGTCATCCCCCTCTGGTATACTTAGTATCATGGCATTTTTAGATGCACCTGTATCGAATTCTGCAGGACATACAAGATTTCCTACATTTTCTAATATTATAAAATCAAGATTCTCTGTACCTAATCCTTCTAGACCTTGTCTTGTCATATCTGCATCTAGATGACACATTCCACCAGTATGCAATTGAATAACTTTTGTACCTGTTTCAGCTACTGCTTGAGCATCTACATCAGAATCTATATCCGCTTCCATGACTCCCAGTCTTATATCTGATTTCAATGCCTCAATGGTTCTCAATACTGTAGTAGTTTTACCAGATCCAGGCGATGACATAAGATTTAGCAAGAAAGTCCCCTTTCTTTTCAATTCATCCCTAAGAAGAGCTGCTTGATGATTGTTATCCTCGAAAATGCTTTCCTTAATTTCTAATACCTTAAAATCCTTCATTTATTATCCATCCTCTCAAAAATATTTATTTATTATATCTTAATTCACTTATGTATCTTTGTTAGTATTTTGTCACTTTCATTGTATTTAAAATAAATTTTACTGTCAAAAAAACAAGAATATTGATATTGCAAGCTTTATCGTCTTTGTATTTCAAGTATTATTTACAGTATAAATGCTATAACTCTTTGTTTTAAATCATATTGCTTATTACATATGTAAACATCACTTGAATGTAAAAAAGTTATTGAAATAGATAGTATAGATGATAAACTATACTTAGATTATGTCATTTTTTTAACATAATGTTTTAAGTTATTAAACTATATCATTTATTTGAAAGGGGTTTTGGTATGTTCTTTTTTGAAACGCTTCCCTGGTATAACATTATTATGTGGTTTGTTGTTCTTAGCATTCTTATTGGTTTAAATGAGCTTTCACGCATTAGTAAAAAGGTAAGTATTTTAATGTTTATGGTCTTACCAGTTGTCCTTACCATAGTTTGGGTCATCAAAGGTCCTAATGAAATCACTTCTTGGTTTACTTGGGTTAAGGTCTATTCTGCATTAGCAGGTTGTCTTATCTATATGGTAGTCCGATTTACAGATTACCACAAGAAACACAAATGGTACCTAACTCTTATTCCTGCTATCTTAGCAATCAATATCTTGGAAGCCGTAGTTCGGGAATTTCAAGTGGGTATAGCTGGTTTTAATGGAATAGTTGATGGTATGTATTATATTTCTGGAGGCTGGAACTATTTAAATGCAATAGCTGGAATCCTAAATATTTTAGTGATCTGCGGTTGGTTTGGTATCTACTCTACTACTGGTAAGCGTAAAGATATGATCTGGCCCGACCAAAATATACTCTATATCATAGCCTATGGGGTATGGAATATATCCTATGTATATTCCTGTGCACCTGGCAATGCCTTGTATTCAGGACTTGCATTAAACCTTGCACCTACTATCCCTGCCCTATTATGGTCCAAAGGAAATTGGATGCAAAATCGCGCACATACATTATTCTTTTGGATGGCATGGGTCATGACTTTTCCGTATTTCTTTGCTACAGGAAGTACTTTTAATGCAAGAGTAAGCTATAATCCTCAGGCTAACTGGGTCTTAGGGATACTGTCTTTAGCTCTAAATGTAATATTAGTAATTTGGCAGTTCTACAGAATTTCCAAATATAAATTAAATCCTTTAAAGGATGAAATCTGGAATAATAAAAAAGCAAATTCAAAACTTAAGTCTATATAAGAAGAGCTTCTAAAGAAGCGTTAAGGTAACTCTTCTTGAAACTCATTGACGGAAAGTTCAAAAATATATAAAACACAAGAGTAGAATTTTCCTATCCGTTATAAAACAAAAAATCTCCTTAAGCTTCTATGGCTTAAGGAGATTTTCATTAATATTATTAAATTCACTAAAAGAATCTATTTAACAAATCTGTAGAATATCGAATGCAGTTTTCCAAGGAGAGGGTACTCATGATTTCCCCAGCTAAAAACACATTGTCTTTTCCCTGTATTTCTTCCATTTTATTATAAAACCCATTTTCTAAGGAAATAGTATCGACATAGGGACTGTGCTGCCAGTTTTTTGCCTGATAAAGTATAGGATCTTTTACACCTAATTTCAATAAATCATCTTTAATAATGTCTAAAGAAGATACTCCTAAATTATCAGGATTATCATATGAGTAAAGCATTACCATTCCTTTGCACTTATCTTCATCCCATCTAGAGTTCCATATGATAATATGGCCTTGATTAGATACTAAGTTTTCTAGCAAACAGCCACAACCTTTAGGGATTTTATCAGCTATGAATGCATAAACATTGAATGATTGATATTTTATACTGCTTAAATGTTCCTTTATATTCTCATCCCAGAAATTAAGATTTGAAAATTGATCTAAGGGAGCAGTAATGATAACTTTATTATATTCCAATACTTCATATTGAGTTTTTACCAAAAGGCTTTGACTCTGACTTATGGAAATATCCATTACTCTTTGACCTAGTCTAATGTCTTTGATTTCCTGTCTTAAAGCTTCTGCCAAAGAAGAAACCCCTTTCTTCCATGTAACAAACTCTGGTAATTCCATAAAGGACATTAAGCGATTATAGTTTAGAATCCTAAGTACATATAAAGCTGGAACTTCATCAATATTACCTAATCCAAAGATGGTAAAATATTGGGTATAAATAGTCTTTAAAATTCTAAATTCATGTATATCACACCATTTTGAAAAAGATAGCATTAGTGCAGGTTCGATATTTTCAATATTTGATTTTCTAAGGGATTTATACATCTCTAATATATCTGGAAATCGATCCATTTCATCCACAAATTCTGCCAATTGTTCCTTTGCTATAGGCATAATTCTTTGACCTTTATTATTATAATTTATGCGTGATAATTTTGGACCATCTGCTTTAATATTTAATCTTTTCATCAATTCCTTAAGATATGGTTGAGATGGTAAGCCAAAGATTGCTCCAAGCTCATGGGATTTTCCGTTATGCCAGATAGTATATAGTTTGCCACCTAGCCTTTCCTCCTTTTCAAAAACAGTGACATTTTTATATCCTCGTTTTTGTAATCCTTCAGCTATGACAAGCCCTGAAAGTCCTCCACCTATTACTGCCACTTTACAGTCTTCTTTATTCATCTTTACCACCCCTCTTTGAATGGTTTAGAAGTGCTAAAATCCAAAGTGGCAATGTATCTAAATCCACATTATTCTGTGATGCTTGCTGAAGTATTATTTCAACAGGTGTCTTTCCTGCATTATTACCACTTGGTATTACATTAAAAAAATTATACTCTCTTATAAACTTATTAAGCTCCCGTTCAATTTTTTCAAAGGAATTGGTCCCATTATTTGATTCAATTTTATTATAGAATTCTGTAACTAAAAACTCATTAAATATCATCATTTCTTCTAATACATTATTATCTTCGGAGGAAATAAATATATGATTTATATTAAGCTCTTCTATGATCTCCTTATAATTACTAACCTTGACAAAGTAAGGTAAAAATTCCTTTTTTCTATTAGTGACTAAATTCTCAATACTTAAGTTAAATATCTTCAACAAATATACTAATTTGCTCTCAAAATAATTCCATACATCCATATCCTGCTTCTTATTGTACAATTTCACTGCTACCCATTTTGAGGCAGTATCGTAAAAACTATATTGATATATTTTGCCTATTCCACTAAAGGTACCCATAAAATCAATTTGCTGAAGGACTAAGTAGCCCGGATAAGGATCCTGTTTATTGATAAAGCCAAGGATTTCTTTATTATCTCTTTTATTGGTTTTTATATGAAGTTCTTTATTTTTAGAATATAAAATCCTTTGAGATTTTAATGTTAAATCATGACGCTTTAGGACATTATAAATACCAGTCTCTCCAATATCAATACCTTCAGCTCTTAACTCATAGTAAATCCTCTTAGGTCCATCATCAGGATAATTTGCCACATAAGACAATATTTCTTGTTCAATGACTTTACTGACTTTATTGGGCATTTCAGGCTTTCGTGGTTCTTTTATCTCTAGACCAATCATACCACGCTTCTGATAGGTTCTTTGCCAGTTATAAAAGCTTGTCCTAGAAATTCCAAACAATTCACAGGTTCGAGTAATATTATTCTCTTTTAAGCCATGCTTTAATATCATATATTTATTATGAGCATTAAACTCCTTGAACTTCATATTAGTAATCCACTCCATTTTATCCTATTACCACTATTATACTATATTAAGGTAAAATAAAAAGACCAACATTAGTTGATCTTTTTTAGTTTTATTCAGAAACAGAGTAGCCCGTCCCCTTCCAATGCCTTTATATTGCCTATGCGGAAAATTATGGTACAATATGACAGGGGAGGTATTTGCTTAAATTAAACTTGATTATTAAGAAGTTAATTAAACCACAAACTATTAGGAGGTCAAAAATGAAGAGTATTTCTAAAAAGGTTCTTACCTTTATACTATCACTAATGTTAATTTTTACAATGATTCCTAGAGAGGTATACGCTAATGAGTTTTCATATTCTAAGATTATTGATCCTATATATGATTATGCTCGAAATTTCTCAGAAGGATTAGCTGCAGTTATGAAAGATGGAAAATGGGGCTATATTGATAAAACTGGTAAGACAGTCCTAGAGTTTAAATATGATATTGCCTATTCCTTCTCAGAGAATAAAGCTTTAGTTGGTATGATAGGAACCAAAGATGATGGATATGATGAATATTCAGCGATATCTTGGGGGCTTATTGACAAAGAAGGAAAGAGTACCCCACTTCTATACGATGATGGTTCACAATTTAGTACTATTTATTATGAAGAATATTTTTCTTTTGAACAGACTAGTCAATATCTATATAATGGAGCATTAACAATGAGAGCAGTGGGATGGGATGCAACATTTGGCACTGATGGCAAAATGATGTTTGCAAATACACAACTTGGTCAAATACATCAACCTACCGAGGGTGTTGTTGCTGTATATGCCGAAGGAACGGATTTTATAGGATATATAGATCAAAAAACCGGGGAAATATTATTTGAAGATAAGAACTTTGCAGATGTACGTCCTTTTAATCAAGGAATGGCCTTTGTATGCTTTTATGATCAGAACCTAGGTCAGTATCATTGGAAAATCATGGACATTAATGGAAATTTTTTATCAGATACAATATATTCTAATTTTTATGTTAAAAACCTATATTCTGAATACAAGATTTTTAATGATAACACATTAGCTAGTGTACAAGATTCTAATGGCAAATGGGGGGCTATAGATATAAGTGGCAAAACTGTACTTCCATTCATTTATGATAATTTACGGGTATTTGATGAAGGAGTTGCTGCTTTTTCTAGAGATGGTAAATTTGGGTTTATTGATATAAATGGAAACGAAGTAATAGCACCACAATTTGACGATGTCTCTCTTTTCAACAATGGAATAGCTGTAGCTCGCGTTGGAGATAGTGCATTTTGTATAGATAAGTATGGTAAAAAGATCGTTGGAGCGGAAAAACTTCCAGTAGATACTTATTTTGTTGAAAGTGGATTTTACGATGATGGTAGCATCAGATATATAGTATATAGTCCAGGACGATATGTTATATTCGAAGAAAATGGCAAATACGGATTAGGGGAAATAAAATTTACTCCATCTCTACCAACAGCAAATGAAATGGATAGTTGGGCTTTAGAAGAAGTCACCTTAGCAATCAAGAATAATTTAGTTCCTAATAATCTGCAGAATATGTATAGGGCTGATATAACCCGTGTTGATTTCGCTGCATTGGTAGTTAAAGCCATCGAGGAAGTCGCAGAAAAAGATATTAATGAAATTCTCAAAGAAAAAACAGGAAAAACACTATACGAATTAGTAAGCAAATATCCTTTTGAGGATACCACTAATACAAATGTTATTGCTGCACAGGCCCTAGGGATCATCAATGGTAAAAGTGAAGGAAAGTTTGCGCCATATGACACTATTACTCGTCAAGAAGCTGCAGCTTTGTTGATGCGTACTGCTAAGTATTTCGGACAAGAATCTGTATCTGAGGGCAAAGGTTTTAATGACAGTAAAGATATAGCTAATTATGCTAAAGAAGCTGTAGATTATGTAGCAGGTCTAGAAATTATGACTGGTAAGTCTGGTAATGTTTTTGCTCCAACAGACAGCTACAATCGTGAACAGGCTTATATGACAATATACAGATTATTTAATGTATTAGTAAATAAATAGAATTATTTCTTTTGTCTTTTGAATTTTTTGAATTTCTGTTGTATTTTTTATGGCAAATAACTCTAGAAGTATAGGAGACGCAGAAGGAGCTGTCCCTCTGCGTCATTTGTCCTTAATTATGCCTGCTAGATTTTTCGATAATTCTTTAATAATTTAGAGAGCCGTCTATCCCCTTGTATCATCACTATCTTATTACATTTATCTTTAACTCTTCTTTAATTTTTCGTTTTTCTAAATACATTTTTTCATCAGCTTCTTTTATTAGATTGTCTAACTCAGATTTTTGCTTGTTATTATATTCTACAATTCCATGACTAACACTAATTAGATAAGGTCTACCTTCTTCTCGGTTTATTTTATCATAAGCTTGAACAATTCTTGACCATACAGTTTCAGCAGTATTCTCATTTATACCATTAAAAACAACTAAAAATTCATCTCCACCTAATCTTATAATGAAATCATGCTCTCTTATGGAGTTTTTTATTATATCCACAGACGAAACAATTAGCTCATCACCATATTTATGCCCTAGTACATCGTTAACTTGCTTTAAGCCATTGATATCTATAAAACATAAGCTAATAGTAAATTGTCTTCTATCATCATACTGAAACATACGATTTAATTTAGATAATCCAGACCTTCTGTTATATACCCTTGTTAGAGAATCATAAATAAGTTCATTGAAATAACCTTCCATTACGCCAATCTCATTGTTACTTATAGCTTCAATTTTTTTGGCTAAATCAGCATCTGCAAAAGACAATTCCTTTAAATTCTTCATAAGCAAATCAAACGGCTTTCTAATTCCATTATTTATAAAGTTAAAGGATAAAAATGCTGCCACTATTGTAATAATACTTATAAATCCATTTATGGATTTTGAGCGAGTCACTTTTAATCTTGCATTTTCAGAATAAGATGTAACCATTTTATCTATGAAATCAACATAGATACCAACTTCTTCGTTAATTATTCTTAGACTACTTGTATCTTCATCCTTTAGAATTGAAGAATATGCTATTTTATACCTAGTATCCCAAAGTGTTTTTATATGTTCCATTTTTTCTATGGTAGCTTTGTGAGTTAGTTTTGACATTCCAAGGGTGGGGTTTCCATCATATAAGCTAGTCAATAATGAATCAAAATATTGAATGCTTTTTTCTAATTCATCTTTTATTATTTTATCTTTCTCATTGATTATTACATTGGATAGTTGAGCCATTTTATAACTTGTTGCCCGTAATTTTCCAGAGTAGTTTACAAAGCTTGAATCACTCTCCATGGTTCTAAAAATTAACAAGTTCCCCAAGACAATTATAAATGATAGTGCAACTAGCAATCCGTATGTCAGCATTAGTCTATATTTCATTTTCATCTTTTGCTTACACCCCTATTGTTATAGTGATATTATTTTATCTTATAAAACCAATCTATTGCTCCCTGCACTATAAGAGCTGTGCCTTTCCACAGTTCTTTTTCATCTATATCAAATTTCGAATTATGATGTGGGTAGGATTGTCCGTCTATTTCTCCAATGTTACTTAGATAGAAAAATGTGCCTGGTACTTCTCGAAGGAAAAAGGACATATCCTCTGAACCCATTACAGGTGCTTTCATTTCTATAATATCTCCCTCACTTATGATCTTCTTTGCTGACTCTACAAACTCTTTTGTAAAGTCCTCTGAGTTTTTTAATGCTGGGTAGCAATATTCATAGTCAATTTCATATTTGACATTATGTGATACACTTATACCTTTTACTATTTCTTCTATTCTCTTAGCTATTCTATGTCTAGTATCTTCCTTTACTGTCCTTACTGATCCTTCTAGTTCTACTATATCTGGAATAATGTTTTGGTTAAACCCACCTTGAATTCTTGTAATTGACACTACTGCTGCTTCTGTTGGATTTATCTCACGACTCACTATGCTTTGTAATGCTAGGACAATTTCTGAAGCTGGTATAATTGGATCTATGGCTTGGTGTGGGTATGCTCCATGGCCAGACTTGCCTATTATTTTGATTGATATCTTGTCCACTGCTGCCATCATAGTGCCATAGGATACTCCTATTTTACCATGGGGAATATCATTCGATAACTGTCCCATATGAAGCCCCATTACAGCCTCTACTGCAGGGTTTTCCAAAGCACCTTCCTCTATCATAGGCTTTGCACCACCAGGATATTCCTCTCCAGGTTGAAACAATAGCTTTACATTACCTTTCCATCTGTCTTTATTTTCATTTAACAGCTTTGCTACTCCCAATAAAATTGCAGTATGTCCATCATGTCCACATGCATGCATACATCCATTAGTGGATGCGAACTCTAGTCCAGTTTCTTCTTTAATTGGTAGAGCATCAATATCAGCTCTTAGGGCTATAGTCTTTCCATTTTCTTCCCCTTTGATTAGACCAACTATGGCATTACCATTGATCAAGGTATGGTATTCTATCTTCATCTTATCCAATTCATCCATTATAAACTTTGTAGTCTTTGGCAGATTAAGGCCTATTTCAGGTATTCTATGGAGTTCTCTTCTCCAGTTGATTATTTCATTTTCTATTTTTTTTACTTCTTCTATTATATTGAACATATAACTCTCCTTTAATCTTAATGACACAGAGGGACTGTCCCCTTGTGTCATTACTATATTTTCATTATATCTTTAAATTCATTTAATTTACTTCGGCTAATTGGTATTTTGTCTTTTACACCTGTTAGTTCTACTGCGTAAGTGGCATTGTACCAAGGAATTATACTTTCAATGTAGTTTAAATTGATTAAATAGCTTCTATGACCTCTAAAGAAGTTGGGATATCTTAATTGTTCTTCAAGATTATTTAGGGTTATACGAGATTTGAATTTTCCCTTGGTGGTTGTTATATATGCAAATCCTTCTAAGCTGCTAATATACACAATCTCTGAAGGATTAACAACTATTATCTTGTCCTTCTCATGAACATATATCTTGGACTGCTTATACTTTTCATTTTTCCGTAACTCACTGACTATTTTCTCTACATCCTTTAAATATCCTTCATTCTCCATGCTGTTAAATCCTATGATTCTTTCAATGGTTTGGCTTAGTCTAGGCTTTGCTATAGGTTTTAATAAATAGTCTACTGCATTAACTTGAAAAGCTTTTACTGCAAATTCATCATAAGCTGTCACAAAGACGATTATGGCAGGACTCTTCTCATTCATAATAATATCAGCAACCTCTAAGCCACTCATTTGAGGCATTCTAATGTCTAAGAAGATTAAATCTGGCTTTAACTCACTATTCTTCTCTATGGCTTCAAACCCATTGGCAGCCTCTCCAATTACTTCTATCTCTTCAAAGTCTTTTAGTAATGAAATTAATCCTTGTCTTGCATATTCTTCATCATCAACAACTAGACACCTCAACATTATATTCAGCCTCCCTTATTTTAGGAATCTTCATTGTTACAGTTGTCCCTTCATAATATTGACTATTTATTTCTAATCCATATCTATCTCCATATTTATTTTTCAATCTATTATTTACATTGACCAATCCAATGGAATCATTGTTTTTATTATTATTTAATAAATTTGATAGGATTTCTTCCTTGATTCCAACTCCGTTATCCTCTACACTTAAGACGGTTGTTTCATTTTCATCAATAGCTTTTATCTTTACTATTCCTCCCTCTAATTTTTCAAATATCCCATGATTTATTGCATTTTCAACTATGGGTTGAAGCATTAAAGGGGGCAAGTAACATTCTAAATTATCAGGTATATCAAATATTACCTCTAGTTTTTGGCCAAATCTGGCTTTTTCAATTTCAAGATATGATTTTATGTGCTCTATTTCTTCAAATAAATTTACTTCCTCTAGCCCCTGTTGCAAATTCTTTCTGAAACAAGCCCCTAGATGCAATAATAAATCCTTGGCCTTTTTAGGCTCTAATTCAGTGCATGATACTATAGTATTAATTGAATTAAATAAAAAGTGTGGATTTATTTGGGACTGGAGGGCTTTTAATTCTGCCTTTGCTAAAAGCTGCTTTTGATGTTCTAACTTGCTTAATGCTATTTGGCTTGAAAACAAATCTCCTAATCCTAAGGCCAATTCTAAATCAACCTGACTAATGGAATCCTCTTTCTCTTTATACAATGTTAAGGTACCAATGGTTTCAGTGTTTTCTTTAAGAGGAACAATAATTGCTGAACCTAGTTTATTTTCACTACTAGCCGATAATTTTGTATTTAATACTCTGGTAGATCCACTTTCTATTACCACTTGTGTTAAATCCTTAATCTCCTTTCCCCTGCTTTTTTCATTGTCCTCATATAAGCCTACATAGGATAATATCCTCTCTTTATCTGTAAATATGACTACTTCAATATCTGTCATTTCTTGTACTATCTTTGATGTTTGTAAGGCTGTTTCTTCATTGAAACCTTTCATAAAATATGGAAAGGATCTATTGGCTATTTTTAAGGTTACTTGAGCTTGTTTAGCAGCTATTCTTTCTTCTTCTTTAAATATATTATCTATTATTGCAATAAAAACGAATATTCCTGTAGCATTTAATATGATAATTGGAATTGCAATGACTTTTACTATTCCTAGGGCATCAATAAAGGGTCTAGAAATAAGTAAGATTAATAACATCTGTAAAGACTCAGCTAATATTCCCCCTACAGTAGCTATTAAGTATTTTTGATTACTTTTATAATATATTTTGCTCATAGACCCAGCCATTATACCAGTCAAAATAGTAGAAGTAGTACAGGCTAAAGTGGTTAATCCATTTATATCTATTAGCATCCTATGGGTACCTGCAATAATACCAGCCAATATCCCAACCATTGGCCCCCCTAGAATACCTCCTACGAATACACCAATTGCTCTGGAATTAGCTAGTCCACCATCTATATTTATTCCTATATAAGTCCCAAATATGCCAAATACCCCAAATATTATTGATAGAATTAGTTTGTCCTTTAATCCAATATCCTTTTTTGCTAAAAGCCTTTTGACTAATTTTATTCTAGACATTAGAAATGCAAGGATCATTATCATACCAACCCTATTAATTAAGTCAACAAATATAGTCTGCATTCTTTTCACTCCCTATACTATATATTATATATCCTTTTAGTGAATATTAACAGGATTTAAAATCATAAAAGGGGATGGTATAAAACCATCCCCTAGATATTATTTAAGAAGTTCTGTCATTAATACTCCTACACCTTTACCAAGCTCTACTTTAATTCCTGATCTAAATAAAGCTCTTTCTATAGCTGCTATTGTGGAAACCATGTCGTGAATATCTATATTACCCATATGTCCTAGTCTAAACATCTTTCCTGCATAAGCTGCCAAGCCTCCTGCTACAACAACACCTTCTTCTCCTAAAACCTTTCTAAATTCTAAATCATTTACTCCATCCATATATAAAACATTAGATAAAGTAACTGCTCTATACTCTTTGTCTGCTAACAAAGTAAATCCTAAAGCTTCTAAGGCAGCTTGCACTGCTCTAGCATTTTTCTTATGTCTCTCATATCTGTTTTCTAATCCTTCTGCTTTAATTAAATTTACTGATTCTCTAAGTGCCCAAATCATATTTATTGGTGGTGTAGCAAAGTATTTAGATGGATCTTGCATAACTGGTAGCCATTTATCAAAATCAATATAATACTCTGGAATCTTTCCTAATTCTTTTCTTCTTTCCAATGCTTTTGGTCCTGCCCATAGCATTGCAAGTCCTGGAGCTACACCAAAGGCCTTTTGTGAACCTGTAATTAGTATATCTATATTCATTTCATCCACATACTCTGGCTCAGCTGCTGTAGCACAAACTCCATCTACAATATACATTGTCTCTGGGAATTTTTTCAACATTTCACCAATTTCTTTTATTGGTGCACAAACACCAGTTGATGTATCTACATGAGTCACTGTTACGCCTGCATATTTCTTTTCATTAAGTTTTGCTTCAATTTCTTCTACAGGAACAATTTTTCCCCATTCACTGCTTATTACATCTATATTTATACCTTTTCTTTCTGCAAGGTCTATAAATCTATCTCCAAAGAATCCATTTGATACTATTAGTAAATTATCTCCTGCTTTAAGAGTATTCGCTATTCCCATTTCCATTGCAAGAGTTCCCGTTCCAGCTATTACAAATACTTCACCTTCAGTTTTCCATAATTCCTTCATATCTTTTAGCAATTCTTTGTAATCATTTATAAATCCTGGGTCTCCAAAAGCAACAGTTTCTCTTCCCATTTGATCTTGAATTGACCTAACTACTGGTGTTGGTCCTGGTATCATAACTAATTTTCTAAGTTTCATTCTATATTCCTCCTTTTTTATCTAAGCCTTCATAATTAATCCAATAAACTCTAAATCTTCATTTCCAATATTTTTGATTGAATGTCCTTCTCCGCTTGGACATAAAGTAAAATCTCCTTCTTTAATCTCTATTTCATTTCCATTATCACTGTAAAGAGCTTTACCCTTTAGTATATAATAAGCTTCTTGCTCTCCTTCATGCTTGTGAAAACCTATAGAATTTCCTGCTTCTATTACATGCTTTGCATACAATCTACCGTGACCACAGAAATCATCTACTTCAAAGAAGTGTGTTCTTTTGATTTCTCCTTCTCCTTGCATTAAGTTTACCACTACATCTTGTCTTAACTCATTTGCTCTTTTTAACATTTTTATACCCCCAGTTTAGATTAATATTTGAAATAACCATGGTGCTAAAAATACAGTAATTATGCCTGCTACACTTATTGCTAAGGAACCCATTGCTCCTTGAACTTCACCTAATTCTATAGCCTTTGCAGTTCCTATGGCGTGGGAAGCTGTTCCCATTGCTATACCTACTGCAACTTCATCTTTAATTCTAAATAATTTACATACAGAGGGTCCTATCATATTACCTGTAATTCCTGTAAGTACTGTTACAGCCACTGTTAAAGCTGGTATTCCTCCTATTTGAGCGGATATCTCTCTAGATATAGCTGCTGTAACAGATTTAGGTATCAAGGATATTGCAATTGAATCAACTAATCCAAATGCCTTGCTTAAATAGAAAATACTAACTATTGATACAAGACACCCTACTGCAATTCCCACTACTACAGGGATGCCACTTTCCTTTAATTTTTCTATTTGCTTATATAGTGGTACTGCTAAAAGTACCGTTGCTGGTCCTAAAAAGAAAGTAATTATACTTCCACCCTTATTGTAAATTTCGTAATCAATATCGAAAGATAATAAAAGTATTATTATCAGACCTATTGCTATAATTAAAGGATTGAATATGGCCTTTTTTGTTTTTTTACTTATAAAAAGACCTATCTCAAAAGCAATAACTGAAAGAACAAATCCAAATATAGGAGTATCTAAATAATCCATTACTTAACTACCCCCTTTCTTTTACCTTTAAGCAGTTGCACAGTAGATCCTGTAGCTGCTATTACTAACGCCGTTGTTAAAACTATAACTATTAAAATTGGCAGCCATTGCTCCTTGATTAATCCTAACGATGCTATTAGTCCCACCCCACCTGGAATAAATAAAAAAGTTAAATGATCTAGAAAAAACTTTGATACATTTTCTATACTCTCTAGCTTTAACATTCCAGTTAGTAAGCAAATCAATAATAGTATCATTCCTAAGACTGTGGCTGGAATAGGTATTTTGGTTATCATTTGAGTAACATGAGCTACAAATAAGATTCCAACTATTATAGCTAATTCTTTAATAATTTTCATTAATACCACCACCTTATTTTATTATAAAAGCTATGTAACATAAAAGCTATGTAACTTTTCTGTCCTCCTTTCTTTTTTATTGGATAAGTGTTGCGCATTAATACAGTAAAGTTTTATCTTTAAGGCAATTATATTAGTTATTTACTTTTTTAACAATGATTTTGCAGTAAAATGCTAATATTCATGACTGAAATACATGATTTATTTATTAATTGGCAATCTGATAACCTAGATATACTAAAAATATTAGATGTTTGTATGCTACTTATATATTAGCCAATTAATATGAAACTACATTCATAATAATTGGTCTTTTTACGACAAATGACACAGAGGACTCTTCCTCTGTGTCATTTAAATTATAGTTCCTTAGTCAACAAGGCTGCTCCAATAGAGCCTGCATATCTTGCCAGGGAATCTGTTTTAACTTGTATTTGTAACTTTTCAGAAAGAAGTTTGATAAAGGGTTCCACTTCACATAGTCCACCTGTTAAAAATATAGTATCACTAGTACCATGCTTGTGTAACATGGCATATACTCTTCCTGTAATGGAGTTTATGATTCCCCTTGCTATACTTTCTCTCTTTGTCCCAGATCCTATAAGGCTTATGACTTCTGATTCTGCAAATACTGTACACATACTGGTGATATTTATATCCTCTCCAGAAAGTGCCATATTGGATAGTTCATCTATACTAACCCCTAAAGTATTTGCCATTAATTCCAGAAACCTTCCAGTTCCTGCTGCACATTTGTCATTCATGGTAAAATTAGTTACTCTTCCCTTATCTAAGGTAATTATCTTAGTATCCTGACCACCTATATCTATTACAGTAGAGTCCTTACCCAATAAATAGTAAGTGCCCTTACCATGGCAAGTAATTTCTGTAATAGTTTTATTTGCATAGGGTACTGAAATCCTTCCATAACCTGTGGCTATAACCTTTGATTCATCTATTACAATATTTTTTTCTTCTAATCTTTCTTTTATAACTTTTGAAGTTTCTATACTACTCCACCCTGTAGGCATTGTGAAGTTCTCTATTAGATTATCATCTTCAAATACAGAAACCTTTGCAGCTGTTGACCCTATGTCAATCCCAATATAATGCATTTATATCATCCTTTACTATTTTGCAGTAGCTGGTCTTTCTAATGTTTCTAAGAAAGCCTCTACTCTTACTTTTACCTGACCTGTATCTGAATCTGAGTAGTCAGTTTCTATTTGAATAAACGGAAGATCTAACTCTTCTTGTACAAATTTTTTCACTGTAAATGATTCAATATTGTAAGTATGACACGCTTGCCAAGTTAAATCTACTACTCCATCTACATCATATTCCTTAGCTAATCTTCCAATAAGGTCTAATCTTGAGTTGTTATTTGTCATACATGAACAAGGTGTAGATAAGTATTTCTCTGCTAAAGCCAACATTAGATCTTTATTTTCATCTTCATCTACTAGTACATCTAACCCCTTATATCCTGTACAATTTTCTAAAGCTACTACAGATGCTCCAGCCTCCTCTAATGCCTTTAATACTTTTTCTGAACCTGAGCCTATTGGACATCCTGTAAGTAATATCCTTGGTGCTGTTTCATCAAAAGCATATATTCCTTTAGCCATTCTTTCTTCAACTTCAGCTATTAATCTTTCAATTAAATCTATTCCTGCTTCCTTATCTACATTAAATCCCTTTAGCCATTGAGCAAGCATCATATCCATACCTGATAATGGAGCAGGCTTATGAGCATTTAGTTTATGTAGTTTCTTCATTGCATTTCTTTCTCTATTCATAAGCTTTATAGCATCTCTTAGATTTTCATCTGTTATCTCTACTTCAAGTTTCTCCTCTAAGAAGTTTTTGAATTTAACCATTTCTTTTTTCCAAGATTCTAATGAATCCTCATCATTAGCAGTTTGTGGCAAGTTCATAATATGCATTGGTTTTATTTTTCCCATCAATTCATACATCTTTTTCTTTCCGTCACATGTAGTCTCTGCTAGTAGTACATCTGAAAAATAGAAGTATGGACATTTATCTGTAATTGCAAATCCATAGCTAGATTTAATTAACGGACATAAATTTCTTGGTAGTTCTTTTTCAGCATCCTCTATAGGTCCTTGAGCAGTACCACATAAGGTCACTGAAATCGCATCTGCTGCCAAGGCTATTTCCGAAGGAGAAAATACACAGTACATTCCTACAACTTTTTTACCTGCTTCATGTGCTTCCTTGATTTTTACGGAATTTATACCTCTTAAACCTTCAACTTCTTCCATTATTTGTGGTCTCATATTGCACTCTCCCTTTATATTAGTTCATACATATTAAGTTTATCATGTAAAAAACCCATCTACCAATTATATATGTTTATAAGTAGATGGGTTTGTATAGATATATTTAATAATAAACAGGTAAGAAAATTGCAATTTATATATGAGATTATACCAGTTTCTTTCCTTTCTCATCAAACTTTTCCTTTAATTCTTTATCCACAGTCTGTAAAGATACCATACTTGATAAAACTGACACTATTGCCAATAACCAACTTGGCTTGGAGAAATCTTTCGATATAAACAAAAGATATAATGCAGAAAATATGATTAATCCCAACCCTAATCTTATCCATATCTGCCCTGCTCTTCTGTTTCCATACTTCCAGGTTTCTTCAGATAACATGGATCGGACAGTCCTATATCCTAAAAAATTACTAATACTGCCTCCTGCCTTTTTAATATATACTGATCCATATATTATTAGACTCACAGGCATTATGAAATTTATCAACCATCTAAGATCTAGCATTGTTCGTCTCCTTATAATCATTTATTGCTGCTCTTAGTCCCTTTACTCCCAAGACTGAGCAGTGAAGTTTGGATTGTGGTAGTCCATCTAGGGCATCAATTAATTCTTTTTCAGTTATTGCCATAGCTTCTTCTATGGTCTTTCCCTTAGCCATTTCTGTTATCATACTTGATGTTGCTATTGATGCAGTACACCCAAATACTAAAAAACTAATCTTATCTATAATATTATCCTTGACTTTAATGTAAATAGTCAAAGAATCCCCACATTTCAAATCTCCATAGGTCCCTTCTCCATCAGGATCTTTCATACTACCTACATTTCTAGGACTCATGAAATGTTCTATTACCTTCATAGAGTATTCTGAATACATTTTATCACTTCCTGTTATTTAATCTTCCTTACATTATATTATTTTAACATATAATAATGAAATTTGTTGGAAAAAACAAAAATTACATATTCATATTTTAAGGAAAAAAATGAAGGCATTGCGTTTCCGCAAATGCCCTCATCTACAAGGAGGATCGTCTTATTCAGCTATATTAACCATTCCATCTTCTAGTATTTCCACACTTACCTTCAATATTTCTTCTAGAAAATTTAACGGAACATAGGTGGTTGAATCTTTAATTTCTGGAGCAGCGCCTAGTCTTACAAGCATTTTTGCAAAACTATAATTGTCTTCTCCAATTGTTACTGCTGTCCATTGTGCTCCTTTTGTTAATTCTGCCTTCCTTAGGTCATTATTCCAATTTACTTCATATCCTAATGTTTCAGCAATTTGTCTAAGTGGTACCATAACAATATCTTTTTCATTTTTATATAATTCTTTATCTAAGGTAATTTCCTTTTCATTTATCAATGCTTTATTAAGCACTGATACTTCAGCCTGTATAACTTCAGGTTCTGGCGTTTCTACTTCTAATACAGTATCCTCTTTATCCATTACAATTATTTTCTCTGGTCCTGTTTGTGCTGGGATGCTCTTAGTTGATATTGTATAGAAAACAATTAAATCTCTATCTACTAAATCTTCCTTATCTACCTTGTTCCCATTTTTATCAGTTATAATTGTAGTATCCGTTGGACTAATTTTTAGCATACCATCAGTAGAAATTAACTCTTTATTAAATTTAGATACTTCTACGGTAACCGGCTCCTCTGCTTCATTTAATATAATAAGGTCTGGGGATAATTGAGCTGGTAAGCTCATCAACATTATTGTATCCTTGCTATAGTATCCAGTTACAGTCTGACCTTCTTTAAATGAGTCCTTAGATATAAAATCCATAGCTTTGTCATTTAATAGAATAACATCTTCGTCTATATGAAACAACATCCCATTATATGGGTCTGATGCGTCATCCTTTACCATAATAGATATATATTTTTCATTTTTAGTGATACTAGTAATTTTCCCTTCATATTTAATATAATCTTTTACTTTTATTTCTTCTTCACTATTGATAGGGGCAGATATGACAGTCACTTCCTCTACTATATCATTAGCATTAGCTAAAACTGGACTTAATGTAATACAAGCTGCCATTGACAATACTATATATTTTTTAAAATTTCTCATTTATTAACACTCCTTTTTAGTAGGTATTCTTTATAGTACTAATATAACAAATATTTTGCCTCAATTGGTTACATTAGAATTACAATTTAGTTACATTGCATTTTTGACAAAAAAACAACAGCCATAAGCATATATGCTTATGGCTGTTGTTCATAAAAAATAAGGGGTTTACTATTTTACTATATCGATAATAACATTTTATATCATAATAATCCTTAAGACTCAGTTATAACTCTTACTAAGCCTCCTAGTGCATCTATCATAGTTATATATTGCAGCATCCCATACCCTTTTATAGTAAGTTTTATCTTTATTTTGTAATTCATTTAGTAGCTCTATCTTATTACTACCTTCTTGTATTTCCTTTTTGGATTTTAAACTATCCCATATTCCAATTTTGTATTGTTTACAAAACCTAAAATCAAACTAGTAAACAATAATGGTCTTTCATACATTGCCCCATGCCCCGTATCAGGTAGTATAATTAATTGAGAATTCTTTATTCCTTTATTTAACAACTTTTGTTCGGCTAAAGGTGTGATAACATCATGTTCTGCACCAACTATAAGTGTGTGATTTTCTATTTCACCTAACCTATCTATTACATCGTAGTTTTCAGCACTAAGTGTTAACCTATCCATGGAGCCCATAAAAGCTTTATCATTAAAGACATATTTTGTTAACAATTCCTTTCTATTTTCCATCCATTTAATATTCTCATTATAAAACTTTGGTGAATATATAATTGGTATTGTGGTTAAATAATAATTTAGTGGATCATCACTGCTTAACATCCATGACCTACCAATATCTCTTAACCATGGATTAGTCTTAGCTGTAGTGTTAAACAATACTAATCTATCAATTGTGCTTCCATGTTTTAATGCATATTGAAGGGCAACTTCTCCACCATAGGAAATTCCAACTATATTTATCTTTTCTATATTTAATTCTTGTAATAGTGCATAGATCAAATCAACTTGAACTTCTTGAGTATATTCCCCTTCAAGTTTTGCTGATTGTCCTTGATCAAGAAAATCCACAAGGATCAATTGATTATTGTCTGATAGGGGATCTTTAAAAAATTCCCAACTGGCAGTGCTCATCATAATTCCATTTAATAAAAGTATAGGCTTACCTTCACCATTGACTTCATAGTATACATCCTTACCGTTATAATTTAAAATAGCCATTTATAAGCCTCCTAAATATCGTAAATCAATCCTATTTTATGTGCTTCTTCAAGTAATTCATCTCTAAATTTTGGATGAGCTATTGAAATCAACCTTTCAACTCTTTCTTTAATATTAGTTCCTCTTAAAGATACTACTCCATATTCGGTAACTACATAGTCTACATCATTTCTAGAAAGTGTAACATAAGCTCCTTGTTTTAACATAGGTACTATTTTAGAAATTTCTTCTCTTTCACCTGTTTCCTTATTCTTTACCATAGCTGTGGAATATAGCGCTATAAAACTCTTACCATTTTTTGATTTTTGTGCACCTACGGCAGTATCTGATTGTCCTCCTGTACCACTAAATTGGATAGGTCCTATAGATTCCGAGCAACACTGTCCTGTTAAATCTACTTCTATGCTGGTATTTATAGATACCATATTGTCATTTTGAGCTATTACATATGGATCATTAACATAGTTTCCATCTAAAAACATAACAGAAGTATTATCATCTAAAAATTCATAAAGTTCTTTATTTCCTAGTGCAAATGTACATACAATTTTCCCTTTGTGAAGATTTTTCTTCTTACCATTTATTACCCCTGCTTGTGCTAGTTTTACCATACCAGATGTCATCATTTCCGTATGAACGCCTAAATCCTTTTTCGTCATTAATGCATCCGTCACTGCATTTGGAATTCCACCAATACCCAATTGGATACAATCCCCATCATTAATATATTCTGCGATTAAGTTTCCTATTATTATATCTTTTTCATTACTTACTACATCAGGTAAAGCTGGAACCTCATAATTGGAGGCTATTAAATAATCTATATCCGAGTAATGAACTTCCACATCTCCAAAGGTTCTTGGATAGTTAGGATTTACCTCCAATATGATTATATCAGCCTCTTCCATCATTCTTTTTTCATAGGTATTTGAAAGGGACAGGGATATAAACCCATGTTTATCTGGCATCGAAGCACTACCTGCATATATATTTGGCTTCATATGGGCTAGCCTTTTTATACCTGCCAGATGTAAATGATTGGGTATATAGGATATATTTCCATTTAAGTGGGCTTTTCTTAAAGTTGGCGAATAAAACCAACCATCTATATTAAAACTCTCTTTATATTCTGGTTTCAAAAATTCTCCATGGTTCATAGGAAGACAGTTAGTTATAGTAACATTCTTAACTCTATCTCCTATGGTGTGTAGATTATTCATAAAATCTTGAGGTTCAGTAGCACCTAAGCCTGTAACAATATTATAATTCGATTTTACTAATTCTAGTGCTTGTTCTAATGTTATTAGTTTCTCTTTATAGTCCATATTAACCTCCATAATCCCTTGAAATAATAGGCAGGGATTACCCTGCCTATACATTATAATATTCTTTTAACTAGTTGCCTAAAATACCGTCTATAGATTGAAGTGGTTTTGTAACTTCCCAAAGACCATCAAGGTTGGTATGAACAATTTTTGACAGGTTCATCTCTTGAGTTCCTGCTCTTAGACCATTTCCAAAGTCTATTGATCCACCAAATGGATTGTTTATTGGAGCTGATTCTAAAGCGTCCATATACTTATCCCAAGTAATTGTTCCTTCTACTCTCTTTAATCCTTCTGTAAAGAAAGATGCTGCTATCCAACCAGTCATAGCATATGCATTATCAGCATATTCTGGTGTATGCTTTGCAAATTCTTCAAGTGCATTCATTCTATCGCCTTCGAAACTTACCCAACCGTTACCGTAAACATCAAATTTTCCTGCTATTTCATTCACAACTGATGCTGCTATAACTGGAGCAACGTTTACATAAGTTGTAATAACATCTTTGTTAACACCTTGTGCAGCTAATTCTTTAATTATAGTTGGAATTGTAGCTTGAATTGCAGCTCCTATAATAAAGTCTACATTAGCATTTTTGATAGTTGTAACTGCTGAAGAAACGTCTGTAGCACCAGCTGTTACTTGTTCTGCCACTAATTCTATGCCTAGTTCCTTGGCTTTTTTCTCTGCACCCCATAGTAAGTCTTTTCCAGCGTCATCATTTGTATAAATAACACCGATTTTCTTAGCACCAAAGTCTCCAACAGCACGTGCAACCATTATTTGACCTTCTGTTTTGTAAATAGGTTGTACTGGGAATATATTTCTATCTCTACCTACTGCATTATCATTATATAATTGTCCTATACCTGTTGCAAAATAAACTGCAGGTATTCCTGCTTCTTTTAAATCTTCAAGAGTTCCACCTACTACAGGAGTTCCAAAATGTCCTACTATAGCAAATACTTTGTCATCTTCTATATAGTTTGATAATATAGCTTTTCCTTTAACTGGGTCAAATTCATCATCTTGATGTTTGAAAGTTATCTTTCTACCATTAACTCCACCTGCATCGTTTATCATTTTAAAATATGCTTCAATCCCTGCATTAAAAGGAACGCCTACTGGAGCAAATGCTCCTGATGTAGCAGCACTGTTAGCAACTATTATTTCTGTGTCAGTAACGCCTTGTGCTTGTTTTTCTTCTTTTGCAGGTTCATCTTTTGGTGTAACAGTGGTGTTATCATTTGATGCTGGTAATTCCTCTTTTGGTGTTTGTGTACATGCAGCCAAACCTAATACCAATACTAAAATTAACAAAATAGATATACTCTTTTTCACTTTTATTCCCCCTTAAATTTTATAATGCCTTAGCATTAATTAGTTGGACCCTAGATATGCTTCTATAAGCCTTGGGTCATTTCTTAAATCTGCTGCCTTACCATGGGTATTAATCTTACCCAATTCTAGAACATATGCATAATCTGCAATCTTTAAAGTCTGCGCTGCATTTTGTTCTACTATTATTACCGTGGTCCCCTCCTCTTTTATTTCCTTGACAATTTTCATTATATCTTGAACAATTAATGGTGCTAATCCTAATGATGGTTCATCTAAAAGTAATATCTTAGGACTGCTCATTAATGCACGGCCAATAGCTAACATTTGCTGCTCTCCGCCTGAAAGAGTTGAGGCCATCTGATCTGCTCTTTCTTTTAAAAGTGGAAAATAATTGTATACTCTTTCAAAGTTCATCTTTATTTGTTCTTTATCCTTGATTGTAAATGCACCTATTCTCAAGTTTTCCTCAACAGTTAAGTCACGAAATATCTGTCTTCCCTCTGGTGATTGAGCAATACCGAGTTTAGCAATCTTATCAGGCTCCATTTTAGATATTTCAGTACCGTAGAAAGAGATACTTCCTTCAGCACCATCTATAATTCCCGATATTTTTCTAAGGGTAGTGGTCTTTCCAGCTCCATTTGCTCCTAAAAGAGCAACTACATCACCTTCCTTAACTTCTATATCTATACCTTTTAAGGCCTCAATTGCACCATATCTAACCTTTAATCCTTTGATTGATAAAGCTGTTTCTTTCATATTATTCATCTCCATCATTTCCTAAATATGCTGCCTGAACATCTTTATTGCCTTGAATTTCTTTAGCATTTCCTAGGGCTAAGAACTTTCCAAAGTTAATAGCACAAATAGTATCACAAACATCCATAACTAGCCTCATATCATGTTCTACTAAAAATACTGAACAATTATATTCATCCCTAATCTTTCTTATGGTCTTTGCTAACTCTATGGTTTCTGTATCATTTAAACCAGCTGCTGGTTCATCAAGAATAATAAGCTTTGGATCACACATTAGAGTTCTAGCAAATTCAACTTTTTTTAATATTCCATAAGGTTGTCCTGCTACTAGCATATTTTTACGATCTTCAAGGCCAAAATCTCTTAGTATTTTTACAGCATGCTCTTTCTGTGCTCGCTCTTCTTTTCTAGCTTTAGGAAGTTTTAATGCCTGAGATACTATACTGGCTTTAAAATCAGTATGAGCACCAATTAATACATTGTCTAAAATACTTAATTCTCTTATTAATTCTATATTTTGAAAAGTCCTAACCAACCCTAGGCCAATAATCTCATGAACATTATGTTCCCTAAGACTTGAAATATTATTGTTTTTATCCTTAAATAATATGGTTCCTAAGTCAGGTCTATAAAATTGGGTTATACAGTTAAAAACCGTAGTCTTTCCTGCACCATTAGGTCCTATTAATCCAAATATTTCATTTTCTTTTATATCAAAAGAGAGATTGTCAACAGCTTTCAAACCACCAAAAGCAATAGATAGGTCCTTAACACTTAATACTACTCCATCTGATATTGTTTTTACTCCATCCATATGATTATCCTCTCTTTCTCAGTTTCTTTATCCATCCTTTAATATCATGGCCGATATAAATTAAGCCATTAGGATAAAACATTATTACTAATATTATTAAAACTCCATTAAAAACATAGGATAATTGATCAAAATATGGAATTTGCTTTAAAAACAAATCTGGTACAGCGAAAACTATAAATGCACCAAGTACAGTTCCATAAATAGATCTGAGTCCACCTATTATAATCATTGCTAAAAAATCTAAACTCAGCTTTAAAGACCAAATCGACGGATATGAGAATCTAATAAAATGTACATATAATACTCCTGCCACAGATGCATAAATTGTAGCCAATGCAAATGCTACTAATCTATATTTTAAAAGGTTTACTCCCATTGCCTGTGCAGCCGGTTCACTACCTCTCATAGCGTTTAATGCCCTACCCAGTTGACCATTTATCATATTGTAAGTTATTAACATAATTATGGTTAATACAAAAACTATTAGATAATAAGTTGTAGTTCTATCTAGTTGTATACTACCAAACAACAATGGGAAGCCAGCAGATTTACCACTAAATCCATTAGTAAATACATCAAATTCTTCGAAAGTCTTCCTTAAAATCTCTGATACTGCCAGTGTTGCAATGGCCAAGTATAGTCCTTCAATTTTAAGTGAAACCAATCCTACTAATACCCCAATAATGGTAGGTACTATTATGGCTGCTAGTATTGCTACTTCAAATGGAAGGTTTAAATTCACCGTTATATAAGCTGATATATAAGAAGCCAATCCCATAAAGCCTGATGTTCCCAGTGAAATTAACCCTGAATACCCTAGAAGTATATTTAAACCTAGTGCTGCTACTGCATATATTAATGTTCCTCCTATAATGGTTATATGACTAGTTTTTAAAATACCTATTTTAGCCAGTATTGGAACCAATCCCAGTATTATACCGAATAAGATAAATTGTAATTGTTCATTTTTAGTGCTTGCATTTTTAATGCTTGTATTTTTAGCGACCTTATTTTTTATCATCTGACTACACCTTCTTTACAATCTTCTTACCTATTAGTCCATAAGGTCTAATTACCAGGAACAATAAAATAAGAATATATAGTATTTGTCCACCCCATATGGAGCTGCCATAATATAATAATAAATTTCTACTAATACCTATGATATAAGCCCCTATAACTGGCCCATAGAAAGTTTGGAACCCCCCTAAAACACAGGCAATTAATGCGTTAATCTGTACTTCATCCATTAGATTCAAACTAACTGAAGTCATAGGTGCCACCATAATGCCTGAAAGTACTCCTAACACTCCTGCAACTGCCCAAGCTCCAATAGTAACATTCTTAGTAGGTACTCCCATAAGTTTGGCTACAAATTCATTTGAAGCTGTGGTTCTAACTGCCAATCCCCACTTAGTCTTTTGTAATACATAAAACAGTAAGCTCATTACAGTTAAACCAAAAGCTATATTAAATAATCCATTGTATGAAATAGATGCACCAGCAACTACTAGATCTCCTTTGTTAATAAATCTCGGTAATCGTAAAGGATCTACTCCAAACAATATAGGAGCTAATCCTAAGACTATCATTACAATACCTAGGGTAATTATCTGCTTTGCTACAGGTGAAACCTTGGCAGTATTTCTAATAATAACAAAGTCTATAAACACTCCTACTAACATGGAGCTGGCAACTCCAGCTAAAATAGCCATCCAAAGTGGTAGCCCAAATTTCAAAAAACTATGAGTTACTACAAATGTGTTGAACATTCCAACTGCGCCCTGGGAAAAGTTGGTTATATTAGATGTACGATAAACTATTATAATACCTAATGCTGCTAATGCATAAATACTTCCTGTTTCTAAACTTCGTAATATAACTTGTAAAAAGATACTCAATGTTGTCCCCCCCATTTAATCACATTAGCTGCCCATGCATATCCGATTCCTGCAGCTATCATAGATATTACCGTTCCATCCTTTACTTTTCCCTGCTCCAATGCTAGATGAAGAGAAAGTATTTGATCTACCTGCCCTATATGTCCATACTCTGAAAGATAGATGGATTGGTCTTCAGTGAGTCCAAGGGATTCAACCATAGCTTTATGTTGTGAATATTTAAAATGAAGCACTGCTAAATATCCTAGGTCTTCCTTTTGAATTCCTGACTTTTCAAAAGCTCTATCTATGCAACGGTACCAATTATCCATAGAAACTTCATTTAATCTATCTTTCATGTGCTTTGCATCAAATAGCCTTAAGGATTTATATGCTTCATCAATATTGTCAGAAGTAATAGGCTTTTCAGTTCCTCCAAATTCCACTCCTGCATCCCTAGCCATACTTCCATCAGTCATTATATGAGAACCTAACAATAGATTCTTATCATAGTTTTTCTTTAATATTATTGCTCCACCACCAGCAGAAAGGTTATACATCATTGACATATTCTTGTCTGCATAGTCTACAAAATCTCCGTTTCTATATCCCCCTACGATCATTACAGTGTTTATGTCCTCATCAGCGATCATCATATCCTTAGCTATTTTCATAGCAGCAACAGTTGTACAGCATCTTTGTTGAAGATCTATTGCCCATGCATTTGTAGCCCCAATTTTTTCTTGTATATAAATTCCCGATGTTGTCAGTGGATATTCCTTCCACTCTTCCCCCATACATAAAATCAAATCTATTTCCTTTGGATCAATTCCCGTTCTTTTAATGGCATCAAGTCCTGCCTTAACTCCCATCTCTTGAGTTCCATCATTTTGTCCTGGTATGGATTTTTCAATAATCCCAAGTTTCTCTACCACTGCTTCCTCAGCCCATATTCCCTTCGAAGCCAAAGATATTTCCTTTGCAGTCATTCTTCCCTCTGGAATATATATACCAGTTCCAACAATTCCTACATTTATACTAGTCATAGTTACCTCCTTTAATTATCATTTATCTTATCTAATCCATAAAGGACAATATTAGATTCATAAATCTATCTAAATCATCAGTCATAGGTGCATGACCACCATTATCTAATAGCTCTAATCTAGCATTTTTACCTATTCCTTCAGCTATTCCTATACCCATATCCATAGGTACTATTAAATCATTTTTACCTTGTATAACTAAAGTTGGAGCTTTAATCTTGTGAACCTCTCCTGTCCCTTCCACTACTCCGTTATGTTCATCTGATATATTAAAATGAACTAAGGAATAATCTATATCTACTAAATTTCTTTGAGTAAGCATAGCATCTAAATATTCTTCATATCGTTCTTCCGTTGGTTTTCCAAATAAATATATTCCTGAGTTCCAAACCATTCTAAGAAACGGCTTATCCTTATTCCAATATGCGCTTAATATGGGAACTACCTGTACCTTGTCTGCCCCAATCTCTTCCTTAGTTCTTAGGAATTCTCCCAGGATAGGTTGACCATTAGCATCTTTTTTGAACATTGGATATCCTTTTATACCTACAGATTCTACTAATATAAGTTTTTCAACATATTCAGGATAATCTATGGCAAAATACATAGCTACTCCACCACCTGTAGACCATCCAGTTAAATTAAACTTCTTTAGTCCAATGACATCCACAAAGAGCTTTAAATCTTCAGAGAAATCTCTTAATGAATTTGCAGGAGTATTGTAGGTTGATGTTCCAAAGCCCCTCATATCTATGGCATAAGTTGTATATTCATCTGTCATACTTTCCATTACTGTATCCCAATGCTTTGATGTTGACATATTCCCATGAACTAAAACTAATATCTTATTGCCACTACCTATTTTTCTGTATCCCATTGTCTCTCCATTTGATAGTTCAATTGAATTTAACACAATATTTGACATTTTTATCCTCCTTTTATAATAAATTTAGATAAATATTAGATTTTAATTCTTCATAGCAAATATCAATGCAAAATGCGTGCCAAATAATTATTCACTCAATAGTCGGGCATTCTCTCTTAGTTTCTCCGCTCTTTCATTGATTTCCTTTACTAATCCAGTAATATAGTTGTTAATTTCAATTTGATGGGATGATATATTTAAAAGGTCATCAAGCTTTTCAGTAATCTTGTTAGTAGAAAACCTTAATTCATCTATTATCCTGTCTGCATCCTTCACATATTCTTCAGTACTATTAGCCAGATTTCTAATTTCCTCTGCTACTACTTTAAATCCTTGCCCTTCATTTCCAAGCCTTCCAGCCTCTATAAATGCATTTAATCCTAACATATTAGTTTTCTTTGAGATAGATTTAATAAATCTAAGTATATTTTCAGTATCCTCTACTTTACTCATAGATTCACTAGTTATAGTATCAAGACCTTCTCCTACATTCTTCAGTTTCATGGAATTGTCCGAGATTACATCAGTAATTGATACCATCTGTTCCATTGTAGCATGAAGATTATCAGCTAGAACAAGCAATAAGTCCTGTTTATCTACGGCTTCTGTAAATGTCACTGATCCAATGATGTTTCCTTCCTCATCTTCAATTGGAATAGCAATTGCAATATAAGGAAATCCAAAGATTTCTGAACCAACTCTTCTCACAACCTTTTGACCAGTGATAATACTCTCATAGGCAACTGAATTCTTAACATGAGGATCCCCAGACTTAATATTGTGATCTTGCTTATCACTGGGAACATATATTAAACATTTTTCCAAGTTACATACTGAAACTGCAAAATCTGTATTAGTAAGCTTATTTATATAAGGTGCCACATTCACAAAACAATCTAGTATATTTCCCATGTTTTCTCCTTTTCTATTATTTTATTTATATCTTCACTGAAAATATAGATGCAACTTCTGTGCCAATAATTATATTTAATTTACTTAAGATATTTCTTTGAAACTAATTAAAAAAACTATAAATTAATCATCTTTATAATTAATAATGTATAATTTCCATCTAATTTTTGAAATCTTGTCTGTCTTTGTTTTGTACATGTACATACTTTGTACAAAACTCCTCCTACAAAAAAATACAAACTACTCTATAAGAGTAGTTTGTTCCCTATGATATTCCATATTTCTCCATTCTATCATATAAAGTTGATCGACTGATATCTAATAGCTTAGCAGTCTTTAACTTATTACCTTCAGTGTATTCTAAGCATCTTATAATAGCCTCTTTTTCCGTATCTTCTATTATTTCTTTTAAAGGTCTCACAGGCCCATCCATTATTATCTTTTTATTTTGTGTTAAATACACTGGCAGATGTACTGGCAATATTGTATCTGAATCTGTCAGATTTATTGCTCTTTCTAATACATTTTCTAACTCCCTTACATTTCCAGGCCAGCCATGTCCCTCAAGACATTCCATAGCATTTTGCGATATATTTGTTACATATCTACCAAGTTGATTTGAAAGCTTTTTGAGGAATAAGTTCACAAGTTCTTCTATATCTCCATATCTCTCCCTCAAAGGTGGTATTTCAATGGTCATGACATTAAGTCTGTAATATAGATCTTCTCTAAACTTACCTTCATTGATTAGTTTCTTTAAATCTTTATTAGTAGCTGCAATAACTCTAACATCTACCTTTATAATATTATTTCCTCCAACCCTTTCAATTTCCTTTTCTTGTAATACTCTTAGTAGTTTAGCTTGCATTTTCATAGGCATATCGCCTATCTCATCCAAGAATATGCTTCCACCATTGGCTAATTCAAATTTTCCTATCTTTCCACCTTTTTTAGCCCCAGTAAATGCACCTTCTTCATATCCAAAAAGCTCAGATTCAAGCAACTCAGAAGGTATAGCTGCACTATTTATTTTTACAAATGGAGAAAAGCTTCTAACACTATCATTGTGAATTGCGTGGGCAAACAACTCTTTTCCAGTACCACTTTCTCCTAAAATCAAAACATTGGAGATAGAACTAGATGCCCTTTTACCTATAAACTTTGCATTTGACATCTTTTCACTATTTCCAATAATGGTATTCCATGAATACTTAGCTCCATACATTTCTTTTAGCTGGTTTTTATATAAATGTAATTCTGTTTCAAGAAGTTTATTTTTTGTAATAATGTCCTTAAATTGCTCAATTCCTTCAAACAAGACCATACCTATAGCATATTTTATTTCACCATTCTTATCAAGCACTGGAAGCCTATGTACAATAGCAGTATGACCATTTTCAAATGTATGCTTCCAAGCTATTTCAGCCTTTTTAGTCTTAAATACATATGGAAACCTAGAGTATTTATCTACATCTAGGACTAGCTTCCCAATTATATCAGATTTTGGAAATCCAAGGAAATCAGCAAAAACTTGATTAATCATCCTAATCTTACTATCCTTATCCAACATAATTAATGGTACTGGAAGAGGGTCAAATATCCTATCCATCATTGAAGCCAGATACTTAGTAAGTATTATGTCTTCATCTATTAGTTCATCCATCTGAATATCTTCAATATCTTGATTATATACTTGGTTATCTATCTTGCTATTATCCATAAAGCCACCTCCAAAAGATTGCTTAACAAAAATACATACTATCATTTTAACATAGTAATGCATAAAATTGGAGACTATTTTAACAAAATATGGCTATTACCTTGCAAAGGTAATAGCCACTAAGTCTATAACTATTTAATAATTCTAATATTAAATAACTACTCCGCCTGTTACTTCTAATACTGCACCTGTAATAAACTTCGCCTCATCTGATGCTAAGAAAGCATAAGCATTTGCAATGTCTTCTGGCTCTCCTAATCTTTGTAATGGAGCTTTACTCTTCATCATATCTATAACATTCTCTGGCATTTTCTTTACCATTGGAGTAGCAATAAATCCTGGTGCTACAGCATTTGAACGAACTCCCTTTTTCCCAAGTTCCTTAGCCCAAGTCTTAGTCATTCCTATTACTCCCCATTTTGTAGCAGCATAGTTAGTTTGACCAAAGTTTCCATGTATTCCTACTACTGATGAAGCATTAAGTATTACCCCACCGCCTTGTTCTACCATTACTTTAGCAGCTGCTTGACCGCAAAAATATACTCCCTTTAGATTTACATCTATTACCTTATCCCATTGATCTTCTGTCATCTTTAGAAGAGTAGAATCCATAGTAATTCCAGCATTATTCACAATAATATCTAATCTGCCATATTTTTTTACTGTCTCTTCTACCATTTTGTTTACGCTTTCTTGATTTGTTACATCAACTATAATCCCCGTAGCCTCTCCGCCACTTGACAGTATTTCATTCACAGTTTCTTCAATATCATTTGGATTAATATCTGCTACAACAACCTTGGCACCCTCTTGAACAAATTTCTTTGCTGTTGCCTCTCCAATACCTCTTCCCCCACCTGTAATAATTGCTACTTTGTTTAATAATCTCATTATATACTTCCTCCTTGTAATATTAAATTAGTCTTAACTATATAGCTATTATATAAGCAAGAAGTGTGCCAAGCACTTTAATGGCTATCACCTTTAAATGTCATAATGCATATAATATTAAAAAGCCAATGAAAGGACAGATAAAATGAATAATATTTATGAGCAATATAAGGCATATAACAATAATTCTTCAATATATGATCCTCACATAGGATATCCCCAACCTTGTTGTAATAGACCACCAATACAACACCCAGGCTGTTGGGAGCAATGTATCGACTTAAGTGACCATGGACCAAATCCTTATGTAGTTAATATCGAAGAAGCTACTCGTCAAAACTATACTTTTCGAACTGCTTTATGGACAGGAGAATATTTGCAACTCACTGTGATGAGCATCAACCCTAGAGATGATGTAGGTTTAGAGCTTCATAGTGATCATGATCAGTTTTTACGAATCGAAGAAGGCCAAGGGTTGGTCTTGATGGGAGATAGTAGAGATAATTTATATTTCCAAGAAAGGGTTTCTGATGGTTATGTAATATTTGTACCTGCTGGCAAATGGCATAATCTAATTAATATTGGCTGTGTACCCCTTAAATTATATTCTATTTATGCACCTCCTCAACATCCACATGGCACTGTTCATAGAACTAAAGAGGATGCAGAAGGACATAGTGTATATTAATCTATAAGATCATATTTCCCATATATAAAACCCTTGATTCTATAATAAGATCAAGGGTCTATATATTTTAGCTTACATTCTATATACTTAATTTCTATTACTACATTTAAGATTCATTACTTAATAATTCTCTTAGCCTTGGAAATAGTATATTGGTTATTTTACCTCTGTCAAAATTTAAATCTTTATACTTATTGAGGAATAACCCTTCTTGCTGTATAGTAGCTATTTGCATAATATCCTGATGCCAATGTTGTTATCTTTACTACATCTCCAGTTTGAGGAGAATGTACAAATTTTCCATCTCCTACATATATCCCTACATGATTTATAGTTTTACCATTTCTTGCAAATAATACTAAATCACCATATTGCAAATCCTTTTTAGCTACATAAGTTCCTGCATTAATCTGGGTCTTTGATGTTCTTGGTATGCTTATACCTAGTTTACCAAATAAGTAAAATGTCAGTCCAGAGCAGTCATAGCTATTGGGCCCTGCCGCACCATATTTATAGGGCTTGCCTAATTCTTGAGATATTAGATTCTTTAATTTTGATATTGATCCGTTCTCTAGTCGTCTTATGCTACTTCTTGATACAGCTAAAGAACTTCTTGAGGCTCTGTCAGTTGCTTTTACCTTATCATATATTCTTTTGGAAATAACAATGGCCTCTTCTCTTGAAGTATGTCCCTTAGGATCAAATCTATTATCTCCAACTCCACTTAAAGCTTCTATGCCATATAAGTAACTCACAGCTTCTATTGCCCATGTGGAAATTTCATCATAATCTTTAAATATATACTCATTAGGATTTGTATAATCATATCTTGGCTTGGCTACTTGCAATGTACGATATAGAATTAAACTAACTTCCTCTCGAGTTATATTCTCATAAGGAGCAAATATTCCACTTCCCTTTCCCTCTACTATTCCTAATTTATTAGCTTTTATAATATTTGGATTTTGTGTATCAATAAAGGGACTTTCTCCTTCTACTGAAATTTCTCTTCCAACTATAGTCTCAAATAATTGTACAGCTAGCTCACTAAATTCTTCTCTTGTAATATTGCTTCCATAACTTCCCAGAATGTTCTCGGGAACAAAAGCAATTTCTTTAGCTGCCTCAATTTCTGTCTTTGCCCAGCTACTGGGAGTATCCACTACATTTTCTGCTATTGCCATATAAGTATATGTACTTGGTGGAATTATGGTACTAGCAATAATTGTAATTATTAAAGCTAACTTAATCTTTTTCAGTTTATTTATCATTAGTTTCCCGCCTTTCTTCCAAGGCAGTAATAGAAATTAAGCTTTAGATTTTTAATATTTACATATTATCATAAAAGGTAGCCCTATGGGGCTACCTCATTCCACCAGCCTATCCACAATCTGGTATTAGACAAAAATATTATGCTACTTTACACTATTAATTTTATTAGATTACTAGATGGATCTTTCGTGAAGATATTATTATCTTCTTCTATAATTTTGTACCCCAAGCTTACTAAATTATTTATTATTCTTTCCCTTGTTTCTATATCTGGAAATAACATGGTAAAGTACTTCATCCCCACAGAATTATCTGCTAGTGGCTCTGCATTTCTTCCATTCCATATATTTAATCCTATATGATGATGATATCCCTGGGAGGAAATAAATAGGGCTGAATTAGCAATCTTCGTTACTAGATCAAATCCCAATCCATCACAATAAAACCTCTTAGCCTCATCTAAATCTCTTACATGCAAATGGATATGACCTACTACAGTATTCTTAGGAATACTCTGCCATTTTTCGTCACCAATATCTGTCATAAGTCCATTGTAATCTAAGGGGTCAGTTACCATATTTATCTGATTGTCATCACTTTTCCATTCCTTACTGTCTATATCTCTATAGACTTCTATTCCATTTTCATCTGGGTCTTCTAAATATATGGCTTCACTGACTCCATGATTAGAAGCACCCCTTATAGGATACCCCTCTTCTCTTATATGCTTTAAAAATAATCCTAAGTGAGATCTACTTGGTAGGAGAAGAGCAAAATGATATAGTCCAGTTCTTCTAAGAAGCTTTGGTACCACATTTTCAGGCTGTACTATTGTAATCATAGGATTAATTCCATCAGCTGTTAATATAGCTTTATTTTCTTCTCTATTTAATATATTAAAACCCATTATCTTAGTATAAAATTCTATAGACCTCTCTATATCTGCTACCTTTAATACTATTTCCTTAACAAATATACTTGGTTTTTCATGAAATCTTGACATAAAATCACCCTCATTTTTTTAGTATATATAGTATACCCAGGTATGAGGGATTTGAATTATATTGTTATCTCCTTGAAAACATTACCACCAAGGTCTTTTATTGTAAATTTATTTCCTTCTAATACCCCATAAGTATGTGGATTGTTTTCCTTTGGTAAAGAAATGGAGCCTGGATTAATAAAATAAATATTATACTTTTTCTCTGCCCTTGGAATATGAAAATGACCATAAATAAATAGATCTCCATCACTTAGCTTAGGCATATTATCTTCATTAAATATGTGACCATGGGTTAAAAACAATCTTTTATCCTTATATATTATGTTAGAGTAAGTTGACATAATAGGGAAGTTTAATACCATTTCATCAACCTCACTATCACAATTACCTCTAACAGCAATTATCTTATCTGAGTAGCTATTGATTAGTCCTATTACTTCTTTAGGATTATATTCTACAGGCAATGGATTTCTTGCTCCATGATATAGAATATCACCTAATATCACTAAGTAATCAGCCTTCTCTTCATGAAATTTATCTAATGCTTCCTTTAAATAAAATAATGATCCATGGATATCTGATATAAAAAAAAGTTTCATAATTAAATTTACCTCCGTAGATTTTATACTGCTTTCTTCTCCCACTTATTCCCTCTATATCGATGAATGAAGAATCCAGCTCTTACATACCAGTCACAAATCATAGCCATCCAGACACCAAACATTCCAAAGTCTAAGTATCTAGCAAACAATATGCCTAGTCCAATCCTTGTAATCCACATGGAGCCTACACTTACTATCATTGCATATCGTACATCCTTTGCAGCCCTTAAGGTATTCGCAAGGGTAAATCCTACTGGCCATGCTATGCAAGCATTTATTCCATAAAATATTATTATCTTTCTAGCAAGTGCTGCCGTATCTGGCGATAGATTGTATACCTTCAGTATAAATGATGATGATAGTATTATAATTCCATTTACAATAGCTAAAGCAATATAAGCATATTTAAGAAGGACTTTGGTATAATATCTGGCTTGGTCATAATCTCCAGCTCCAACACACTGGCTAACTACAGTAACCAGACCTAATCCTATGGCTGCAGCAGGTAGAAATTGAAATCCTGTAACCGTACCTGCAACTGCATTTGCAGTAATAGCAGCTGTTCCAAATCCTGATACTACACTTAATAATAATATCTTGCCTAGCTGAAACATGCTATTTTCTATACCATTCGGTACTCCTATTTGAAGAATATTTTTAACCATTTTTCTATTAAATTTGTATTTGAAGGGCTTACTTATATGAATAGTAAGGTTTTTATCCCTAAGTAATAAAACAATGATTATTGCAGCAACTGCTCTAGATAAAAGGGTTGGAATAGCAACCCCTTCAACCCCCATTCGAAATCCATATATTAATATTGCATTACCCACAACATTGATGGTATTCATAATCAAAGAGGTTTTCATAGTTATTTGAGAATTTCCCATAGCCCTAAATAATGCAGCTCCACTATTATATATTGCTATAAAAGGAATACTTGCAAATACAATCATCATATAGGTATTGGCATACTCTGCTACCAGTGGCTCTATTGATCCAAATACTACATTTAATATAAAGCTTCTAGCAGCATACATCAATGCCATTATAACTAGGGAAATAAGTGTTACAAATACTATGAGCTGCTCCCCTGCCTCCGAGGCCTTTTTACTTTCATTTCTTCCTATATATTGGCCTGCAACCACTGCTCCACCTGTTGCCAATGCTCCAAATATGTTTATGAGCAAAATATTTATTGAATCCACTAATGATACTGCTGATACTGCCCTTTCCCCAACACTGGCAACCATTACGGTGTCTGCCATACCAACGGCTACTGCCAGCAGCTGCTCAACTATAAGGGGCAAGATTAGATAAATTAGGTTTTTCCTAGAAAAAATATAGTTTTTCTTTGTGTCCTTTTCTATTAATGACTTTTCCATTTAATCCTCCATATTGTTTAATCTCTTGATATATATTTACTCCATTCTACCCCATTTCATTTCTTCGCCATGTGAATCGTATTTTTTTCTTTTAGCAGTAATATCTTGAATTCCTATTTTATACACATTAATCAATTTTAAACCTGACTTAATTGCTAAGTTAAAATAGTCCATTTTTGTTGGAGTGTATTTTTCACATATTAATCTTATAGCCTTAATCTTTTCTTCTTCATCTTCTACTAAATTTATTTTGCCTTTTACAATTGCTGATTCATATTCTGTTGTTAAAACATTACTAATAAGTAGCCTTGCCTTGGACTCATCCTTCGCTATTTCATCTAATTCTTCTTTTGTATAATTTTCCGGTACTTTTACTTCTCCTATAAAGGATACACTAACTTTAGAATTTTTCTCAAATATCTTTACTTTTCTTCCATCCATAGCTGAATGAAAATACAAATTATCTCCATCTCTTACAATAGAAAGAGGAACTCCATAAGGCTCATTATCTTCTCCAATCATAGAAGCAACTCCATAACTTGATTTATCTATGACTTCTATACCAAATTCCCTGCTCATTTCCCTATCTTTTCGTCTCATATTTTCAACCCCTCATATATTTTAGCGATTCCCTTACTAACCCATTTAATTGCATCTATATATGAATCAAAACAGCCTCATCTGTTCAAAAGGTTCTTCTACATTTATTCGGTCTATACTAAGTTCATGCATTGCATTGACTTTATATATTTCCTCAATAATGTTCTCTGAGGTTTTTTTGTCCAGCCAATAATCCAATGCATCATTATTTATTATCAGAGGCATTCTGGAATGGATATCTTTCATGTGACTATTGGATTCAGTTGTCACTATTACAAATGACAAGACCTTATTCCCCTTATCATCAGGTATAACTTTAAATAATCCTCCCAAGGAAATAATGTTTTTTTCCTTTAAATATATCTCATGCTTTACTTTCTTTTTATCTCCTTCATCCTTCCACTCATAAAATAGATTAGCAGGAATAATACACCTTGCATTGTTAAAGGAGTTTTTAAACATATGCTTATGAGCTAGGGACTCACTTCTTGCATTAATAACAAGCTTACCTTTCCCACTGAGAGGGAATCCCCATGTTGCAGACTTTAAAGTTCTCCCTTTATCATCCATTACAATAGGTACATTTTCAGATGGATAGATAGTAGCTTTATTATAATCAGCAACTTCTCTATTGACTACTCTATACTGTCTCAATAATTCCTCTATATCACTATCAAGCATAAATCTTCCACACATAGCAACCTCCTGATTACCCTTCTTATCCAGTAGTATTTATGTACTACAAATTTTAATTATTCTTTATATATAAGCCTCATCTATTCCCCATATTAAGTGTAATTGTATCATACTATATATAATTAATTCAATGGAGTAAAATTGTAGTAATATTACAAGCTACTATCATGTTAAACAGTAAAAAACAGCGATACAAATCATGTAAGATTTGATCACTGTTTCTATATTTTTCTTCCTTGTCTCATACAAGCAGATGAGTTTGATGTGATGATAAAACCTAGAGATTTTATTTAAAAGATTCTGCAGTCTTTATCAGTTCGTCTCTTGGAATTCCTCTACCGTTTAATGAGTAAATGACACCTTCGTCTTCCCAGTCTAAACTATTATCATATATTATGGCATCTACTCCATTGATTTCTATTTTCTCAACCTTATATCCTCCAGTTTCATATGCAGTTTCTTCATCTGCATATCTTTGCTGCATATAGATGTATTCTCCAGTTTCATCATTAGTAAAATACAAAGATATATATTTTGTATCTTCTACAATACCATTTTCATCTTTAAAGAATTCCGCTCTGTCAAATTCATATCCTTCAGGTAGATATTTAGGAAGTTTAACTGTAAAACTAGTGTAGGTATTTAATTCTTCTGTATCTCTTACTACCAAATTGCCTTCTTCTCTTTCAGCTTCAGATACTGTCATTATCTTCATGGTTTCAGATTCAATTCTATCTATTTCTTCTCCTTCAGCAGTATACATTACATTAGGAGTACCTACTATAAATTCTTCTATTGGATTTCCATCTTTATCAAAAATTTTGCCCTTTAATTCATCTGGAATCTGGATGAGTTCTCCTTCATTAAGCATAGGATCTTCATAAACTGTTACATGGCCAATGGATATAAAGTTTGCTATCTTATCCACCAACTCCTGGGCAAATGATGTTCTCATGGTAGATATGCCCAATATACATATCAATGCAATAGAAGCTACTTTTATAATAACTTTCTTTGACTTTTTCATATTATCTTCTCCTTTATGTTTCTTGATATTCTCTAAGGACCTATTAAATATCTCTGATTTATTGCTATTTACACTAAAATCTTCATGAGACAAAGTTTTTCCTAATTCTAAAAGTTCCTTGTATTCCTTATCCTCAAAATATAAATTTTCTTTCCCATTGATATAGTTATCCATATCCATAGAGAACCTATCTTCAAGCTTTTTATCATTATTCATACTTAAACCTCCTTCTCTAATTCTTTTTTTAATTTTTTCATTGCACGATAGAGAATTACTCCTACATTACTTTCAGTAAGATTTAATATTTCTGCTACATCTACATTTTTTAAATTTGCACCGAATTTAAGTGCTATCATATTTTGCTCCCTTACATTTAAAACTTTTAACGCTCTTAGAAGTTCTTCACTTGTTTCTTTACTCTCAATTATATCTTCTGGTGATTTTTTGCTTGATATTGCTTCTTTAACTGAGTCAATTGAAAATATCCTATGCTTTTTTAAGTCTCTAAAATAATCATTGACTACATTTTTTGCTATACCAAATAACCATACATCAAAGGGCCCCTTTTCCTTATTATAGGTATCTATTTTTATCATAACTTTTTCAAAGATCTGACTAGTCAAATCTTCGGTTCCATGATAGGAATTAATTCTATAATATATATAGTTGTAAACCCTTTTATAATAGGTTTCAAAAATGTAGGCAAAATCTTCTTCACCATATAAAATCTGATCAGATTCTTTGTTACCTATGATATTTACTATTTGTTGCAACTTTCTATCCCTCCTTACCCTTTACTTAGCTAAGTAATTAACTTTTTATTTTGTTTCTCATATGTTAATACGATAAATATCTATTTTCATTACATATTATTTTAAGATTTATCCAGTAATCTCAAGTGACATTTATATAAGTATATCAAATTAATAGTTCCTATCCATTTTTTAAAAACAAAAAAGCAGGAGACTTCAGAGGAAACTTAAAAAGTCCCTTTTTGTCATCCTGCTTTTTTAAACTTTATTTATGATACAAATCAATCTATTCCTTATATCTCTCTTCTATTTTCCATAGCCTTAGATATGGTTACTTCATCAAAATACTCTAAGTCTCCACCTACTGGAATGCCATGGGCTATTCTTGTTACTTTGATTTCTAAGGGTTTTATAAGTCTTGATAGATAAATTGCTGTAGCTTCACCTTCTACTGTAGGATTAGTTGCAATTATTACTTCTTCTACTACTCCACTGGATAAGCGATTTAAGAGTTCCTTTACTCTAATTTCATTAGGTCCAATATTGTCCATTGGAGATATAACTCCATGGAGTACATGGTATTGACCCTTATATTCTCTGGATTTTTCCATGGCCATTATGTCCTTTGCTCCTTCTACTACACAAATAATTGATTTATCTCTCAAATCATTTCTGCAAATATGACAAGGATCTTCATCGGTTAAATTACAACAAATGCTACAAAGCCTAATCTTTTCCTTGGCATTAGTTATAGATTTAGATAATTTTTCTGCTTCTAATTCTTCCATCTCTATTATATAAAACGCTAGTCTTTGGGCAGTTTTTCTACCTATGCCTGGTAGCTTGGAGAGCTGCTCTATGAGATTCGCTATGGGTAATGCATACTGCTCCATTGTAATCCTCCTATTAGAACAATCCTGGAATGTTCATACCTCCAGTTATTTTCTTCATTTCTTTTTCCATCATTTCTTCTGCTTTTCTTAAGGCTTCATTAACTACTGCTACTACTAAATCTTGTAACATCTCCACATCTTCTGGGTCTACTACAGATTCATCTATGGTAATTGATAATATCTCTTTCTTTCCATTTGCTTTACATGTAATTGCTCCACCACCAGCAGTAGCTTCTACTTCTGCTTCTTCAAGCTGTGCTTGCATTTCCTCCATTTGTTTTTGCATCTTTTGCATTTGCTTCATCATACCACCCATATTACCGCCCATTCCTGGGAATCCACCTTTTGCCATAATTAATTCTCCTTCCTTATTTTATTTCTACTATATCTTTTCCAAAGAAATCAGTGACTTCTTTTATGGCTTTTTCTTTATCATCTTTTTCATCTTTTTTTGCCTTTGGTTTGTCGCTAATCATTTCAAATTTAATATTAATCTTTTTACTAAAATGTGCTGAAAATACTTGCTCTACAAATTCCTTATTAACAGGGCTACTTACTGCCTCTTTGTGGAATCCAAAAGGTTCTTTATATCCTATTGTAAGTAAGTCTTTTTCATAATTAACGGGTTCTCCCTCTATAAGAAGGGCAAATATGTTCATTTTTTTAGATTTTATAATTTGTAGTACAGATTCCCAATCTCTTACAAACATTTCAAGCTGCAATTCTTTACCATCATCTACAAATACTTCTTTTTCTGAAGGGATTTCCTTTGTTTGCTCTTTTTTTGGTTCATTCTCAGTTTGAGTAGTTCTATCCTTAGAAATACTCTCCCTTCTCATCGGTTCTTCTTTTGAAGGCTTATATTCTGTTTTTATCCCCATCTCAAGTTTTTTTACTCTTTCTTCTAAAGACATTTCCTCATCTAATTTTGTCAATTGAATAACTGCCATTTCAAGGATTATCCTTGGCTGAGTTGACCACTTAGATTTTTCATCAGCTGTAGTTAAGATATCTAGTGCCTTAAGTATAAGATTTAAGCTAATATCTTTACTTTGACTTAAGTATCTTTGGTAGGAATCTTCATCTATTTCTATTAATTCCATAGGATTTTTGGATGTTTTCATTATCATTAAATTTCTGAAATGATGTACTAAGTCCTTGATGAATTGATGGATATCCTTACCTTCTTGTATTATATCATTAATAGATTGTAATACCTTTTCTAAATCTTTATCTAATATATTTTCTACCATATTAAGTATTAGGTCCGAATTCACCATACCCAATATACTTGTAGCATCTTCATAAGTTATCCTTCCACTACTAAAAGAAGTACATTGGTCCAGTAGACTTTGAGCATCTCTCATTGCCCCATCTGAATTCCTAGCAATTAGACTCAGTACCTTATCTTCTACTTCTAATCCAAGGTCATCACAGATTTTTCTCATACTGTCTAATATGTCTACTGTAGTAATCCTCTTAAAGTCAAATCTTTGACATCTGGATAATATAGTTGGCAATAGTTTTTCAGGCTCTGTTGTAGCTAGTATAAATATTAGATGTTTTGGAGGTTCTTCTAATATCTTCAACAATGCATTGAAGGCCTCTGCAGTCAGCATGTGAACTTCATCTATTATATATACCTTGTATTTAGCCCTAGTTGGAGGATATATTACCTTATCCTTTAATTCCCTAATATCACCTATACCTCTATTACTGGCTGCATCCATTTCTATGATATCCATTATGCTTTCATCTAGGATACCTTTGCAGATCTCACATTCATTACATGGATTACCAGCTTTTGGATTTAGGCAATTGACTGCTCTAGAAAATATCTTTGCTGTAGATGTCTTACCTGTCCCTCTAGTACCTGAAAACAAGTAGGCATGACCAATATTTTCCTTTTGTATTTGATTTTTTAAAGTAACTGTAATATGCCTTTGACCTAGTACTTCATCAAAGGTCTTTGGTCTATACTGTCTATATAAGGCTTGATACATAAGCTCACCCACAATTTTTATAGTATACTATATTATATCAGATTGAATTCAAATTTACACCTATTATATCTAATTTGATAAATACTTATTGACAATAGAGGATTTCTCCGTTATAATATAAATCTGTGAGATATTATATTTCACTAACTCGGAGAGGTGGTTGAGTGGTCGAAGGCGCTCGCCTGGAAAGCGGGTAGACGTGAAAGCGTCTCGAGGGTTCAAATCCCTCTCTCTCCGCCATTAGAAATTTTTACCGTGCTAGATGGGGAGGCAGCGGTGCCCTATAACCTGCAATCCGCTACAGCAGGATTGAATTCCCAGCCTAGGCTTCTTATTGTAAGGTCTGACCTAGATAAGTGGCAGTGACGATTGGGTCCTGCGCAACGGAAACTCATGAACCCCGTCAGATCCGGAAGGAAGCAGCGGTAAGTGAATATTTTCGTGTGCCGCGGGGAAACCTGATCTGAGTTAACTGTCTAGGTAACGCTTGGAATAGGATTGTCAAAGCTGGGTGCACGGTTACATAAAGTAAAATCTGTGGTAAATTTACCACAGATTTTTTTGTTGTTTTATATTATACTTGAAATTCTTTCCCAGATTTTGTGCTATAATCTCCTAGTTTTTCTTTGCCGTAGGTAAGCCCTGATATTATAGTTGGTTCCTCTTTCATCTCTAATTCTTTGAAACCTTCATATATAGGATTAATTATATCTTTAGCTTTTTCAAATAGTGATTTATCTTTTCTCGTTTCCCCTTCAGTTATCACTGTGTTTGTATATAAGTATATTTCTCTAAGATCTGTGGATAACCCATCTCTTTCATTGAAAATAATGATGAGTTCTGTTAATATGTCACGGCAATTGTCCATAAGTAAGTTTAATTTTGCATAGTCTTTCTCTTTTATTGATTCTATACACTCATTAAACCTCTCTATAAGACCTTCATGAAGCATTGCCACTAGACCCCAATCATTTGTGGATAGTATTCTTTTTTCCAATGTAATACCTTCCATTTATATTCCACTCCTATCTTTGCAATAATTGAAGCACTGTTTGTGGTAGATTATTTGCTTGGCTTAACATTGAGGTACCTGCTTGCTGTAATATGTTAAGCTTTGTATATTCAGTCATTTCTAGAGCCATATCAAGATCTTCAATTCTTGATTTAGACTCTGTTAGGTTTTCGGCTGTATTATCCACATTCCTAATTGTATGCTCAAGTCTATTTTGAACTGCTCCTAGTTTAGAACGCATCTTTGATACTTCTTGTACAGCATCATCATATACTGTAATAGCTGCTTCAAAGTTTGCTGCTGTTAAGCCTAATTGAACTATAAATCCACTCCCTATTACTTGATTAAAAATGTTTAATCCTCCAGATGTTCCCACAGTAATATTAATATCAGACATATCTACATCAATATATTCATCTTCATTAGCACCTATTTGTAGTCGAAGTTCATCCTTTCCAGCTTCGTCTAAATTTCCTTTTAATAAATATATTCCATTAAATTGTGTATCATTTCCTATCTTATCTATTTGCTCAGTTAATTCCTTCATTTCATTAGCTAAGGCTGATATATCTTCTTCTGCATATATGCCATTAGCTCCTTGCACACTAAGCTCCCTCATTCTTTGAAGCATTGCATGAACTTCATTTAGTGCTCCTTCTGTAGTTTGAATCAAAGATACTCCATCAAGGGCATTTCTTGAAGCTTGCCTCAATCCTCTTATTTGTGCATCCATCTTCTGTGATATAGCAAGACCTGCAGCATCATCTGCAGCCCTATTTATTCTCTTACCTGATGAAAGTTTCTCAAGTGTTTTTTGTAGGCTATTGTTGGTAATGTTTAATTGTCTATGGGTGTTTAAGGCTGGTATATTATTGTTTATTCTCATTTTTATCCCCCTCAATGGTATTTGCTTTTTCAATAAATGATATTACTTCTCCTATTATTTGAAACATCTCCTTTGGCAGCTTGTCTATTTTATCTGCCACAGGCTCTAAGTCCATATTTAAATCCTGCTTTTCATTGTCTCTTGTATATGCTTTTTTAATATATTTCTTTGGAATTAATCTTTTTTTCATATACTCACCAAATCATTCTCTTCAGCCAAAGTATATCCTAAGTTATCTAGACCAACTTCCAGTTCTTTCATTCTACTACTTAATATATCATCTTTCTCTTTTAAATTAATTAGGACTTCTTTACCCTTTATACTTATATCCATAGTCACTGGACCAAGGTTTTCTGTTTCTAGACTTATATAAAACTTCATATTGTTTTTATCTATGCCTTGATGGCTATTAGGAATTATAATATTTAGACTCTTGTACTCATTATCCATTTCAATAGGAAGTTGAAGTACTATATCCTTATTTGATATTTTATTTAAAGTATTAAAATATTCTTCTTTTTCCATATCTTCATTTTGATCTTTTCTGTCACTAAATGAACTATTAGAATTACTTAAAGAATTTATCAACTCCTTATAGCTTTCCTTAATGGATTCATCCCCATTCTTTATAGCTGTTGATATCTTATCTTGAAGTAGTTTTACACCATCTTTCAACTCTTCATCATATCTTGGATTGTTTGGATCTGTTATACCCTTCAAGATATTTGGCAAAGCCTTTTCTCCATTTAAAAATGAGTTAATATCATTGATTTCTTTCAATGTCATAGGAAGTCCATTTTTCGTTATCATAGGAAGTATTCTTTCTTCATGTCCCTTGATACTTTTTATCTCCTTAGCCATCCTATCTATTTCCCTATATCTATTTATCTTCTTATCCATATAATTGTTTAACTCATTAAGAGGCATATGTTCAAGAATTTTACCTTCTTTTATGCTTTCTTTTACCATATTGGTAGTCAGACTATTTCTAGCTCTTAGATATTCATCATATATTAATCCCTCTTGTACTTTACCAACTGGCAGTATATTTGACTCTGTAGTACCTACTTCTACTTGGCTAGTATAAAGGTTTTCCAATGTAATATTGCTATACCTCCTGACTGCTAGAGATATTACATCCCCACTTATCCTTTCCCCAAGTGTATTAAGAATATGAGATATATGAGTGGTCTTGTCAAGAACTTTATGGTTTATACTCAATCCCTTTTCTACATTTGCATCTACAATTTCTTTAATGGACTTTAATGTGAAGTCTTCTCCATTCTTCAGTAATTGCAATAGTTCTTTGTCTTTTATACTTCCTAATTTCTCTAAATTACTCATTACTTCTTTGGTTTTTTCATTATCTATTGGAGAATCTATGTCTTTATCATTGCTAAAATTCTTTAATTCTTCTACTAATTTGTGAATATCCTCTTGTAATGGATCAATATCCCTGTCCATTAATTCTACTACTTCAGTATTGCCAAGAAGATTTGTTAATTCTTTTACAGCTTCTTTCATAGAAACAACTTGATTATATTTATCTCTATCCATTAGCATATCATTGACTATAAATTCTCTTAAAATACTTATATTTTCATTGCTATTTTCTATATCTAGGTTTACTAACATTTCCTTTAAGCTGTCTACAGTAGCTTCACTAGTTATAGTGAATGCTTCAAAGTTTTTAGCCACAATACTTCCTTCTATTGGATTTGTAGTATATGAATTACTTAGTTTATACAGATTATCTATATTAAATAATTTATCTTCATTTAGGACTTTTACATAGATCTCATCTTTTATGCTTTTAAGATTGTGAATCTTTGACATTACTTCGATTGTCTTGTCTATATTCTCTCTTGTAATAGGTATTTTCCCCTTATGTAATGCTATTATGGTATCATATACATCCTTGCCCATTTTTTGGCCATAGATTTCCTTTGATATTTCCTCTGCTTCTTTGTATGTCAATTCCCTTTCCAGTCTTAAAAATCTTTTTAATGAGAAAGGTTTTTTTTCATTTTTTATCTCTTCTAAGGCTTCTGATAATCTTTGTAGATTTTCCTCTTCAAAGTCTATACCTCTGTCCATGAGTTTTACAAAGGAATCTTTATCTATACCTTCAATTATCTTATTTAAATATTCCTTGGATTTTACATAGGAATTAATATTTTCTTTTGTAATAGCTATTCCACTACTAAGTAAATGTTCAATCATTCTAAGATTTTCTTCAGTATATTCTAATCCTAATTCTCTTATTATTTCCTCTGCTCGCTTAGATACTTTGGTATTTGCCACTGTATCTTCCTTTTCTTCAACCTTGGAAGATATTATATCTTCTTTTTCAATCTTTACTTGTTCTCCTAGATTTGCATCTATCTCTTCCATGAGCCTTAAGGAATATTCTACAGTTTTATTATCTATGGTTTTCTCTATTTTTATATCTTTGCCCTTTTTCTCCACAAGCACACCTTCTACATCATAGGGAAGGGTGGGTTTTATTCCATAGCTATTTATTATATTGTCTTTATTATTTATTTTTAACATTTCCATTAGTTTTTTCCTTTCCATTTCCATAGTAGAATTATTGTTTGATTCACTTGTGGATATTCTTATGGGATTTCAATTCTTGATTAAGTCATTTTATCTATCGACATTTTCTTCCTATTTCTTGAGAAGATATTACTTATTTCTATTTTTCTGCCGATAATGTATAATAGATAGGGTGGGAGGGATTGTTGTGAATCGAATTAATAAAACTGGTATGGAGAATATTTCACCTATTCAAATTTCAAGAGCTGTGGATAAAAAAGCTGTAAAAGATACCTTTAAAATGAAACTAAATGAACTGGAGCAGGATCAGATAAGAATTGAGCTAAAAGCCCTATATGATAAGATTGAAACTCAGTCCAATAAATTATCTGATAAATTGTTTATAGATGATTTAATTAATTATAAGAAATTAGTTAAGGAATTTTTAAATATAACAGTAAATAACTCCCATGTGTTCTTTAAAGAAAGCTCCCTTGATAGACGAGGTAGACACAGGATTTATTCTTTGGTTAAAAAAGTGGATCAGGAGTTGGATGAACTAACGCAGGAATTTCTCGATATAGAAAATAAAAGGATTAATATATTAAAAAGATTAAATGATATCCAAGGAATATTAATGGATATAATGACATAAAACCAGCTAAGTTATTGAACTTAGCTGGTTTTGTACTTATATTAAAAGCACCTCTATTATTTTCAAAACACCATCTCCCTTCTTCTATATTAACCGGTTAAGTATATTCTCTCATCTTTCATACAATAATCATAGGGAAAGAATAGTTATAATAGTTTTTTACCATATACTATTTTTCTAACGGTTTCGAGACTTAAATAATAATCCTCTGATATCTTGCTGATTTTAGTGCCATATTGAAACAATTTAATAATTTCCTTATTCCTTTTTTCAATGGCATCTTTAGAACCTGTTAATTCACCCCAACCTACTCTATCACCAGATTTAGGAATGTAAATAAGTCCTCCATCAACATACTTCTGGACCTCTTCTAGTAGGCGAGGCGGTAATATTTCTGCTGCCTTTTTGTAACTCAAATATAAATACCTCCTGCAAAGTATTAGATTTGTAAATGCAATTTATGCATTTATTCATAATACCCACCTCCTTAAAAATATTTCTTAATCATTATTATATCATGTCTGTGAATACACAGCTATAATATCTTTACCATATTAATTTACCTTCATTTTCTCATTTATTACATTGAAATAGTATGCTAAAAACAATTATAATAGTTTTTTACATACTATTTTCAACTTTAGTGATAATCTATATGCTGTTTATAAGTAAGAAGGCTGACTTATGAAATACTAATGTCAGCCTTCCTAATTATATGAATTAACTTTAATTGTATTTATTTGCTTTCATCCTTACATCCCAATGTTCATCACTATCTTTGGGATATTTCCTTCAATTTTTCATATAACTCTATCTCTTCTTCACTTAAGCTTGGTGGATTTACTATATTTATTTCAACAAATAAATCACCTTGGTCTCCATTCATATCCTTATAACCCTTTTTAGGTATCCTTATTTTCTTACCAGATGAAATTGCCTTAGGTATGTCTATCTTAATTTTCCCATCCATTGTTTTAACTACTTTTTTCTCACCTAATGCTGCTTCCCAAGGAAGTAAATCTAGTTTTGATATGATATTTAAACCATCTAATTCATTTTTTCTATCTTCCATAAAATTGATTTTAAATAATATATCTCCCTTTATTCCCCATTTTTCCCCTTTAACCTTCAATCTTTTCCCGGGAAATATTCCTTTTGGAATATTTACTGACAAGGTTTTATTCTCGCCACCAATATTTAAGGTAATATCCTTAGTTATACCATGATATCCTTCTTCCATAGTAATATTTAATTCTGATTCATAAGAAGGTGCTACTTTTTTCGAAGATTTTCTTCCACCACCAAATAAATTACCTAAGTCGAATCCACCACTTCTATTACTGCCTCTTTGACCAGCACCCTCAAAAAACATATTAAAGAAATCACTAAAATCTCCACCACCGGAAGAGGTATAAGTATATCCACCATTTCCAAATCCATATTGAGAAGGATCAAAGTTTTGACCATTAGTGAAATTATATCCCGACCCAAATGTATCATATTTTTTCTTTTTATCTTCATCTCCTAATACTTCATAGGCTTCATTTATTTCCTTAAATTTCTCTTGAGCCTTATTATTATCTGGATTAAGATCTGGATGATATTTTTTGGCTAACTTTCTATATGATTTTTTGATTTCATCTTGAGATGAATTTTTATCTACTTCAAGTATTTTATAATAATCTTTATATTCCATAGAGTCCTCCATTCCCTCCCAAATAGGAGAATCATTTTATTCTGACTTTCCCTGACCTTCAGTATAATTATAACCATTTTAATAATAATAATCAATGTAAAATTCAAACCATAATTTAGCCTTTAGTTACAATCTTATTCTCTTCGACAAACTGCGATAATAATTGGTCAGCTTCCTTACTTAGCTTTAATATGTTTCTAACATCAAGCTCTCTCGATTCCTTTTCTTTATCTAGTTCATTAACAATGATTTCGACTTTCTTTTTCACTATTATCCCCCATTCGACTAGTATATCGTTACTATTATATAGTAAATGTGACAATGAAACAATACAATAAATTACAAAAATAAAAAACTATTGTCATTACCTTCAAAATATAATATACTAATAATATAACTAATGATAATCATTATCATTATCATTGTTTTGCTTATGGGAGGATGATATATATGAATGACAAATGCTTAACATGTTTAAAACCAAATGAATCATGCAAGATTAAAGAAATATCCGGGTGCTGTAAGGCTAGGAAAAGACTGTACGAATTGGGACTACACAAGGGTGTATCTGTTAAGGTAGTTAAAAACGATATTGGTCCTATTATATTAAATTTATCAGGTCATAAATTGGCATTAGGTCGGGGCATTGCTAGTAATATAATTATAGAGCATTAACTTTTGTATATATCTATAATAGGCGTCATTTGAAAGAGGGGGAATTTATTTGCATACTATTGCTTTAGTAGGCAATCCAAATAGTGGAAAGACTACTTTGTTTAATGCATTGACTGGGTCTAATCAACATGTAGGAAATTGGCCTGGTGTTACTGTGGAAAAAAAAGAAGGGAAATTTAAATGGAAGGGCAATCAATATAATGTGGTTGATTTACCTGGGACCTACAGTCTTGGAGCTTATTCTGAGGACGAGGTTGTTGCCCGTGACTATATAATTAAAGGAAATCCAGATCTTGTAATCAATGTTGTAGATGCTACTAATATTGAAAGAAACTTGTACTTAACAACTCAATTAATCGAAATGGGCACAAAGGTTATTATAGCCCTCAATATGATGGATGAAGCTAAGCAGAAAAATATTGATATTGATATAGATAGACTATCAAAAAAATTAGGAGCCCCTATAATACCAACCATTGCTTCTAAGAATAAGGGACTTGATAATTTGATTGAGGAGTCTATCAATTATTTTAGTAAAGATAATAATTCTAATATTTCCTTTAGCTATGGAGAAAATGTTGATGAAGAAATAAAATCTATTGAATCCATCCTTGCTAATTCTACTTTGGAATATCCAACTAGATGGGTAGCTATAAAATTATTAGAAGGTGACCAAGATATTTATAATCAACTAGGGAAGATTAAAGAATCTTCTCAAATAATAGAGAGGATCTCTTCTTTAGGAGAAAAGGCTGAGGAATATGAGCTTGAAATTGTAGATAGAAGATATGCCTTCATTAATAATGTACTAAAAGATTCTGTAAAGCAACCTACAGAAACTGCCGAAACAATAACTGATAAAATTGATAAAATAATTACTCATAAATATTTAGGACTTCCTATTTTTGCTATTATAATGTTTGCAGTGTTTCAGTTGACCTTTGCCATTGGTGGAGATATATTTGGTGGGTATGTAGCAACCTTTGTTGAATATGCGGGAGAGCTTGTCGTTGGATTCTTAAATAATATTGGTGTTTCAGAGTGGCTAGTATCATTTATCTCTGAAGGTCTTTTTGGTGGAGTAGCTACTGTGTTTGAGTTTATTCCTCTTATTATGGTATTATACTTTTTTCTTGGTATCTTGGAGGATACAGGCTATATGGCAAGAGCTGCGTACATAATGGATAATCTAATGCGTGCTCTTGGACTTCATGGTAAGACCTTTATCTCGATGATTGTAGGATTTGGTTGTAATGTACCTGGTATTATGGCTACTAGGACCTTGGATAATAAAAAGGATAGAATGATAGCCTTACTTATAAATCCATTTATGTCCTGTGGTGCAAGATTACCTATTTATTTAGTATTTATAGCAGCTTTCTTCCCTGATCATGGTGGAATTGTATTATTCTCACTTTATACTTTGGGAATAGTCGTGGCCCTAGTCTTAGGGAAAATTTTCTCAAAAACATTATTTAAAGGTGAATCTTCCCATTTTATAATGGAGCTTCCACCTTATAGATTACCTATTTTCAAATATGTAATAAGGGATATGTGGGATAAGGTGTGGGACTTTTTATACAGAGCTGGAACTATTATATTTGTGGTAGTTTCTCTTCTATGGATATTATCCGTACTCCCTCTTGGCGTGGAACCTTATAGTCAGGAAAGCATCTTAGGTAGAATCGGTACTTTCTTATCACCAATATTTATACCTGCAGGCTTTGGGACTTGGCAAGCTACTGTTAGTCTATTTGCTGGTATAGCGGCTAAAGAGGCAGTTGTAGCAATTTTGGGAATGGTTTATGCTGGTGTATCAGAAGGATCCCAATTGGTATCTGCCCTGCAAAATGTATTTACACCCCTCACTGCTATATCATTTATGGTGATGACTCTTTTATATACTCCTTGTGCAGCAGTAATCGGTACTGTAAAAAAGGAGACTAATTCTACAAAATGGGCTATATTTATGGCTATATATCCTTTCGTAATTGGTTGGATTGCTTCAGTTCTTATATACCAAATTGGAAGTTTATTAGGCTTCTAGATAAGGAAAAGTTTCAATGGCATAAATCTCCATTGAAACTTTTTACTTTATTTTTCATTTTATGATTAAAATAGAAAATCTGGGTATAATATAAATACATATATCACACAAATATTTTATCAAGGTACTTGACTAAAGTATAGAAGTGATATATAATTACAACAAATAGAACTTTAATTATTCCCAACTTAAATGCTTTTCATTTCAATTAGTAGTTAGTACAATTGTATTTTAGTAGTATGAAGGATTTTAAAAACTGAATATGTAAAATTAGTAAATGCAGAAAAATTTCTGTATATTGTCCAAGATTTAAAGATTGAAGTTAGAAGAAGCGTAAAGAAGCTTCTTGCATTGTAAGTGTTAAGGTTTCTAAAGTAATTAGCAGTAAAGAAGTATTAGTTGTAAAATCAGTAAGGTATGTAGGTAAAAGATGGGGTAAATGAAAACACCGCATTAGTCTAAGATTAAGGAGTGTAGTAAAGTATTGGAGTTAGTGATTGAACCAAAATTAGTATGTTGGGATAGTTGCAAAAAGTTCTATTTTAAATGATGGGTAGTTTCTGATGATAAAGAAATTGCCCATCTATTATTTTTTGTTTTTTTACTTTATTGCACTTTTCTTGACTTAGGTCTATAATTAGTGTAATGATATTTACAAAGGGGATATATTAATGATTAGCTTGGATTGGAAAGATAGAAAAAATCTTACTATGTTAGCTGACTTCTATGAATTCACTATGGCCAATGGCTACTTAGAAAATGGCATGGATGATCAGATTGCGTATTTTGATATGTTTTTTAGGACAATACCTGATGATGGCGGTTTTGCTATTATGGCTGGTGTTGAACAACTCATTGAATATTTAAGAAATCTTAAATTTAACGATGAAGATATAGCATATTTTGAATCTAGAAAGATTTTTGGCGAGAAATTTTTAAATTATCTAAGAGATTTTAAATTCAAATGTGATGTCTGGGCTATTCCAGAGGGAACTCCAATTTTTCCTCAAGAACCTATAGTAACAGTTAGAGGCCCTGTGGTACAAGCACAGCTTGTGGAGACTATGATTCTACTAACAATAAATCATCAAAGTTTAATAGCTACAAAGGCCAATAGAATAGTCAGAGCTGCTGATGGTAGAACAGTTATGGAATTCGGCTCTAGACGAGCTCAGGGATATGAAGGTGCCATACTTGGAGCTAGAGCTGCATATATTGGGGGATGTATAGGTACTGCAAACACCATAGTAGATAGAGATTTTGATATTCCAGCCTTAGGCACTATGGCTCATAGTTGGATTCAAATGTTTCCTACCGAGCTAGATTCTTTTAGGGCATATGCTAGATTATACCCTGATAACTGCACTCTTTTAGTAGACACATATAATACTTTACGGGAAGGTATCCCAAATGCAATAAAGACATTTAATGAAGAAATAGTTCCCCGTGGTTTTAGACCAAAGGGCATTAGAATCGATAGTGGAGATATTGCCTATTTATCTAAAGAAGCAAGAAAAATGTTAGATGATGCTGGATTCCAAGATTGTATTATTGTAGCATCTAATTCTTTAGATGAATATGTTATAAGGGATTTATTGACCCAAGGAGCAAGAGTTGATTCCTTTGGTGTTGGAGAAAGGCTAATAACTGCAAAATCACAGCCTGTTTTTGGTGGAGTATATAAATTAACTACAATAGAAGAAAATGGAGAACTAATCCCTAAAATAAAGGTTAGTGAAAATGTGGGGAAAATTACTACACCTGGATTTAAACAAGTATATAGATTGTTTGACAAAAAATCAAATAAGGCCATTGCTGATGTTATTACTCTCCATGATGAAATCATCGATGAATCAAAACCATATGAGATATTCCATCCTATTTATACATGGAAGAGAAAGACCTTGACTAATTTCTACGCTAAGAAGCTTTTAGTTAAGATATTTGAAGAAGGAATTTGTATTTATGAAAATCCTAATATACATGAAATACAACAATATTGCAAGGATCAATTAAATTTAATGTGGGATGAGGTTAAAAGATTTGAAAGACCTCACAGATATTTCGTAGATTTATCTCCAAAACTATGGGAAATTAAAAATGATTTATTAAAAAAATACCAATAGCAAATAAGTTTAAAAATCGGTGCCAGGCACCGATTTTTAAACTTATTATAATTTTTTGTATAGTTTTTCCATTTTTTCTACTGTTGGCGAATCTACTTCTTTATCTCCATAGCGACTCTCAATATATATTTCTCTTAGTTCATCTATATCCCCTTCAAGTACTTCTCCTGCCTTTTCATTTACTTCTAAGGATGTATCTGATTTTAAAAGTTCTATATTTATCTTTTTTAGTTTTTCTAAGTACCTTCTATAATAATATCGTATTTGTTCTTTTCTTTCACTTGGATATTTCTCTCTTCTAATTCTTCTTTTCTTTTTCTTAAGATCCTTTATATTCTCTCTTTCTTCAGTATAATCTATAGTACTATCACCATTTCTAGTAAATAATTTATAGATTATATAGGCTAGAAGTAAAATCAAGACTACAAGCATTATTTTTGAAAATACTTTAAATAATTTAAAAATTCCACTATTCATCATATTTTCAATTTCCTCAGGAGAAATCTCACTAATTGTTTTTGTTGTTTCTTCCTGAGCATAGTCTAGGGCTGTTTTTTTATTTGACTCTGAGGACAAATCAAAGTTACGAAGTAATAGATAAATAGGATAATATATTGCAGTAATTATCTTATCTATTACATCTACTATATTGCCCCTTAGCTTTTCAAAAGTCGATATGACAAAGCCTACTGACATAAATCCCAAATATACAAAATTAGTTTTCCTTATCTTCTTAATATCCATATTTGCATCTAAATGTCTCATTAACCTATTTAATAGTATTGAGGATAATAGATACATTATAATAAAAAATAATGCATATCCTATTGAACCTGAAAAATCAAGTAACAAAGATCTCATGGCTATTGTTAGTACAAGGACTGTATAACTTATCTTTAATTTATATAGGTATTGATCATAATTCACACTAAGCAAAGATTTCTTGATATATAAATATAGCATAAAGGCCGTGAAAACTATGAGGAATATGGCTGCATTGCTATTATAAAACTTTAGAGGAAGAAATAATAATAGAATAATCCCCTCAAAGAATATTGATTTCTTGTAGCTCAGCGCAAAGGTTGTGGATACAAAAAGAGTCCAAAGAAATATTAATATCATTTCATTTATAGGAACAAAGGCCACATACATAAGTACTAAGGAATATATAAATGATATTAAGGAAATTAATTCAAGTAAAATTAAATCTAACATAATTATTTACTCCTATACTTAATTATTTTATTATTTAACTGCTCTAAATGCTCCCCTTCTAGGGATATGACCACAACTCCATTTACTGTCCTACTTAATTCATTAATAGGATCTATATAAGTCTCCAATATCCTAGGTGTGATAATTACTATTGTGCTATAATTTCCTTTGCTTTTTCCTATGTCTTTCAATGTATTCTCAAAAAAGAAGGGTACCTTATAGTTTATTTTCCCTAATACCTCCAGTAAATTAACAAGATGACTTTGTCCTAATCCTGGATGATAAAAATGACCTCTTACATAATCAGGATTTTTATTATATTCATTGTTTGCAATGCCGTAGGGTATTTTTATATCCTCAAATTCTTCTATTACTCCCCTGGTGATGGATATGGCATTTTCTATTAATCCTTCTTCTACTGGTTTCCAACAAGGCTTCATTGTTTCCAGATTTAATACTACCATCACACTATTATCCGTAGTAAAATCAAAACTTCTTACCATTAGGTTTCCATATTTTATGGATGATGGCCAATGAATATACCTCTCAGGCTCATTGCCAGTATATTCTCTGATACCAATGGTCATAAGCGGGTCATCTATTATCCATCTCTTTACTGATATATCCCCACTTAAGGCTCCCTCTGGAACAATGTTTTCTGAAAGCTCCAGTTTCTTAGGAAATACTATTACTTCATGATCCAGTTTTATTTGCTTCTTATGGGATTCAAGGCCTACAAAGTCCCCTAATGTAAGAGTTACATCTTTAATGGAATAAAGACCTCTCTTTTCTGCTATTAATTTATATGTCCTTTTTACCCTTTGATAGGGCATTACAAATAGAGTATAGGTGTTTTGCTTTTTATGAAATCCTGTAGGAAAAAGTTCGTCTATTCTCAGAAAGGATACTGATAATAAGCTTAAATTCTCTACTATAGATTCAATATCTATTCCATCTCCAATTTCAGCTGTTTTCTGTCTTATTTCCATTCGGTAATTTAGATTTGTAAAACCATAGCTCAAAGCCACCATGTTGATTACATAGGTAATACCTAATAAAGCTACTAAGAACCAAATCATAATTATACCTGTATATCTTCTAAAGGAACTTCTACTGTCTCTATTATTCCCTTAATCAATTCCATTGCTTCTTCTATATTATTTACACCACGAGCTATTATCCTATGGTTTAGCACATATGGAGCCATGGTCTTTAAATCCTCTGGTAGTATATAATCCCTTCCCTGAATAGCTGCATAGGACTGACAAGCTTTAAATAAAGCAATAGATCCCCTAGGACTTACTCCTAGTTTTATATTATCCTTATTTCTAGTTTCATTTACGATATTTACAAGATAATCCATTACATCCTCTTGAATAGTTACCTTTGATACATTGGAAAATATATAGTCTAATTCTTCAGCTTTCATTATTGATCCAATACTGTCTAAAGGATTTCCTATATTTTTTTGAATTATAATCTTCTCTTCTTCAAGTGTAGGATAACCTAATTTTATACGCATAAAAAACCTATCTAATTGTGCCTCTGGAAGTGGAAATGTACCAAAGGACTCAACTGGATTTTGTGTAGCTAGTACCATAAATGGCATATGTAGTTTTCTGGTCACACCATCAGCTGTGATTTGCTTCTCCTCCATGGCTTCAAGAAGTGATGATTGTGTCCTAGGTGTTGCTCTATTTATTTCATCTGTAAGCACTATGTTTGAAAATAAAGGACCTTCTCTAAATTGGAAATCTCCAGTTTTCTGATTGTAAAAGTTAATTCCAGTTATGTCCGATGGAAGTAAGTCTGGTGTAAATTGAATTCGCTTAAATGGTAGATCTAAGGTCTTTGAAAAAGCCTTTATCATCATGGTCTTTCCCATACCTGGTATATCCTCTAATAATACATGTCCCCCTGAAATAAAGGATACAATGATTAATTCAATCTCCTCTTCCTTACCTATGATTACTTTCGATACATTGTCTACTATTTTATCCTTAAAATCAATAAATCTCTGTAAATCCAAATAAATTCCCCCTTTTTCTGAATATTATCAATACATAAAAATTATATCCTATATTACCTAGATAAAACAAGAAGATAAAAAATAAGTTTAAAAATTGGTGCCTGGCACCAATTTTTAAACTTATTGTAAAATTTATTTAATTGGCTCTAGATGTGCTTGGAAATGTCTTAGTACTGGTGGCTCCCAAGTGATTCTATAGCCCTTCACAGTGCTAGCTCTTTCTTTAATTGCAATAAGTGCATCTGCCATTACATCAAAATGAGCTTGAGTATATACTCTTCTTGGAATTGCAAGTCTAGTGAATTCAAATTCTGATTCTAATTGAATGCCTGTATCTGGATCATTGCCTAGCATATAAGAACCTATATCACAAGTTCTAATTCCTGCTTCTCTATATAATTCTACTGCAAGTGCTTGTGCAGGGAATTCATTATATGGAATATGAGGGAACATTGCTCTTGCGTCAACGAATAATCCATGTCCTCCTACTGGTGATTGATAAGCTATACCAGCATCATCAAGTTTTGAAGCTATATATTCAAGTTGACCAATTCTATATCTTAAGAAGTCCTCATCAAGTCCTTCATATAATCCTATTGCTAAAGCTTCCAAATCTCTACCTGCAAGTCCTCCATATGTGGAAAAGCCTTCAAAGGAAATACAATTTGCTTTAACTTTTTGGAATAATTCTGTATCATTTTTAATTCCAATTAATCCACCCATATTTACAATAGCATCTTTTTTAGCACTCATAGTAAACATATCTGCATAACTGAATATTTCTCTAATAATATCCTTTATACTTGCATTCTTAAATTCTTCTTCTCTTTGTTTAATGAAGAAAGCATTTTCTGAAAATCTAGCAGCATCAATATCTAGTGGTATATTATATTTTTTACAAATAGCCGCTACATCTCTCATGTTTTGAACTGATACTGGTTGCCCACCAGCAGAGTTGTTTGTAATAGTCATAACCACTAGACCAACATTTTCTTTACCAACTTCGTTTATAATTTTTTCTAATTTTTCAACATCCATATTCCCTTTGAAAGGAACTCTAATACTTGGATCCTTTGCCTCTGCTACAACACAGTCGATTGCTCTAGCACCAGCTAGTTCTACATGAGCTCTTGTGGTATCAAAGAACATATTAGAAATAGCATATTTACCTTTGCATAGTAAAAGAGGAAATACTACCTTCTCTGCTGCCCTTCCTTGATGCACTGGTTGAATATGTTCATAATTAAAGATATCCTTACCTGCATCTAAAAGATTATAATAACTTTTAGCTCCAGCATAGGATTCATCTCCACGCATGATTCCTGACCATTGCTCTGAACTCATGGCATTTGTCCCACTATCAGTCAATAAGTCGATATATACATCATCTGATTTTAGATTGAATAAATTATAATGAGCCTCTTTGATTCTCTCTTCCCTTTCTTCACGATTTAGAACCTTGATAGTTTCTACCATCTTGATTCTAAATGGTTCTGGTATGTACTTAATAGCCATTAAAATTCCTCCTTTATAATTTATAAATATAACTTAATGATATCCCATTGTTAATCTAATTGCAATGGAAAAGCTAGTCTATTTCCCTATAAAAAAATGCTAACCCATGTAGATTAGCATTTTCCACCCTATTTTAACAGACTAATTGCATCCTTAATTGTTTTTTCTAAGGCTTCTCTCCCATATTTATCCACTTCGGATTTATTTTTATCCCCATGGGTCAAGCACCCTGCACCACCTATGCAGCCTCCAGCACAAGCCATACCTTCAATGAAGTTACCTATTGGAACACCCTTGGATGCTTTTAAAAGTGCCATTCTACACTCCTCAATGCCATCACAAGCTACTGCTTTTAGGTCAAAATCCTCTATTCCTTGTTCCTTCAGACCTTGAGCAACAGCATCTGAAAGACCACCACTACGGGCGAATATACGACCATAATATGAGGAATTATCTAAAACATCCTCAGAAAGGGTTGCAATATCTATATCTTTGCTATCAAAAAGTGCCTGTAATTCTTCAAAGGTAATTACACTATCTACATACTTTAATATCTCTGGTTTTTGAAACTCCATTTTCTTCGCAGTACAAGGTCCAATAAAAACAACCTTTGCATTTGGCTCTCTATCTTTTATATATTTGCCCATAGCTACCATAGGAGATGGATTATGGGAAATATGCTCTATCATTGTTGGAAACTGCTTATTGATATAATCAACAAAAGCAGGGCAACATGAGCTTGTCAAAAATCCCTTTTCAATCAGCTCTACGGTTTCATCCCAAGCTACCAAATCTGCTCCAAGGGCAGCTTCAACTACAGTATGGAATCCAAGTACCTTTATTCCACTAATTACTTGACCCAGCTTTGCATAGGTAAACTGACTGGAAATAGAAGGAGCTACTACAGCATAAACCTTATAGTCTTCATTGTTTTTGCTTCCCTTAATAAGTCTAATTACATCTAAAATAAAGGATTTATCAGAAATAGCACCAAAGGGGCATTGATATACACAAGCACCACAGGAAATGCATTTTTCATTGTCAATTTTTGCTTCTCCACCTTCTGCCATGGTAATAGCCTTAATCTTGCAGGCATTTTCACATGGTCTCTTTTCATTGATAATGGCACCATAAGGACAAACCTTAGCACAGGCCCCACAATTCACACATTTTGATTTGTCAATAATAGCTCTTTGCTCACTATCAAAGATAATTGCTCCTAGTTTACAAACATCTTCACATCTATGAGCGAGGCAGCCTCTACACACATGAGTTACTTCAAAGCCACTGGCAGGGCATTCATCACATGCAATATCAATTACCTCAATAACATTAGGATTTTTACTATCTCCTCCCATAGCCAAGTTAACTCTTTCACTTAGTATAGCTCTTTCTTTATATATGCAACAACGCATAGAAGAATGATTTTTTGATATAATCTTCTTATGTAAATCATTTATAGATTCCAATAGAGAGTCGTTCCAAGCTGCCCTTCCCACTTCTCTAAGTACCTTGTATTTTAAATGTTGAATTTTAGTATCGAATTTTCGCATAGTATGTACTCCTTCATATTATAGTTACAGTTTCTCACTGTATGTTTATAATTCGTATTTCCTTGTTAGAAATAGCTGACTTTTATATGCTTGCCCATTTTTTTCAAGCAGTCTGAAAGCTCCTTTACCAGCTGCATTTTTATACTAAAGTTAATTGGAAGCCCTGGATTCTGATGGGCAGGGTTCACTGCTCGTCCCACAAAAAAATTTATATCTGTAGAATCCTCAAACAAAATTCTTGCAATCTTGGAAGCTCCATCTCTTTTATAACCCCAGTCAACATAGGACCCATTATCCTCTAAATAATTTTTTGCATAGTATAAAACCTTGTTTATTGTAATTACTCCCTCTGTCACCAAATCTACACCTTCTATTTCTCCTATTGCAGGTATATCAGGATCATCATATTCCATACTTACCTTCAGAGGCTTATCTAAATATTTTGCAGCAATTGATGAAGTTGTACCACCACATACAATATGCTTTCCTTCCTTTGAGAAGAAAAGAGACATCATCTTATCACAATCCTCCCTATTAGAAGGAGGTCCAATTATTAGATTAACTGACTCCCTTTGTCTAATCCTTATAGTACATGCGGTAGTATCATCTCCCAGCTTACCTCCATATAGCCTATAGCATTCATCAAGGAGAATAGTATTTAAAGTCTTAGCTGTGAAGCCCACATCATAGAAAGACTCCATATAAGAAATTATATTTTCTCGCTTCCATCCAAAATCATAGGACATACCTGGCCCTACTCCTGCATGTATGGCTCCATCACTAACAGCTATCAAAATATCATTTTCCTGTAAAGTTGTTCTGGCAAAATTAATAGACTTTTCCTCTATAACTGAAGTCATAAATGGAATCTCCATGTTTTTACCATTCCTAATCAAAATTATATCAGGACTATCATATTGAATGATCTCTACTTCATTATTAGGCATAATACGAATAATTGTAAAAGTAGAATAAGCAAGATTTCTCACTGAACAGATTGGTAGGGCTGCAGCAATGGTCCTCACACAATCTTCAATGGGAAGGTTCTCAGCTATCATACGAGAAATAATCGTAGATGTTAGAGTGGAAAGTATACTTGCCTTTACTCCACTTCCTAAACCATCTGCAAGAACTATAACTATGGATCCATCCTGCTGTTCTATCATTTCAACATGATCACCACATATTGAATTCTTATATTTTGAAAGACTATGATAACCTATATCTGCATAAAGATTGCTAATCATCAGATATCGTCTCCTTTAATCGTGTCAATGCTGTTTGAGTGTCAGCTGCAGTTTCACCTAGTAAATATGCTATTTCCTGCACAATTTTTAGTTGTTTTTCCACTACTTTATCAGCAATATCAGCTGCCTGCCTACGGGTTTCCATTTTCTTCTCGGTATTTCTTATCTCTGTAGTCACATCATGCATGATGCAAATAAACATATGATAATCTCTGTTATATACAATAGTTCTATCAACATAGGATTTATATTCTGCAAGATATATTCGATCACTATAAGTCTTTTCATGACAAGCTCGAACCTTACTAAAATCATCAGGATCTAAAATTCGTATAACAGGCTCACCTAATACATCAGACTCCCGACGAATATTCATGATCTTACATGCAGCAGTATTGATTTTTTGCACCTCCAAATCGTCATTTAATACTACAATGGCATTAGGAGAATTGCGGATTACAGTATCTGAAAAACACTCTGCCTTATCCATCATATAAGGTAAACACATGGAAAGCTCTGCTTTACCTTGAATTACAGCAATAGCTTTTTCACGACAACTATTGTATCCACAAGAACCACAATTAAGCTCACTTGTAGGAGATGATTTTCCCATTTTACCAAGTATATCCTGTATTTCTGCTTCACTTGGCATAGAAGCCTTACGACCAATAGCCTCAATATATTTATAATTATTAATAATATAATTCACTTCAAAATCATGGCTCCCTGCATAAGTAACTACCTCTTTATAGTTATGGATTGGTTGATTATGAAATTTCTCCATAACTGGGCCACCAATACAGCTACCAGTGCAAGCTGACATTTCAATAAAACAGTTACTTAATTTACCGCTTTCTATTTCTTTCAAAGCAGTTATACAGTTTTCCACTCCATCAATGGCTAAATATGTATAGTCGCTATCTTCCTTATCCATAGTCTTTAATATACCTCCAGCAATGGGAAAAAGTCTTGCACGACTTTCCTTAGTAGAGTCCTTTTCTGGAGTTAATTGGATTCCATTCTTCTTAAACAAACCAGATAATTCTTCAAAGGTCAATACTGCATCAACGGCCCCTGCATAATGATTAGCCTCATCCTTCTTGGCAATACATGGACCTATGAATACTGTTTTTGCATTAGGATATCTCTTTTTAATATCCATACAATGTGCCTGCATAGGAGAAATAACTTGAGATAGATAAGGAAGCGCTTTTTGATGATGCTTTTGAATTAGAAGGTTCACACTATGGCAACATGAAGAAATAAGAACTTCAGGCTTTTCCTCTCTCAAAATTCTCTCATATTCCTTTTTGACCACAGTTGCCCCCAAAGCAGTTTCCTCTGCTGCAAAGAATCCAAGCTCCTTTAGGGCTTTTTCAAGAGAAGCTATACCTACTCCATTATAATTGGCAATAAATGATGGCGCTATACTTGCTATAACAGGGTTTCCTTCTGTAATCAAGACCTTAACCTTTTCAATATCATCTGTGATTTCCTTTGCATTCTGCGGACATACAACAAAACATTGCCCACATAGAATACATTCATTCCCTACAATGATTGCTTGTCCTGCTGAAAACCTAATGGACTTTACTGGGCAATATCTAATACATTTATAGCAGTTCTTACAGTTGGACTTTTTTAGTTTTAAAAACTCTGCCATACTTAATCACCTCAACCTTATACAAAATATTTCAATACCTCATCCTCAAAAAAGCTCTCAGCAGTTTCTGGAGTTACAGAAAATAGCTTATCATCTAGATTAACACTAACTCCCTTTTGGCAATTACTCATACAAAATGTACCTGAAAGCTCTATACTATTTGTTAGTTTGTTTTTCTCAATTAAATCCTGTAACTTCTCTACAACCTGCCTTGACCCTTTGATATGACAGGAACTGCCTATACATATAGTAATTTTCATAAAAAAACTCCCTTCGTATTTATAATTTTTATAAGGACTACTTCCTTTCCTTTAGACTTTCCCTTAAATGTTGTGAAAAAATTGCCAAAGATGCCGATGGATTTTCGTCATGAATAAAAACATCATCTGGCACATCCAATTTTGCTAAAGTAAAATTCCAAATAGCACGAATCCCACAACTTACTAGTAAATTACATATTCCTTGTGCTACATCTTCAGGTACTGCAATAATTCCAATATGTATATGCATACGGTGACAAAGATTCCCTAATTTTTTTAGAGGAAATACTTGTGTATCAGATACTATTGTTTCAGTTAAGTTCTCTTCTGTATCAAAGGCAGCTACAATATTCAATCCATATTTTTCAAATTCTCTAGCTGCTAATATGGATTTTCCCCTTGATCCTAGCCCTATAAGAACTGCTTCCATTGTATTATTATAGCCTAGATAATCTTCAATATCTTCAATCAACTGATCTACTACAAATCCAGTATTGGGCTTTCCCTTAGTTGTACAAACAGCTGAGATATCCTTCCTTACTTGTACATCATTTAATTTCATAGCAGATGCAATACTTGTAGCAGATATTGTTCTTATACCATTCTTTTGACTATCCTTCAGGTATTGAAGATAATATGGTAAACGATGTAAGGCTTGAACTGTAATATAAGGGGTCTTTTCATTGTTCATTTCCTAGCACCTCCTTTCAAATTAAATATCACGATATCGATATTGTAATATCTAGTTAAATATTTGTCAATATATGAATATAATTAGTTGCTTGAAAATTATATATTAAAACTTTTTTGCGACAAATTATGACAGTATATAACTTTAAATGGCGGAAAATGTAGGAAATAAAGTCTTGACGGGAGCTATTGTAAAATGATGTAATATACTTAACAACAAGAATATTCACATAATAAATGACAAATGATAATTGCTTTTGCAAATATCAAAAGTTAGTTATTAAATGGAGGTGGTGTGTTGGGCAGTGTGGAGGCAGAGACAACCACAGGGGAAGATTTAAGAAGAATACGTCAAAGCTTAAATATCAGTGAAGCTGATATTATAGGAGGTGGAATCGAAAAAGATTTATTAAACTTAATAGAATCTGATGCAACTCCCCTAAAGACAGATGACGCTAAGATAATTTGTAAGAGTATAAACAAAATTCTGGAAGAGAGAAATATGGATTTAATTGTGGATGTAGAAGATTTACTTAATCCGCGTCGATATGAGGCAAAGGAAAAAGTAGAAGTGTACATTTCTCAGTTGGACAAGCATAGGGTAGAAAAAGACTATGTAATTGACCCAGATGACTTAGATGATTTAGAATTTCTTCTCAATGAATATGATCTAGTGGATAAGAAGATTAAGGCCTATGAAGTAATAGGAGATATTTACTTTAACTCTAGAGATTATGAAAAAGAATACGAGTATATGCTAAAGGCTTGGGAGCTAAGGACTAGATACCCTAAGAGAAATCAAAACTATAGAATAATGATCAAATTAGCTAGTAATTATATTGATAGAGGAAAATATGAAGATGTAATAAGAATATACCAAAATGCTCTACTAAACGCTGAGACAATACCTAATAAGTATTTGATCCATATCTATTATAATTATGCCTTAGCCTATTATAGATTAAAGATGTATTCAGTTTCTTTAGAGATAATTTCAGATCTATTACAATACTCCATGACAAAGGATTATGATCTATGGAGAAAGACTTACATCCTAGAAGGTGTATGTTATCTTGAAATGGGCGAGTATGAATCAGCTCTCAGCAGCTATACAAAGGCTCTTCAAGTTATAACTTTTACAGGATATAGCGATCTCAAATATTTAATATATGCTAATATAGCCGAAGTCTATACAAAACTAAAGGATGAAAATCGTGCTCAGCAGTATATAGATGGCATATTAAAGGATATTGATAAACTGGATAAAGATGGAGAGCGATACTGTAAAATTTGCCACGGATTGGCTACTGTATATGAATCCTTAGATAATCTTGAGAAAGCTGTAAATTATTATAAATTATCTCTTGAATATGCAAGCAAGAATAATCAACAGAATTATATATTGAAGAATATCACAGCTCTTACAGAATTAAATACTAAAATAAGGGTTGAAAATATCCATACAATACTAGAAGAATATAACAGCATTATAATATCAAATATTAATGCTTACGATGGCTTGTTGGCAACCTTTAAATCCTTAAAGTCCTATATTCAAAACAAGGAATATAATGGACTGGAAAAATTAATTGATAACATAATAAAATATCAAGGAGGAAAAAGTATATGAAGATGAAGAGAAGATTAGTAAGTATAGTATTGATGTTGGTTTTATTATTCACTCTATCCATAGGAGTATTTGCAGGCGATGATGATGGCCCTACTAGACCACAATTTATACGTCGTTCAATTATTACGGACCCAAATAGACCATAATTTCAAAATTGCTTAAATCAAGTAACTTGAAGAATAATAGAGGGAATTTGTAAAAAAACACCAGAAGAATATTTTATTCTTCTGGTGTTTTTTATATTAGTTAATACATACTCCATATCATACCACTCCCATTTAATATGTATTTTAATCCTAGGTAGTAATCCTCTCTTTAATCCAACTCCCTAGCATCAATTCCATATCTGCCTCTCCTCGGATTGGATAACTATTAGATAGTTTTTTCAAATCCTCATAATGCTTTAGAGCATGATCACTATTTTCATTATAAAAGTATTCATAAGCCATCAATAGTCTTTTCTTGCTAATCATATACTTAGCGGATTTAATATACTTCTTAAGTTGCTTATCATACAATCTATCAATAAAACTCTTATCACATTCTCCTATCAATTCTAGGAATATCCGTTCACAATTAATTTCAAATCTATATAATGGTATTAATTTGCTAAAATGCGGTATAAAAGAATTGATACATTTCCTTGCATTATCAAAATCCATATTATCTAAATGCCAATTAAATTCCATTAACCTAATACTAGTATTTAGAGGATTAGAAATATCTGAATCTGGCTGTAATTCAAACAAGCTAAAATCCATATCCTTAATTCGCATACCTTTACTTTGTAGTCCATTTACTTTCAGTTGAAGGTAGAAGCCCCTTTTAGCTTCCTCATCTTTTAACATGGATATAACATTATAAGCATCATTGACAATACCGCCAATCTTCAATGGAATTCCATTAGTCAATACTGCAATAATTCCAGCCATCCCTGTAAGTACCAATATTGCATTAAATGGAAAAATGATATTTTTTATAAATATTACAGATAAAATGCTTAGTGTAGACACTATAAAGTTTATTATAACTCCACCAAAGTTATATATTACAAATGGAAATTTTCCATCTATTAAATCTGGTGGCATCATTAGGCATTGTCCTGCTGTTCCAGGTATGTTAAACTTCTTTGCTTTTAATTTTCCATCCTCTTTGACTACTGTAAATGATCCTATTCTAAATGATACAAAGGAGTATCCTGTAATCAATCCAAATATCAGATGACCTGCTTCATGGATTATTATGTGGAACAAAAACCCAATGAAGAATATTAACAGCAATCCATAAATTCTAATTAATTCAATAAATAAACTATCGTGTTTAATATGTGTAGACATAAAATCTCCAAAACACATAGCGAAAACGAATCCTATTATGAAGCAGACAGTTAAAAAGATAACACTTGAAACTATAGCTTTGAAATGTTTTTTAAGTTTTTTCTCTTTATTATTAATTTTGATATCATAACCCCCTTTAAACATTAAGTCTTATTATACATCATCTAATAAGGAAATGCATTTGATTTTAAAGAGATTTCTGCTAAATGGGCACAGCTAAATAGATTCAAGCATAGGCAAAAATTATCGAGTCGGAGGGGACAGCCCCCTCTGATTCAAAAAACTACCAGAAGAATCTCCATCCTTGTGGTAGTTTTTATATTAGCTTACTTCTTCCCTTTAACCTTCTTCAGTCTAAAGAAGTCTTCTCTTTCCTTTTCTTCCAATACTTCTTCTATATACTTAATAGTAGTAGTATATTTTGGGATTTGTATCTTATCTAGAGCATTGGCTCTTTTTTGGGTCTTTTTTATTTCCATTGCTAATTTATATACTGAATTCTCTATCTCTGCCAGGTCATAAATTAGATTCCTTATCTCTGTAAAATTTAATACTGCTTTATCAAAGGCTGGATTTGTTCTAAAAAATCCGTATTCTGTAGTAAAAGTAGTCTCTTCCCTTTTTATAATAGGAACTTCTACTCCCATTACAGATTTAAACAATATATTAAAATCCTGTTCTTTTTCTATAGAGCCTGCTATTTCTTCTACAGATTCAGTACCCATAGTTATATTAGCCAATTTTAACGCTTCATAGGCATCTTTAAATTCTATGTCTATTCTCCCTTGTAACTCACTGGCTTTATCTATTAAAGACATCATTTCTCTTATGAGAACTGTTCTTTTTCTATCTAATAATTCGTATCCTTTTTTAGCAAATTGGAGAGAGTTCTTAGATTTTATTAAATTTGCCTTTGTAGGCGTCAATTTATATACTGCCATTTAATCACCTTGTTTCATATACTTTTCTACTAAGGTTGGATTTAATCTGTCTAATTCTTCTTGAGGTAATAATGATAATATTTTCCAAGACAAGCTTAAAGTATCTTGCATATCCCTATTTTCATTGTATTTTTGAGTAACAAAATGTTCCTCAAAGGCTTCACCAAATTCCATATACTTCTTATCCTTATCTGACAAATCATCTTCCCCTACAATCTGTGCTAAAGCTCTAATATCTTGAACCCTAGAATATGCAGAGAATAACTGGTTAGCCACATCAGGATGGTCTTCCCTTGTATATCCTTCACCTATACCATCCTTCATAAGTCTTGATAATGAAGGAAGTACATTTATTGGAGGATAAATATTCTTTTGATTTAATTCCCTCGATAATACTATTTGTCCCTCAGTTATATATCCAGTCAAGTCTGGTATAGGATGAGTTATATCATCATTAGGCATTGTTAGAATAGGAATAAGTGTTACAGAGCCTTCCCTATCCTTCAGCATACCTGCTCTCTCATACAAAGCTGCTAAATCAGAGTAAAGATATCCTGGATATCCCCTTCTACTAGGCACTTCTTCTCTCAAGGAAGATACCTCTCTTAGAGCCTCACCATAGGATGTTATATCTGTCATTATAACCAAGACATGTTGGTTTTCTTCAAAGGCTAGGTACTCAGCTGCAGTAAGAGCACATCTTGGTGTAATTACTCTTTCCATTATTGGATCATCTGCATAGTTAATATACATTACTACTTTATTTTGTACCCCTGCCTTTTTAAAGGCTTCCTTAAAGAAAAATGCCTCATCATGTTTTACACCTATGGCTGCAAATACTATGGAGAAATTATCCCTTTCTTCTCCATTTACCTTAATCTTTGCCTGTCTTACTATTTGAGCTGCAAGTTCATTATGAGGTAAGCCTGAACCTGAAAATATAGGTAACTTTTGTCCTCTAATCAAAGTTATAAGCCCATCAATGGAGGATATTCCCGTTTGAATATAATCCCTTGGATATTCTCTAGACACTGGATTTATAGGTCTACCATTTACATTATAAAAATTATCGGAATATATATCTCCACCATTATCCATGGCCATTCCGATACCATTGAAGGTTCTCCCAAGTATATCTTTAGATAGAGGAATCTCAAATGGTCTTCCTTCAAAGCTTACCTTTGTATTATCTACTGAATGTCCCAAGGTAGATCCAAATACCTGTACAACTACCTTATCTCCATCTATTTTAATAACTCTACCTATTTTCTTTTCACCTAAATTGTTTTCTACCTGCACTATTTCACCGTATCCAACTGCATGAACTTTTGATAGCTCTATTAAAGCTCCTTCTACTTTGTCTAATACTAAATATTCCTTTTTCATTGCCTCACCCACTATTTAGAATAATCTAATTCTAATTTATTGTAAAAATCATTGATCATATTGTTAAGTTCTTGAATCTTATCTATATCTTCGTTGGGTACAGTGTATTTCATCTTTATAATTTCACCATAAAGCTCTCCATTCCTTACTTGAGAAATAGGGATATTCTGCTTTACAGCTTGTAATCCTCTTTCATATAACAAATCTATTGTCTTTAGCATTTCTATTTGCTTTTCTAATGGTACATAGGTATCTTCCTTGTGGAAAGCATTTTGTTGTAAAAACCCAATTTTTATAACTCTTGCAATTTCAAGGATTAGCCTTTGATCATCTGGTAATACATCTTCACCAACTAAAAGAACAATTTCCAATAGCTTACTTTCTTCAAATAAAAGTCTTAGCATCTTTCCTCGAAGACCTTCTACATCTTGATTTAATCTTATTTCATAATAATTCTTTAACATATCCATATATCCACTATAGCTATTTAACCAATTGATGGCTGGATAGTGTCTTGAATATGCTAATTCTCTATCTAATCCTAAGAATACATTAACAAATCTCTTAGTATTTTCTGTAACTGGCTCAGAAAAATCTCCTCCTGCTGGAGAAACTGCTCCTATTATAGTTACAGATCCTTCATCCCCTGAAAGAGCCTTTACATATCCTGCCCTTTCATAGAATTGAGCAAGTCTAGAAGGTAGATATGCTGGATATCCTTCTTCTGCTGGCATTTCTTCTAGTCTTCCTGAGATTTCCCTTAAGGCCTCTGCCCAACGGGAAGTTGAGTCTGCCATTATGGCTACATGATAGCCCATATCTCTAAAATATTCTGCCATGGTAATTCCTGTATATATACTGGCTTCCCTTGCAGCTACTGGCATATTAGATGTATTAGCAATAAGAACCGTTCTTTCCATTATTGGCTTTCCAGAATGTGGGTCAATTAGCTTAGGAAAATCCTCTAGTACTTCTGTCATTTCATTTCCTCTTTCACCACAGCCTATATATACTATAATGTCTGCATCTGAAAACTTTGCAAGCTGATGTTGAGTCATAGTCTTGCCTGTACCAAATCCTCCAGGTATTGCTGCTGTTCCTCCCTTAGCTATAGGAAAGAAAATATCCAATACTCTTTGTCCTGTGACCAATAGCTTATCTATAGGTAATCTTTCTGCCACAGGTCTTGAAATTCTAACAGGCCATTCTTGATACATCTTTAGATAATGTTTTTTACCAAGATTATCTTCAATCTCAACAAGGTCTTCTTCTATATTGTGTTTCCCTTCTTTTACTAACTTAGTGACTTTGCCTTCTACTCCTACAGGTACTAAAAGTCTATGGGTAATTAAAGAAGTTTCTTCTACAGTTCCAAATACTTCTCCTTCTTTTAGATAATCACCAAGATTTATTTTTAGCTGTACATCCCATAGTTTTTCTTCGTCAATGGATATAAGACCTATACCCTCTGGTATAAAGCTACCAAAATCGTCCCTTATTTTCTTTAGAGGTCTTTGAATACCATCAAACATATTGCCAAGCATACCAGGTCCTAACTTTAGGGAAAGAGGTTTACCCGTTGATACTATGATTTCTCCCCTTTTTATACCTTCAGTTTCTTCATATACCTGTACTGTTCCCTTATCTCCATCTATGGATATGATTTCACCAATTAATTTTTTATCTCCTACTAATACCATTTCCCTCATCTTAAATCCAGTCATATTTTCTCCAAGTATTACTGGACCATTTATCATAGCAATTTTACCCGTCAAGTTATCCATTTAATTCACCTGTCTTTTCTAGGGATGAATATAATCTCTTACCTATCAAATATCGATTTTCATCAATAATAGTCTTAAAGCTACTATCTAAATTATAGCTTTCATATTTCAATATAAATCCACCTATAATATGGTTGCTGACTATATCAAAGATTATATTCTTGCCATATTCCTTACCTAATTTAAGAATAAAGTCCTCAAACCTTAGTTTATCTTCTTCAATTAATCCTATAGTTACCTCTTTTTCTTCCATATCCTTAATTACATCCTCAATTCCGTGAAGAATATAGTCCTTATATTCTTCAGTAGATGTGAAGCTTCTCGCTTTATCCTCTAAGGATTTAATCAAGTCTCCTAAGGCCTCTTCCTTTTTTATGAGAATAGCATTTCTATCCTCTTGATTATACTTTGATAGTAATTCGTTTTTTTGAATTTCTGCTAAAAGTCTTCTTCTCTCAATTATTTCTTCTTTCTTGTTTTCAAGCTCTATTTTTTTACTTTCTAATATTAATTTATTATTAGCTTCTAATTCTTCAAGGGCTTTTTTACTTCTTTCTTCTTCCTCTTTAAATATCATTTTATAAAATATATCTAATTTATCCTCAAGAGTAATCATTGAATCACCACCTAAATTTTTATGCCTATGGATTCTTTTACATATCTCATTATAAAATTCTTATCCCTTAGGCCCGTTCTGTCTGGAATAGTAGTTATAACTTGAGTACTTCCTATTCTCTTAAGTTCTAGTACCTTTTCTTTCATTTCTTCAAATATCTTTTCTGTTATAATAATAATCCCGATATCTGGATCTTCAACAGCCTTAGAAAAATGAAATTCAACCTCTTCTGTGCTTTCTGCCAAAACTCCATCTATTCCCGCCAGCCTAAGACCTAAGATAGTATCCTGATTGTGGCTTATTAGGAAGGACTTCATATTATAACCTTCCTATTATTAAGATAGATACTATAAGTCCATAGATTGCAATACCTTCTGCAAGACCTACGAATATTAAAGTCTTACCTAATATACTTGAATCTTCAGAAACTGCTCCTAATGCTGATGATCCTACTACAGCAACTGCATAACCAGCGCCTAAAGTTGCTAAACCTGTTGATAATGCTGCTGCCATAAATCCAAGACCTGCTCCTGTTGCTGCACTAGTAGTTTCTGCATTGATTGTACCTGGCACTAAAGTAATTATAGCTGCAACAAGGATTGGTAAAAATACAAATAAGTTTACTCTTAAAATCTTTTTAAGTGTCTTCCTATTACCTTCTATATTCTTGTAAATCATAAAAATTCCTGTTCCTATAGTCATTAAAACCATTAAAGTCGTTGATATTAATATAAATTCCATTTCTTTTCCTCCTAATTATTTAATATTTAAAGGGTTAAATTCTTTACCCTCACCTTTGTAATACCTGCTAAATAGTTCATAGTATTGAAGTCTTAGACCTTGAATAAATACTATGACCCCTTCCATTCCAATGATAATAATATTACCTATAATCATAACTATAATATTTCCAGTCAGAGTTCCAATCATATGACCTATTGTTTCAAAAGCTACCGCTAAGCCTACATGTGTTAAAGCAAAGGCTCCTACTCTAATGAAGGACACTGTACCACTTAACATGCTTAGCAATGTTTCAACAATAGAAAATACGGATTCAATATAGTATCCACCAATATCTTCTCCATGAAGTGGTCGTTTACCCATTACTAAATGAGTAAGAGGTTGTTTGAATACCATTGCTGCTACACATAGTAAGATAATCACCACTCCTACACCAATAGGAAGTATAGGTTTCCCAATGAGATTCCCTCCAACTAATACAAGCAAACATAGATAAAATATAAATCCTGCTAATCCTTCTTTGCCGAACAAGCCTTCTTCCATGTCTTTTCTCTTATAACTATTAATCATTCCATATATATAAGATACAAGTATCAGCACAATACCTACAAGTATGGCAGATATTAGTACTGTATTAATATTTTCGAAAGGTTTAATCAAAAGAGCTGGCAATAGAGTTTCTATTCCAAATACAGCACCATATAAAGTTCCAAACACCATAGAACTTAGTCCTAGTCTGGATAGTAGTCCACCAAACATCTTGTTTTTACGACCTAGTAATATACCACCTAAGAGTAATATTAACCCTTGTCCTAAGTCTCCGAACATAGCTCCAAATAAAAGCATATATGATAGAGATAGAAATGGAGTAGGGTCTAACTCATTATAAGAAGGCATGCCATACATTTTAACCAAGGATTCAAATGGTCTAAATATCCAATTGTTTCTAAGCTTTGTAGGAGGAGTAAGGTCTGAGTCATCCTTAAATATCACTAGCATATCTTTATATGCATTAAGGATTTTTCCTATGCTTTCCTTATCCTTATTAGAGACCCATCCTGAAAGATAGAAAAACTTATTTGATCTAGCCAATTCTTCTTTGATACCTTCTATTTTTCCCTTTGTCTTTAGCTGATTTAATATAGTTGAGATATTATCTCTATGTTTCTCTTTTAAACTAATTAATGTTCTATCTAAAGAATTTATTTCTTTTTCCAGTTCTTCTTTCTTGTTAAATAAATACTTGGTTATCTCTTCAGGTGTCCCAGAATAGTTATCTGGTATCTTAATTTCTTTAAAGTTAAGAGACCTTAGTATTCTATTCATTTCTTCTCTCATACTTGAAGGATATATAGCTAAATATGCTTCTCCTTCTTTTCCAGTTCCAGTATGAAGAATAACTGCTAATATATTTTCATAATTTTTCTTAAGTTTTATTCTATCCTCTTTTGACAATATCCCAAGTGTAAAATCAAAATAAGAAAGATTTCTCAAATCATCTATAGAAATATTCATTCCATTAGTCTGAGATAAGTTCTTATAAAATCCTTGAACCCTTTCTAGATCTTCCTTAGCTGCCTTTAGCTTTTCATTAGATTCCTTTACCTCTTCATATATATTGCTAAATTCCTTAGACATTTTATCTATATCTATATTATCTTCTAAATTAGGTTCCTTATGTTTAAATTTTATATCAAAAACTTCCTCTAGCTCTTCACCTCTTTTTAGAAGTTCTTCATAGTTTTTATCCTTTGAAAAAGATGTAATATAGTTTAAATCTATTACCTTTTCTAAATTCTCATTCTCTACTTTAAAGACAAAACTATTGTCTTCTATTTGTGACAATGCAGATACTAATTCTACTTTACCTGATAGAATTATATCTTTTAATACATTATCCACATCTGAGATGTTTCCGATGACATTCATCATAGTCATCTTTTCAACAGACATTACTCATCACTTCCTTCTACTTTCATAACTAAGTAATCTTTCGTTTCTTCCATAGTTAATCCATATTTTTTTGCCTCTAATATTGAAATAATATCTCTAATCTCATACTCTAAAAGATGAATATATGCCATAGACAAATGAATGTCTAATTTAGCTTTTTTAAATGCATCTAAAAACTTATAATGCAGATACCTTTGCATTCTTCTTTCCATATATAAATCTACATCTTTTTCAGTATCAAACAAGAAATCATATTGAGTTTTCAATACTATTTCCTTAAGTTCTTCTACATTGGAATAGCACATCTTTTTTATGTCCTTATATTCAAATTCATGTCCATTAGGCAATGCAAAATTAATTAGCTCTTCAGGTAGTAAATTATAAAATTTAATTCCTCTATATATCCATTCAATATTTAATAAATCTACATTTGTACCTAATATTTTTTCAAATATTATTCTATCTTCTTTTTTAAGACTTTGGGATTTGGATTTTAATAAGCTAAAATATAGTCTATCTAAGTTCATTTCCATATAAAATATTATCTTAGAATGCTCTTCATTTTTATAAGGGTTTAATACATCATAGTAAATAGTTCCCCTTAAATTTTCAATAAACTCTTCCAAACTTGAAGAGCTCTTTATTGCCTTTATATCAAAACTATAATATTTTCCTTTTAATAAACTTAAATTCTGTATTTTATCCGTATTTTCTTTTCTCTCCAACATCCTAAGAAACAGCTTCAAATCTTCGATTTCATGCCTTAACATCAAGCTTCTAAAAAAACTCCTATAGCTATCTGTAAAATATTTTATAATCTTTTCAGATTCAGCGATTAGGTGGCGTTTTAACTCAATTTCAACCTGCTGAATATTGTCTGATTTTTCTATTCTACTCAACTCTTCTTGATAGGCGGTTTTTTCTCTCAGATAAGCTATTTGCGCTTCTACATTTTCCTTTTCCATTAAGATAATATAGTCTTTTTTCTCTAATACTTTTGTTCTCAAGACTCTTATTTTAGTATTTATAGCTGCAAATCTTCTTTCACCGCTCATGAATATCCCTCTATTCTTTACCTTTAAATAAGTTCTTCCATAATTCCTCTACTAATTGGTCCTTATTTTTCTTGTATACATCATCAATACTGTTTAGAGTCTTCATATCCATAGACTGCATCTGTTTTATTTCCAACTCTCCATTTTTAATGACTTCATTATAAACTCTTTCTCCCTCTAACCTACCTTCTTCCATATAGTTTTTTTCTAATTCTTGAATGGCTTCCTTTAATTCTTTTTCCTTATTCTCTATAAGCTCTTCAGTCTTTAACTTCATCTTCACTGTTTCCTTATCAATATTTAAAATATTATTGATAATTTGATCCATAGTACATCACTCCTTGACTAATCTATTATACTCCTCATTTTTTTAATGTAAATCTAGACAATGTTCAGTTTGTTTCACAAGAATGAACTTTTATCAAACATCTGATATTGTTTTTGAACTTTACTATGATTATCTCTGTTTTTCTAAAAATCTCTTTGTTTTTCTTTCATTTTCTATTTATTACAAAAACTTAATTAATTTTTATTCATAATATGCCATTTAAACATAAAAAAAAGGGATACTAGTAAAGTATCCCCAATCTTATTTAGACATTTATCCCTCTTTCAAAGGCTTTGATATTAACTTCATGTACTCTCTCTGGAAGGAATTTCATTATCTTACTCTTCCAATCTATGTTTTCTAATCCTAAAGCCTTGACTATAAGTCCAAGCATTACAATGTTTTGTGACCTTGGTTCCCCAAGTTCTTCAGCTATTACCCTTGCATTTATGGATATTACCTTTTCTATTTTATCTTTTAATTCTTCCATTATCCCATCAGGATATTTTTCAAGTCCTCCAAGGACTGGTAATGGATACATTTCTTCTTCATTAACTATTAAAGTTCCACCCTTCTTAAGCAATGGTACATATCTAGCTGCTTCAAGCTTCTCAAAGGATACCAATACATCTGCTTCACCTTTGTTAATAGTTGGAGAATATACCTTATCACCGAATATAATTTGAGTAGTTACACTACCGCCTCTTTGCGCCATTCCATGGATTTCTGACATTTTTACATCATAACCCTCTTCTAGAAGACCTTCTGATAATATCTTAGATACTAAAATCGTACCTTGACCTCCTACACCTACTAAAAGTAAAGATTTTGCCAATTAAATCACCTCTTCCCCAAAAGATTCTATAGCTTTAAATGGACATACTTGTAGACATACTGTACAGCCATTACACATTGAAGTATCCATGCTAACCACATTGTCCTTCATAGATATTGCTGGACAGCCTATTCTTAGACAAGTCTTACATTTTTTACATTTATCTTGATTTACTTGGCAATATAGATTTGCTCTTCTCTTTTGTACATCTTTAATAAGTGCACAAGGCTGCTTTGTAATGATTACAAATGGCTCAGTGGCTACTAGGGCATCATTAATTGCATTTGCATTCGCATCCATATCATATGGATCTATAACCCTTATATTTGATTCTTTTATTCCTATGGCTTTAACTAAGCCTTCTATATCTATTTGTGGTGCTTCTACTCCAGATAAACTCTTTCCTGTACCTGGGTTTTCCTGATGACCTGTCATTGCTGTAATTCTATTGTCCAAAATTACAACTACCATATTGCTCTTGTTATATACTGCATTAACTAATCCAGTCATACCAGAGTGGAAGAATGTCGAATCTCCTACTATTCCAAAGGTTTTCTTGCCTCTATCTGCCATTTGGTTAACCTTATCAAAACCAATACCTGCAGTTATTCCAGCACCCATACATATTACTGTATCTCCAGTAGCTAATGGTGGGGCAGAGCCTAAAGTATAGCATCCTATATCAGATGTAACTACAATTTTATTTTTATGTTTGGATAATGCATAGAATATACCTCTATGTGGACATCCTGCACATAATGCTGGTGGTCTTGATGGTACTTCTATATCTAACTTATATCCTTCTTCTACTTTTTCGCCTAATATTGCTTCTCTAATAATTTGTGGGTTTATCTCACCACAAACTGAGAATATTTCTTTACCGATACATTCTATTCCCATAGCTTTAATAAATTGTTCCATATAAGGTTCATTTTCTTCTATGATATATAACTTGTCCACACCTTCTGCAAACTCTCTAAATAATTTATCTGGTAATGGCCAGCTAAAACCTACTTTTAAATATGAAACTGTATCTCCAAATACTTCCTTTGCATGAAGATATGCAGCCCCAGATGTTATAATTCCTATTTTTCTGTCATTCCATTCTATTTTATTCAATGGACTATTATTAGAATATTCCATAAGCCTTGGAATTCTAGTTTCTTCCATTTCCAAATGTTTAGTCTTAGCATTTGCTGGTGTCATTATGTATTTCTTAGGATTCTTCACATATTCTTTAATTCCAACTTCTACTCTACTACCTAATTCTACAGTACCCTTACTATGGCAAACTCTTGTAGTTACTTTAAATAATACAGGAGTATCAAATTCTTCTGATATTTCAAAGGCATGTTTTATAAAATCCTTGCATTCTTGACTATCAGATGGTTCTACCATGGCTACCTTTGCATGAGGTGCAAACAATCTATTATCTTGTTCATTTTGAGAACTATGCATACCTGGTTCATCAGCTGTAATAACAACTAATCCACCATTTACTCCTTCATATGCAATAGTGAACAATGGATCTGCTGCAACATTTAATCCAACATGTTTCATGGCTACTAATGCCCTAGCACCAGCTATGGAAGCCCCTGCTCCAACTTCAAGAGCTACTTTCTCATTAGTGGACCATTCTGAATAGATTTCTTCGTATTGTGAGATGTTTTCAAGAATTTCAGTGCTTGGCGTACCTGGATATGCAGACGCAACTAAACACCCGGCTTCATAGGTTCCTCTTGCAATTGCTTCGTTACCTGTTAAAAGCTTTTTCATCAAATCCCTCCTACTTTTTATGTATTTATAATATTATATCAAATCTTATGCAAATTGTACTAATTATTTTGATTTTAAGTAAAACTTTAACAAATCAAAGATTTAAACCAGTGTATAAAAGCATCAACATCTATATCAACTGCAATATCTATATTTTTCTCTTCATCACTTATATTACGATAATCAAATAATAGCATACCTAGATTTTGCTTATTATTTGTTTCTATGGATGTCTTGAACTTCTTCTTCTTTACAATATCAGGCAATACCATAACAGCCAGTGCAACAAGGTCATGTACTTCTATTGCATTTTCTCCGCATATACATTCTCTATTGTGTATTGATTGAAGAAGCTGACCAATTAAATTACTATGAAGACTATTGAAAAATTGAAAATAACTAATATCTTCAAAAGATAAGAATGCCTTTTTTGTCACATCAAGGCCCACCATAGTAAGAGGTATACCTGATTCGAATACTATTTCTGCTGCATGAGGGTCAATATACATATTAAATTCTGCCGATGGTGTAATATTACCTTGCCTAGTTGTCCCACCCATAAAAGTTATGGATTTAATCATAGATTTTAGTTCTGGATATTTAATTATAGCCTGTGAAATGTTTGTCATGGGTGCCAATGCAAGAATCTCCAGATCCCCATTATACTTCTTTGCTTGTTCATAAATATAATCACTTACATCTATATCTAAAAATTCCCTGGTTGATTCCTCTAATACCACTTCACCTAAACCAGTCTTTTTCTTTGATAATCTTCGTTCCCTTATTAGGGGATTGCCTGCTCCTATAACTACAGGTAATTCCCAGGAGATGGTATCTAATAGATTTAAAGCATTTCTACTTGTATTTTCTATACAAGCATTGCCTGCTACAGTTGTGATTCCTATAATATTTATATCTTGTATTTTTTCAGCAGCAATAATTGCTATAGAGTCATCTAACCCCGGATCACAATCTATTATAATAGGTCTATCCATACTCATCCCCCCCAGCTATAAGCTCTTTTAAGAATCTTTAATCTTTAATGTTCATGTCCATGTTCAGCACTTGCTGCCTTCAATTCCCAATGTAGTACAAAAGTAAGTACTACTCGAAGTATGGCAACTGATGCTAAAATAATAAATTCGTCTAATGTTCTTACCACTACCGTTTTTATTATTTCTGCTGCTAATTTAAATTCTAAACTCAATGACATAGCCTTAGCAAAATCAATTGACACATCTTGTTTATTAATACTTACAAAGTTCTTAACAAACCTATAAACTCCCCTAATTGCTCCTATTACAATTATAAATACTCCGATAGCTTCTAAGGAAGCCGTAATATAAGGTATTATCACTTCCAAAAAATGTTCAATTATCACTTAGCTCTCTCCTCTTTAGTAAAATGTTGCCACTGGGGGGAATTCTCACACCCTGCATATTATATTTTAACATAAAACCATCAATAGTGTTAGTACATAATTTACTTATTAAATGATAATATTAGACATAAATTAAGGATAGTAGACTCTACTATCCCTTAACTTGACAATTAGTTTATTTGCTTTTTACTTTTAAGAGAAAGCAGTAGATTTAAAATAATCCCAACCACAGCAGCTGTGGCTATTGCTGGAAATTCTTGACCGAATAGTGGAATCATGCTATTAGGGTAGTTAAATGTGCCACCTAGTCCAATTATTAGTATCACTGCTATAACTGCAAGATTTTTTGATTCAAACATATCTACTTTTTTATCAATCATAATTGTTATACCTTGTGCTCCTATAACACCGAATAAATATATTGAAAGTCCACCTATTACTGATGTTGGTATGGAGTAAATTATGTTAATTAGTGGAGTGAAACAAGCAATAATCATAGTAATTACAGCTGCTAACATTAATACTGGTACTGAGAAATTCTTTGATAATGCCATTGCACTAATATTCTCTCCATAATTTGTACCTGCTGGTCCACCTATTAGGCCTGAAACTATATCACCAATACCATCACCTATTAGGTTTAAGCCAAGCTTGTCCTCTATTTTATATTCCTTGTTTGAGCCCTTCTTTTTAGCTACGTCATTTACGTAAATATCTAATTGATATATATGTGCCGTTGATTCAGGTATTGTTGCTATTGCTATGGGCATTATTGCTGCTACAGCTGCCCAACTTGCCTTAGGGAAGGTGAATATTGGCAAATTAAATACTGAAGCTGATTCTATGGTAGTAAATGTAACAAAGGGAATATCCGTAATAGATCCTATAACTAAGGCTACCGCGTATCCTGTAAAAAGTCCAAATAATATTGGAAATTGGCTAAGCTTACCCTTTAAATATACAGAGTATAGAATAGTGGACAATAATGTAACTATTGATATTATCCATGCCATATTTGTTGCAAATACCTTCTGTGATTCTGCTACAATGGCTGGTATACTTGATGCATTTGATAATGCGTTTGCTGATAAAGATAATCCTATTATCATGGCAATACTACCAGTTACAGTAGGTGGTAGTACTCTATCTATTGCATCTTTACCTGCTTTGTTAATGATGAAGCCTGCAATTATTGAAACAAATCCAGACATTACAATACCGAATTGAGCTATTGAAATTTTATCATTTAATGAATATCCTGCGAAAGCTTCAGCACTCATAATCGATGCTATTGCAGCTATATATGAAAAACTTGATCCATAATACAAGGGAATTTTCTTACCTGTTATAAAAATAAATGCAAGAGTTGCTAGACCACTAGCAAAAATTGTTGTAGAAACATGAAATCCTGTTATAAGAGCAACTAGAACTGTTGCTGGAAACATAACTACTATTTGTTGTAATGCAAATAGAATTAATTCAAGTACGGGGGGACGCTCATCAGGTAAATACCCGATTACTTCATTGTTTTTTAAATTAGCCATAAATAATTCCTCCTAATTTTAATTAGTTCTTTATTTGGCTGCATATACCCAAAAAAATAATCTTGCCTTCGCAAGATTTTACATACTAAAAGTAGCTTTACAAAAGTAAATCATCCTTCAAGCATCTATGGTATCTTACTGGTATCTCTGCACCAATTTAAAGATTTATCTTATCCATTATGCCATAAAAGTATTACTTTGTAAATAACTTTTATATAAAAACAATTTATTTACTAACCATATTTCTTCCTTTTTTCTTTGCACGATACAAAGCTTTATCTGCAGATTTTAATACATCCTCAGGAACTTTATCTTTCTCATTCTTTTGAGATACCCCAATGCTCACTGTTATCTTAACTTGTTTTCCAGATTTGGAGCTTTTGCTTTTATTTTTAGGCTTGTTCTTTGGTCTATTTTTACTCCTTACTATAAAACCTCTTTTTTCAATCTTCTCTCTAAGTTCTTCAATATGTGGAAGAACTTCTTTTATGCCTCTACCTGAAAATAATATGGTAAATTCTTCTCCACCATAGCGATAAGATCTTCCTCCACCATTTACATCTCTTATAATTGAAGCAACTAGTCGTAAAACTTCATCTCCTATATCATGTCCATAAGTATCGTTAAATTTCTTAAAATGATCAATATCCAGCATAGCAATAGAATAATTAACCCCTAATTTCATCATATCCTGCTTAAGGGCCCTACGGGAAGGAAGTCCTGTAAGCTCATCAGTAAATGCCATATAGTAAGAATCTTGTATTATTGAAATTATAAGGATAATTCCTGATATTGTAAAAAATATTGAATAAATCATTGGATTATTGCTATATATCATATAAAATAATGCTCCCAGTACTGCTATAAAAGAAACTTCCTGTGAGTTATTTTTCATAGCTTGTCTAATAACTAGTATTATAAAAGTTATTAAAAACAAGAATATTGATATTTGAGATATTTGGTTTAATGAGTCTTCATTCACAAGTATTATTCTTCCATTGATCAAATTAGAAATATTTATTTCTCCTGAATATATTAGCCAAAGTGCAAAAAATAACTGTGAAATAATAAATACTATACGAATAATTCCCCACAAACTCAATATTCCTCTTTCCTTTAAAAAAGCAAATATAGCAATATTCATAGGGATTGCTAAAGAAATTATTGCATAAATATGACTAACCTCTACAGTTGTAGTAAGAGGACTTTGTATATAATCAATGGATATTAAACATAGGCTAAGGACTATTATGACAAAAAACTCTCTACTACGATTGAATTTAAAAGCGATAGCCAATCCCACAATGAATATACCATATGGAGAAAACCTTATAATGTCTAGTTGAGCTTCAGACATTGTATTAGTCTTTGTAAAAAAAACATATGCAAATATGATTAAAGCAAATGGTAGAAATAAAGAAAAAATACTTTTAAATCTAGTCTTCATCTTAGATAATTCCTTTCATAAAATTCTCATTTGTTATTCATTTCCTTATATACCATTATATTTCAATACTAAGACTAAAGTAAAGATGTCAAAAGTCTCATCTAAATAATACATAGGGACAATCTCTCTGTGTTGTTTTATATATATTTTTGCTCAAAGTATTTACTCTCTAAATCTTCTAAGTGATAAAAAATATGAACTAAATCCTTACCAAAACTTTTCAAAGAGTAATAACTATCACTTCCAGAGTTTATTTTCTCTACTACATTTCTATCTAATAATATAGCTAATTTCCTATTTAGCTCTGTATGACTCATATATGGAATACTAGTTAATATATCACTATATCGCTTATTTCCAAGATGAATAGACTTTAAAATCTCTGGTATCCATCTTAATTTAATTAAATCCTGTACTATTTCAAATCCACTAGAAATTTTACTTTTCATAATATCACATCCTTACGAACAAATTTGTGCCTTTTTGTTAATACTATTTTATCATATAATTAACTTAAAGAGAGATACTAATTTATAATTAGTTAAAATTTATAGGAGGGATTATTTTGAAACATATAGATTTATTACAAAAGTATTTATCAAATTTAGCTGTATTAAATATTAAATTCCACAATATTCACTGGAATGTAGTAGGTACTCAATTCGTTCAAGTTCATGAGTTTACTGAAGGACTATATGACAAATTGTTTGGAAACTTAGATGAAGTTGCTGAATTATTAAAAATGAAAAATATAATGCCTTTATCAACTATGGCTGAATACCTGGAAAAATCTGATATTGAAGAAATCAAAGCAAAAGACTTTTCAATTAAGGAATCTCTAGAAATAGTTAAAAAAGATTTAGAATCTATGAAAACATTAGCAACTGAAATCAGAAATACAGCTGATGAAGAAGGAGACTTTGAAACTGTAGCTATATTTGAAGACTATGTAGCTGATTATAGCAAGAATATATGGTTTATTAATTCTATATTAAAATAAGCAATGACACAGAGGACTGTCCTCTGTGTCATTTGTCATTACTCGCTTATTAATTCATATGCTGATATCTTACGAATACTATAGGTAATAAGCATTGATGTAAGATAGGATACAATTACAATTGCAATACTAAAAGAGATGGTCCATAATTTATTAACAATGAAGTTTGGCTTCATAACACTCATTGCCTTCATTCCTATTGACATAACTCCATTTCCCTGAGTCATTCCACCTATGGTTCCTATGATTACCCCCATGATTATGGGCGGCATAAAACCTATTGATATCTGGTTCATAAGTTGTAATGTTGTAAAACCAAGAGCTTTTTGTATCCCTAATTCCCTTTTTCTTCGTATAATAGCTGAACTAATAATAAGATATAGAACAAAGATGACTATTGCTATTGTTATAACTAAAATTGCAAATCCAACCTTTGAAACAATGGTAATATAAACTCCCATACCTTGTTCCATGCTTTCATCTACATCTATTAATGTCATAGCAAGATCTCCATATGAATCTTTAAGCTTATTAATAAACTCAACAGTATTTACATCTTTATTTAAATAAATCTGAAGATTTTCCTGTTTAAAATTGGGATTTAGTTTAATTATACCGTCATATCTCATAGTCACCTTCAGTGGTCCCATATTCATTCCTTGAGATAAACCTGTAACCATAAACTCCTCTTCCCTATTATCAAATCCTAGTATAACAGTATCACCAATGTTTTTTTCAAGCTTTTCTGCCAATTCCCCGGAAAGAACTACTTCATTACTATGAATAGGATATCTGCCCTCATAAACTGAATTAGTTTCCTTCTTAGAATAATCATCCATAACAGCAGCAGCAGTGGTATTATTATTTATTTTTACAATAGTCTGGTCTAAAAATTGAACTTTCCTTACATCTTTTAAGCTTTCAATATCCTTTACCATTTTTTCATTATTAGTATTGTGATCCAATACTACAATAACATTTGAAAGCTCAACTCCTGGCACCTCACTAAATGCCTTAGTATTTATTACTGAATTGTAAAACATCATTACTGCAAATGTGCTAGCAAAGGATACAGCTGTAAGTATAACTACTATCATTAAGCTTTGCTTTATATTTTGAAATATTGACTTAAAGGCAAGATTCGTATTTAAATTACCCTTTGATCTATCAAGGGGAAAATAACTTTTAGTGAAATTATGAGTTATTATACCACCTCTTAAGGCCACTATAGGATGAAGTCTACGAATACGAAGAGCGCTAATTAAAGTAACTATTACTACTGACAATAAGACCACACTCAAAGCCACACTACTGATTATGCTGTCAAAACCTTGCACCCAAAACAATCCCGATTGACTTTCAAAAATCTTAGAGTATACAGGAATCGTAATATAGGATATACCTATTCCTGCTACACTACCAAGCAATGCAATTAGAAGAAATTGTAAGGCAATAGTGTATATAATTTGTTTGCTAGTATAACCTATGGCCTTTAATGAGCCTATTTTAGTCATATCCTCTTCTATATTATTGCTGATTTTAAATCTAATAACAATCAAGCAAACAATTGCTATAATAACAGAAAAAGCTACTATCATTACTGCTATCATACCTGCCATCATTGTGCGAATATTCTTCACCAGTGATAAATCCATGCTTTGAACTGATGATGTGGTTAATTTATCCTGGTCAATTAACTCTCTAATTCCTGTCTCAAGTGACTTTTCACTATCAACAAGATTAGTAAAAACAACCATTCCCTTATATTTATTACCTAATATATCCCTTACATTTTCATAGGTTTCATGGGGCATATAAAGTCCTAAAATGCCTATATCTAGTGAGCTGAAGAATACATCTTCTATAAATCCTTTTATTGTAAAGGTAATCGTTGTATCCTCAATTTTCATTTCAAGTTTATCATCTAACTTATATCCACCATCAACCTTTAATACATAAGGAACATAGATTGACATAGAATCTGTTGGCAAATGGTCGCCTACTAATTCCCATCTAGATAGATTTCTTTCTGCATCTTTATCATATAAAACAAATACCTTTTCACTTACACTGTCATTATAAGGAATAGTTCCCCAAGCATATAAAGAATCTACTTTTTCCATTTCACTAACATTAGAGTTGTCTTTTATATATTGATCTATCTTTTCATTGTATAGGTTCATTCCTACAATATAATAGGCATCTGAAGTATTAAGATTTTTAGCAACCTTCTCAAAATAGTTTCCAAAGTTAATAAATACTAGTAGACCTGCATTTAACAAAAATCCCGCGACTAAAAACATTATGAAAAGTGATATAGCCTGCCCTTTAGATTTTCGGATATTTGCAAAACTTAACATAAATATTTTCTTCATATTACCACCCCATTTCAGTTAGGAAATTTTGGAGTTTAGTATGCCTATCTAAATCATCGCTTCTATACTTTCCTAAATCACAAACCCCATGAATAACGCCGTCACGCATATATAAAATCCTGTTTCCCCTTATTGCAGATTTCAAATCGTGGGTAACCATAATAACACTTTGTCCCTTCTGATTTACCTCAGTAAGCAGATCAAGAACTGATTTTCCTGCAGCTGAATTAAGGGAACCTGTAGGTTCATCCGCAAAGACCACCTTTGGTTGATTAATCAATGCACGGACGATTGCAGCTCGTTGAACCTCTCCTCCTGACAGTTGTGTAGGAAATTTCCTCCATATGCTTTCATCAAGGCCAACTTGTGTGAGATAATCCTTTGCCCTTGCTGTAATTTTCTTTCTGTCCTTACTTAGAAGCAAGCCACTGACAAGGATGTTGTCTAATATACTCATATTATCCAAAAGAAACATTTGCTGAAAAACAAATCCACAATTGCCTCTCCTAAAAACTGCCAGCTTATCATTGGATAACTTAGTAATTTCTTTATCGTAGAACTTTATGGAACCTAATGTTGGTTTATCCATACCTGATAATGCATATAGAAGGGTAGATTTTCCTGCCCCTGATGACCCCATTATAATAGTAAAATCTCCTTCAAATATTTCAATATCTAGGTTCTTTAGTACATGCTGCTGAATTCCTCCGTTTGAAAATGTCTTGCAAAGCTTATTAGTTGATACGATTACATTTTCCATTTATATCCCCCTATAAAATAAGACTATTAAAGATAAGCTACATTTAAAGCAATTTATCTTTTACAGCCTTATTATATACTATGATTTCTTAACAGGTCTTTAACCATTTCTTAACCAATTCTTAAATTTTTAAGAAAGTTTTAATTTCATAATTAAAGCAAATCCCTGAGCTAGAGCTTTATATTCAATATCACCCTGCATTTTATTCATCAGATACTTTGAAATATATAGTCCCAGTCCTGTGCCGCTTTTGCCTGTGGAATTTTGTCCACGATAGAATTTATTGAATAGAAGGGCTACATCCTCAGAAGATACACCAAGACCATAATCTCTAAATTCAAGCTCAAGATATTGTCCTATTATATTTCCCTTTACACTAATAGATGTATCTGCATACTTATATGAATTGCTTATTATATTATCAACAACTTGTGAAATTCGAAGTTTATCTGCAAAAATAATGCATTCAGGAATAGGAGATATTATGACTCTATTATTATAATCAGCATTTTTTACTAAATCATATAATTCTGTACTCCATATTTCTTTTGCCATAACCTTTAGTTCCTGCAATTCTTCTAGGGTGGCATTGAAAATATTATTTATAAGTGCATTTATCTGGTCTGCCTTTGAATTAATAATACTCAATTGCCTTTTGTCATTTTCACTATTGGATTTTACTATCATAATTTCAGAAACAGCCTTTATTGATGCAACAGGAGTCTTTATATCATGGCTCAAGGATGCTACCATCTCCTTTTTGCCTTGGTTAGCCTTTCTTTCATTTTCCTTTGCTCTAGCCAGTTCCTCCCTCATTAGATCAAAGCTTTCTGTAAAAGCACCAAAGATATTACCTTCATCCATCTGGAGAGGCATATCCAATTCACCTGCTGCTACATGACGGGCAAAGGCTTGAAGTCTACGAAATGGTTTGAAAATAATTCGATCTATATATATAGCATATGTGAGACAAAACAAAATAAGCAATATTACTATTAATAGAGAGCTAACAAGCAAATTACTTCTATGCCTATTCCATAATTCATTTGTGTTATTGTAAATAATTAGCTTACCTAATAGTTCTCCATCAATGGAAATATCAATTATTGTGTCCCTATTATTGATAGCAGAGTTTATATCTTCGTTAAGCCCTTCTCTTGTTGCTCCAAGAAAGCTACCACTCTTATCTAGAACAACATAGTCTATTCCATATTGTAAGCCGGGTAAAGGTGATTCCTCAAGCTTGTCCCAACCCTTAGCTAAAGATTGAGTAATATCATTTACAGCAACGGTGTCAATCTTAATATCTTTGTTAGTGGCAAAAAGACAAAGTATTATACTAATGCCAATTATAAAAAAGGTAATTGTTAAAATACTTAATTTTTTGATATTCATTTTAAACAACTCCTACTCTGTTTCAAATACATAGCCTGTCCCCCACAAGGTTTTAATGTACTGTGGCTCATTAGGGTTTTCTTCTATCTTTTCACGAAGTCTTCTAATATGAACATTTAATGTTCCATCGCTGGTAATTCCATCTCCCCAAACCCTTTGAAACAATTCTTCTTTTGAAATAGTTCGATTTCTGTTTTGGACTAAATAAGAGAGAAGTCTGTATTCCATAGACTTTAGTTTGATTTCCTTATTTTCATTCATAAGTTTTTCCATAGTAAAGTCTATTTTGAAACTTCCGAAACAGAATACTTCCTCTTGTCCTCCATATCGTTTCAATACAGCCTTGACTTTAGCCAAAAGAACATTAAGTGAGTAGGGTTTTTGAATATAATCATCTCCACCTACATTAAGACCAAGGAGTACATCATCATCACTTGTTCTTGCACTAATGAAAAGAATAGGTATATTTGTTGAGTTTCTTAACTTCTTGCATATTTCAAATCCCGAGGATTCTCCTAAGTTGATATCTAAAAGTATTAAATCGGTTTTGTTTTCCATTAAAAAATCAAAGCAATCCTTTTCATTTGAGACCCAAAAAGTTTTCACTCCAAAGATATTAAAATATTCACAGGTACTTTCGGATAAGGCTTCCTCATCATCAACTATTAGACAATTATATTTCACAGCAATCACCTCAATTAAAGCTTACCACAAACTGGAAATCATAACAATAAAAAAGCACACAGAGGGGCAGTCCCTCTATGTGCTTTTTATTAGTATGAAAATAACTGTGTTCCATAATATTTATATTGGGAATTTTCATTATAATAAACTCCGATACCAATATATTGGGGTAAATTATATAGCATATTATTTCTATGCCCAATGGAATTTAAAAATTGTTTAAATTGATTAAATCCATCATCACTACCAGCTACTATATTTTCCGCACAAGCAAAATATCTTCCATTATTATCATTATACCTATCCGGAAATCTTCTACCATCTAAAGCAACATGAGCAAAATAACCGTTTTCAGCCATATCCTTACTATGTTCTCTTGCAGTTTTCTGTGCAATATCATCAATCTTTAACGGATTTAGACCATTGTACACTCTAAAAGCATTTAGGCAGTCTACTTGTTGAAGTTCAATATAAGAAGAACGGTCATTATTGTCAAGAACAGGCCCCCATAGACCTCCAGCATTTACATCTGAAATCATTATGCCATATAAAATATTTCCATTAATCTCATCTATATAATATTTATTCAGTTGAGATTTTGATAAACTTTCTTCAGGGCTTCCATATTTTATTACATCATTCACAACAAAATTTGTATGACTAGTATAAATGGAAGCAACTTTATCTTTAAAGATTCCAATCATAATAAATTTAGAATAATCATCATTATATACATACCAGTCTAATCTAGTAACCTTTTCATCTATTCGATTTGGCTTACCTAGCTTTTGAATTACAGTATCAACACTATCACCTAATTCTATATAAAAATCCCCTATGGTAATTCCAAGATTATTTGAATCAGTGTTTTTTTGACCTTCTCCACTATTTACAATTTCTATATCTTGTGAAGATTCCCCAATATTGCTTTTTACAGTCACAGTTCTTGTAGCTTTGTTCCAAGTTACATCAGCCCCTGTTGCTTCTCCTATAAACCGAACAGGTACCAATGTACTGTTATTTATAATTTGAGGTGCCACATCAAGAGTTGTTTTAATTACCTTATTGTTTTCTTTTTCAACTACTGCATTGCTACTACCTATTTCTAGTTTTATAATTATATCATCCTTCAATGCAACAATTCCTTTAGTCTCTTTATTCCACTCAACTGCCATCCCTAGAGCTTCAAAGATAGGACGCAATGGAACTAGAACTCTACCCTCTTTAATTATTGGATTTTGAGTAAACTCTACCTTTTTACCATTTACATTAACTATAATTTCTGTTTGTGCCGATTCATTTGTTTGAATCTTTGTTTCTCCATTTATAATGCTCTTTACCGGAATATTACTATTAGATCTTTTACCATTTCCAATCTGTCCAAATGAGTTATTTCCAAAGCCCCAAAGAGTTCCATCCTTATCAATAACTAATGTATAGTACATACCAGCATCTACATATGCTACATCTGCCATTACTTCCACTGGTTTATTTCGGTTAGTTGTTGTACCATCTCCTAGTTGCCCTTGCAAATTATCTCCAAAACTCCATAATGTTCCATCAGACTTAATAACCATTGTGTGGTTAAAACCAGCATCTACATATGCTACATTTGTCATCACTTGGACTGGTTTATTTTGGCTAGATGTTGTACCATCCCCTAATTGTCCATAGGAATTATTTCCAAAAGCCCATAAGCTACCATCATTTTTTAGGACCATTGTAAAGCTACCGCCAGCAGATACTGATTTAACATTTGACATAATATTCATAGAAATATCAAAACAATAATCCATTGGTCCATTACCTATTTCACCTGAGGAATCATTTCCCCACCCCCATAAGGTGTCATCATTTTTAATAATCATTGTATGATTATTACCAGTTGATACTTCTCGAACATCTGTCATTATTTGAATAGGAGTATTGCGAGCTATGGTTGTCCCATCACCAAGCTTGCCTCCAAAGTTATTCCCCCAACCCCATAGTGTTCCATCATCTTTTATAGCCATTGTAAAATTAAGACCTGTTGCTACTTTACTAACATTATCCATAACTTTTACAGGACTATGACGATTTATTGTGGTGCTATCACCAATTGCTCCTTTTGAATTATCTCCCCAGCCCCATAAGCTTCCATCATTCTTTATGGCCATTGTATGAGTCATACTTGCCATAACTTCTGATATATCAGTCATTATATATATTGGATTATCACTATAATTGACAATAGTCTTATCACCAAGCTGACCTTCATAATTACCACCAAAACCCCATAGACTACCATCACTTTTAATAGCCATTGAATGATTATTACCAGCAGCTACTTTTATTACCTTTAAGCTTTCCTGATCCATAGCTCCTGCTATGTTTAAATTCATGTTCATAAATATCAGTGTAATAGCTATAACTATTACTACCAGTCTCTTCTTCATACTTATCCCTCCAATAATAGACATTACATATAATCTACAGGTTCAATTCTACTGGATCTGTTTGTTAAATTATCTGTTTCTATATAGAATATCATAAAATGGTAGAATACTCCATATTTGGCACAACAATATTAACAACATATTGATATCTATCTATGTGTGTTATATTATTAGATATAGATAGATATCAATGTATTAAAGGTATTTATAGGAGGTGGAAATATTGGTTAAGGATTATAATAAATATGCCTTGTTTTTAAAAGCACTAGGTGACGAAACGAGAATGAAGATATTTGATATGCTCTCTAATGGAGAATTATGTGCTTGTAATCTCTTGGAAAAATTTAACATCACACAACCTACCCTTTCATATCATATGAAAATCTTATGCGAATCAGGTCTTGTCAATGGCAGAAAAGATGGAATATGGATGAAGTATACAATAAATAAGGATAGCTTGGAACTATTGAGAAATTTATTCAATGATATTAGTTCCAGTCTTGTAAAACCTCATTAATTAATAAAAAAACATATTAAAGGATTTGATATATATGATTATATTAAAATGGTTAAATGCCCAATTACTTAAAATGGAATGGCTCTTTGAACTAGTTAGACTCTTAGTTGAAAACATCTTTGGACTAAGTATGGAAAGTCGATTAGGCAATAGTATTCACTTCTTTATCTATGATGTAATAAAAATATTTATCTTGCTCTCTGTCTTAATATTTGGTATTTCCTATATCCAGTCTTTTTTCCCACCAGAGAGAACTAGAAAGATCCTAGGCAGATTTAATGGTATTACAGCCAATATACTATCTGCTTTGCTTGGTACAGTAACACCTTTTTGCTCCTGCTCCTCAATTCCACTTTTTATTGGATTTACCAGTGCAGGACTACCAATAGGAACTACTTTTTCATTTTTAATTTCTTCACCCTTAGTTGATTTGGCATCAATTATTTTGCTGGCTAGTATATTTAACTGGAAAATAGCTCTAGCGTATGTGGTAGTTGGTGTAATACTTGCAGTTGCTGGAGGAACCATAATTAGCAAATTGAAGTTAGAGAAATATGTTGAGCCTTTTGTCTTTAACAATCCAGTTCTTGATATGGAGCAGGAAAAATTGACTGTTAAAGATAGGATTAATTTTTCAAAAGACCAGGTCCTAGATATTATTAAAAAGGTATGGTTATACATCCTTATAGGTGTTGGAATAGGTGCAGCTATTCACAACTATATTCCTGAATCCTTTATTTCAGCCATACTTGGTCGTGATAAATGGTATTCAGTTTTAATAGCTACTTTTGTAGGTATACCTATGTATGCAGATATATTTGGTACTTTACCTATTGCAGAAGCTTTAGTAATGAAGGGAGTAGGATTAGGAACAGCATTATCATTTATGATGGGAGTAACAGCACTTTCCCTTCCTTCAATTATTATGCTTTCAAAGGTTGTTAAGAAAAAACTCTTAGTTGTTTTTGTTGGTGTAGTGTCATTGGGTATACTTATCATAGGCTATACTTTTAATATATTTGGATATTTATTTATGTAAAAAAGGCTTTAGACAAATTAACTTGTCTAAAGCCTTTTTAATTATATTATATTTGGCGGAGAGAGAGGGATTTGAACCCCCGGCACAGCGTAACTGCGCAATGGTTTTCGAGACCACCACCATCAGCCTCTCGGACATCTCTCCATGATTATACTCAAATATTATATCATAGTAGCCTTCAAATTAATAGATAGCAAAAAATGAGGCTTTTCCCAAAAAGGAATAAAATTATTAAATTGTACGAATACTTTAGATACATTGACAATACAATATCTTTTTTTATAATCAAATAGGGTTTTAGACACTAAGGAGGAGATTTACAAAGATGAAAGAAAAAAAGATAGCCCGGAAGCCATATTTATGGGAGGCTCTAATATCATTCGGATTTTTAATTGCAGTCATGGCAACTAGCATTATTAAATATGGCGCTGATCCACATATACCCATGCTAATAGGTACATTTTTTGCTGTAATTATTGCACTAAAGATTGGGTTCACCTGGAGTGAAATTGAGAAATCAATGTTTGATGGTATTTATCAAGCATTACAAGCAGTAATAATATTATCCATTATTGGTATTCTTATTGGCTTGTGGCTAATCTCTGGTGTTGTGCCCAGTATGATATATTATGGATTAGCAATATTAAAACCTGGTATTTTCCTAGTTGCAACTGTTCTAATTTGTTCTGTAACATCCTTAGCCACAGGTACTAGTTGGGGTACAGCAGGTACAATTGGTATTGCACTGATGGGTATTTCTACAGGATTAGGTATTCCAGCTCCAGTAGCTGCAGGAGCAATTATTTCCGGTGCATACTTTGGAGATAAAATGTCTCCTTTATCTGATACAACTAACTTAGCACCAGCAGTTTCAGGTACTGATGTATTTACACATGTTAAAGGTATGATACCTACTACATTAGTTTCTTACACTATTACTTTAATTATATTCTTGATAATGGGTTTTAATTATGCAAATAGCAATACGGATGTTTCCTCTATTAATGCAATAAGGGAAGGAATTGCAGCTAATTTTAATATCTCTCCAATATTATTGCTACCACCATTATCTGTTATCGTTGCCATGGCATTAAAAATGCCTGCTATCCCCGGTATAACAGTGGGAATTGTCTTAGGCGGTATACTTGGAGCTATAATGCAGGGAGTTGATTTAGGAAGTTTGTTATCTGCAGCTTATGGTGGTTATGAGTCTCAAACAGGAATACAATTAATAGATGAGCTTCTATCAGCTGGTGGCTTGATGGGTATGATGTATTCTATCTCCCTTACAATAATAGCCATGATGTTTGGTGGTATTATGGAAAAGACTGGACAATTAGAGGTTATAGTACATGCAATATTGAAAAAAGTCAAATCTGTAGGCGGATTAGTTGCAACTACAATACTTACATGTATATTTAGTAATATTACTATGCCGGAGCAATATATAGCAATAGTTGTTCCTGGCAGAATGTATGCAAGGGCATATAGAGAAAAAGGCCTTCATCCTAAACTATTATCTAATACACTTGAAGGAGCTGGTACGGTTACTTCTGCATTGGTGCCATGGAATACTTGCGGTGCTTTCCTATATGGGGTATTAGGTGTAACAGCATGGGAATATGCAAGATATGCATTCTTTAATTATTTAACACCTTTGATTATTGTAATTTTTGCTTTTACAGGTCTATTTATATATAAAATTAAAGATGATCCTACTACTGTAATAGGTTTTGAAGAATAAAAAACTCCCTCTGGGAGTTTCTTATTTAAATGTAAAATTTATAACTAAATCAAAATTTTAGTAAAGCTGTTCTAAGTAAACTATTTGTTTTTCCTAAGCTCTTTAAAAAAATCTGAAATTATACTGCTGCATTCATCTTCTAATACTCCAAATTCCACTTCTAATCTATGGTTAAATTTAGGATGATTAGTTAAATCCTCTACAGTACCGCAACAACCTCTCTTAGGGTCTCTTGTACCTATGACTAGTCTATCTATCCTAGAATTGACTATGGCTCCAGCACACATGGCACAAGGCTCTAGAGTCACATACATGGTACAGTCCATAAGCCTCCAAGCGTCAAGATACTTACTTGCTTCTTTTATGGCAAGTATTTCTGCATGGGCTGTTGGATCTTTCGTGGTTTCCCTTTTATTATATCCTCTGCCTATTATCTCTCCATTATAAACAATAATAGCACCTACGGGAACCTCGTAGATGCTAGTTGCTTTTGTTGCTTCTTCTAAAGCTTTTCTCATATAAAAAATATCCATTAGTATCACCTTGGTGTACTGGAGAGGAATCGAACCCCCGGCCTACGCCTTAGGAGGGCGTCGCTCTATCCTACTGAGCTACCAGTACATAGTTTACTCATATATTTTATACTATTTCTATGTAGATGTCAAAGGGATATTTTCCTAAAAAGCAGAAAACATCCCAAATAACCATATTTTATAATACTTTAATATCTATTTACTTTATCAGAAAAATTCAGTTACTATTAATGCGAACTTATTTAAACTTATTACTTGTGTCTCTCAGATATAGGCGCCTTTTCTTCTATAGGTTATTTAATGCCATATCTAAATCATTTATGATATCTTCAACATCCTCTAGTCCTACTGATAATCTAACTAAGCCCTCTTTTATATCACATGCTAATCTTTCTTCTTCTGTATATGGTGAGTGTGTCATGGATGCTGGATGTTGAATTAAAGTCTCTGTATCACCTAGACTAACTGCCAAGGTACAAAGTTTAACTGTATTCATCAATTTCTTACCCGCTTCTATTCCACCCTTTACTTCAAATGCAATCATAGCTCCTGGTAATTTCATTTGTTTTTTTGCTAATTCATATTGAGGGAAACTCTTTAATCCAGGGAAGGAAACATTGTCTACTGCTGGATGAGCTTCTAAAAACTCTGCTACCTTTTGAGCATTTGCACAGTGCTTTTCCATTCTAAGATCTAATGTTTTCATTCCTCTATTAATTAAAAATGCATCAAAAGGACTAAGTACAGAGCCTGTTAAATCTTTTATTCCAACTAATCTAACTTGATCAATGAACTCCTTGGTTCCAACAGCAAATCCAGCTATAACATCTCCATGTCCATTTAAGTACTTTGTAGCTGAATGCACTACAACATCTGCACCTAAGTCAAGAGGTCTTTGTAAATATGGTGTACAATAAGTATTATCAACTACAACTATACAATCTTCCTTTTCATGGGCTATTTTAGAAATAGCTTCTATATCTGAAATATTCATGTTAGGATTTGCAGGAGTTTCTAAGTATATGACTTTAGTATTTTCTCTCATGGCATTTTTTATGTTTTCAGGATTAGATGTATCTACAAAGGTTACATCTATATTGAACCTTGATAGACCATGATTAAAAAATGCAAAGGTACATCCATATAAAGTTTTAGCTGCTATCATATGGTCTCCAGCACTTAAAGCTGTCCAAATAACTGAAGTTATAGCTCCCATACCTGAACCCATGGAGACACAAGCCTCAGCATTTTCCAAGGCAGTCAGCTTTTCTTCTACCTGAGTATTAGTTGGGTTTCCTAATCTAGAATAAATGTATCCATCTTCTTCCAGTGCAAATCTTCTACCACCTTGCTCTGCATTATCAAATATAAATGTAGATGTTTGAAAAATAGGTGTAGCTAATGCTCCAAATTCATTTTTTTGATACCCTGCATGGACTGCCTTTGTTGAAAACTTCATATTCCTCAGTTCTTCCTTATTCATTATAATCCCCCTCTAAAATATTATAATAGAAAAAAACCTAGCTCTAAACCCCCGACAATATTGCCATTAAATGTCATCTTGATTATAACATATTAATAGAAAAAAATCTTAGACTTTGCTAAGATTTTATCTATCTTTTTATTAAACTTTTTGCCTCGCTTTAGAAAAATATAAGCCAATTAATAGGAAAGCCATGGCAAATAATAATTGAATAAAGAGTTCATATTTTACATCTACGAAAGAATTAATATTCGTCTCATTTATCCTTACAAAATAATATGTTGGAAAGAACTTAGCTATTGTAAGAACTTTTTCCCCTAAAAACTCCTGTGGAACCATTACTCCTGATATAAATGAAGTTCCAAGACCTAATACTGTACTCAAACCAGTTATAATGAATTTATCGCTTGTTATATTATTTATTAAGAAAGTAAGACATAGAATTGAGAGTGAAAAAACACCTAAATTTACTACATATTTCAAAAAATCTACTTCAGGAATATATTTTCCCTTTAGAGCAATGGATCCCAATATAAATATTAGTGTAATAAGACTTGCTATTGTTAACTGCCCTAGATACATTTCCTTATTAAACTTTAGAAATCTTATTGAAGATATTTTTCTTCGAGTATCAACATTCTTATCTGTGAATTCAGTCATTACAAGACCTATTACTGAAATATACAAGCCCATTGTTATATAAGCAGTGAAATTGAAATAAAACTTAAACCATGTATTTGCTTTTTGATTTACATCATTATTGTCAGTGTTCACCAATTCTACTTCTATACCTTCTTCTAATGCAATATTTACATTAGATAGATTATACTCACCATTTTCATAGCTTGCATTAGCAAAAGAAAGAAATTTGCTAATTTGATTTTCAATTTGATAAGATCCTATATTCCTATCATCTCTATATATTTTAATTGATTCTTCCTTATTTATTGCTTTTTCATAAAAATCTTCTGGAATAATAACTATGACATCTGCTATCTGTAAAAAAATCTGTTCTTTCATATATTTTTCATCTGATTTTGTGTCAATTATATTATTCTTTTTTCCGAGGTAATCTACTAATTCCTTAGACAATTCACTATCACTATTATTAACTATTGCAATATCTAACTTTGTTTCAGTAAAATCAGTTTCCCTCTGTGCACTGCTACTACCATTTAAAATTGATAAAATAAAGAAAATTATTATATAGGAAAGTATAATTCCTCTATTTTTTAATGCTACTTTAATAAAATACTTATATACTGTCATAGGTCTTCCTCCTTAAAAATATATAGGATAAAAGGATTAAAATTATGCAATAAGAAGATAAGGAAACTATTCCTTTCACTGCTCCATCAGTGTTTTGTAGTAGATTTATTCTATATAAATTATTAGTTATTATACTAATAGGATTTAATTCTGCAACTATCGGAAATTTTTCTTCTATTAATATCTTTATATCTGGTGACATCATTCCTGCTAAAAACGAAAGAAACAATGTAACAATAACCCCTAAAATCATCTTTACATTTGTGCTTTGCTTATTAGATGCGCCAACGAATATTCCGAGAGCTACTCCAAATAAGTTCCCAATTATTATAAAAATAGCACTATAGTTCATTTCTGTGAATAAATCAACTTTTAGAATATATTTTATAAAAATAAGCAATATTGCATTGGAAAGCATATTTATAATCAATGAGACTAGGACTCCTGCAAATAGAAAATCATTCTTTCTAAGAGGGGTAATGTTGATTCTCTTACCTACATTTGTTAAATTTGCTTGGATTAAGCTTACAGTTTCAATCCCAGAAAAAACTCCATAGGTGGAAACCATTGCAATCAATGTATAAAATATAATAATTATTGAATCAGCCTTTTGATTTTTATCTTCAACATAATCTACAGAAAAGTCAAAGTTCTCCATTGGAACATCTAATTTTCCCATCTGTTTTATTTGGTCAAGGATTTCCTTAACTATGGTTTGATTGATTCCCGATTTACTGACTAATAAATTTAGATCATTATCTATAAATCCTTGAATTTCTTCATTATCTAGTTTTTCTACTACATCGTCTTCAGAGACCTTATGAAGATTAATAAATTCAATTTCTTCCAATATAAATGATATAGGGTTTTCAGCTTTTATGCCTACATCTATTTTCTCTAGCTCTATGTTAATGATTCCATTAAATGCTGTATAGAAAAACACTGCCATTATCAATGGATAGAATAAACTCCAGAAAAGAAAACCCTTATCTCTAAATAAATTTTTCCCTTGATATATACAATTTCTAAATAACTTTTTCATATCAATCCCTAAGCTCCTTCCCTGTCAACTCTAAGAATACATCATTTAATGTAGGTAATTGACTATATAGCTTTGTATAGGTTAAATTGTTTTCTTTTATATAGTCCAATAGATTAGACAAATTATTTAGACCATTTTCAAACTTAATAATATAATCATCTTCTCTTTTTTCTATGTCTAATACATGAGGTAATTTGCTCATTTTTTGAATAGTTTCATCTTCTGTAGTCAAAAATCCAACTACTATTTTTTCAGTTGTAGCTATCATAGCTTTTAATTCCTCATTAGTTCCAGATACTAGGTTTTTCCCATTGTCCATAATGATAATTCTCTTACATAGCATTTCTGCTTCCTCTAGGTAATGAGTAGTATAAATAATTGTGCTACCTTCTTTATTTAACTTTTTTATTCCATCCAAAATAAAATTTCTACTTTGGGCATCTACTGCCACAGTAGGTTCATCAAGAAAAATCAACTTGGGTTTATGTGCTATACCACAAGCTATATTTAATCTTCTCTTTAGTCCTCCACTTAACTTTTTAGGAAAGAATTTAACATAATCCTTTAAACCTACAAAGTCTATTGCCTCTTCTACATATTGTTGTCTCAAGTTTTTGTCTTCTATATAAAGTCCACAAAAATAATCAATATTTTCCTTTACTGTAAGATTCTCAAACACTGAAACCTCTTGAGGTACTATACCTATTTGCTTCTTCAGGTCATAGGAGTTTGGTGTCATTTTCTTTCCAAATATCTCTATTTCACCCTTGTCAAAACTTAATAATGAAAGAATACAGTTTATTGCAGTAGTTTTACCACATCCATTAGGCCCTAATAGTCCCAATATCTCCCCCTCTTCAACTTCCATGTTGAAATGGTCAAGGGCTATTAACTCTTTATATCTTTTCACTAAATTATTTACCTTTACTACCATTGATATCACTCCTTATTTCATCTTACCTTAATTATATGAATTCAGAAGTCTTTATTCCAGTGTATAGAATCACAATATAGTATGACATTTGTCACATAAAAATTGTATTTTGTAATTAATATTAGTATAATTAGTTTAACATCACTATTTCCATATATTGTTTAATGCTAATCCTTAATCGGGGAGGGTTTTTCGTGAGAAGATTTATAGAAAAGTCATTTATTATCCTATTTTGCTTGTATAATACATATAAAATAAACCCTACAATGGATTTAGTTTTCTATTTCCTTACATCTCTAATTATTTCTCTATGCCTAGATTTACTTTCACACAAGAAAATAAGGCTAGTTATAAGTTTTGTATTTATAGCCCTATGTTTATATGATTCCTTATTCATCTATTACCTGCCTTTAATTCTATACAATATATATTTGGATTTTAATTTGTATACACTTTTTGCTATACCATTGATTCTAATTGAGTTTTCCATAATAAACATATTAGTCGCCATGATATCTCTTTACCTTTCTATTGTAAGGAAAAGATATAATGTGTTTTTAATTGAAAATAAAACAGTTAGAGATGAATTAAAAGAAGATGCTATTTATTTAAAAAAATACAATGAGCAATTGAAAATAGACAGAGAAAAAAATATCCATATTGCCATACTTACAGAAAGAAATAGAATTGCAAGGGAGCTTCACGATTCAATAGGCCATGCTATAAGTAGTAGTATTTTGCAAGTTGAAGCTCTAAAGATAATTTCTGATAGCAATGTGGGGGAAGGTTTGAATTTATTACAAAATACCTTGGACAATGGAATGAGTGATATAAGAAAAAGTATTCATAATTTATACAATGAATCCCTTGATTTGGAAAGCCGAATCGAAAGCCTCTGTGGTGAAATAAGCAATATTGATATAGAGCTTATTTATAAAATCGATGATGAATTACCTTATGATTTGAAATTTGATATTTTGTCTGTAGTCAGAGAAGCCATTACAAATTGTATTAAACATTCTAATGCAACAATCCTTAGAATATCATTGCTTAATCAGCCTAAGTTCTATTCCATCATAGTAAAGGATAATGGTAGTCAATTTGATAATACTGATGATGTTTTAGATAATGGAATAGGACTTCTTTCCATGAAAGAAATAGCTACTAAATATAATGGTTTTTTAAATTATGAATTTAATGATGGATTTAAGATACATATGACTTTAATGAAAGGGTGATATAAATGAAAGTTATAATTGTAGATGATGATTATTTAGTAGTAAATTCCTTAAAAACAATTGTAATCGCCAGCGGAATAGATGTCTTGGCTGTAGGTCATGATGGTAGGGAAGCAGTTCAGCTTTATAATGAATATAAACCAGATTTGATTTTGATGGACATAAGAATGGAGAAGATGAATGGAATAGAAGCAACTGAAGAAATATTAAAGATAGATCCTAATGCAAAAATACTATTAATCACTACCTTCCAAGATGATGAATATATTTCATCAGCCCTTTCCTTAGGCTGCAAAGGTTATATATTAAAACAAAATATTAGTGGTATCATCCCTGCAATTAATGCAGTTTATTCTGGAAATCTGGTATTCGATTCAAAAATTGTATCTAATATTCAGATACCTTCTAAGAAGAATCTACACTCTGATTTATCCGATAGAGAATTTGATATATTACTTTTAGTTGCAGAGGGTTTGAATAATAAGGAAATTGCTGAAAAACTTTATTTAAGTGAAGGAACAGTTAGAAACTATATTTCCAATATGCTTGAGAAACTGTCCCTAAGGGACAGGACACAGCTTGCAATATATTATTATAAGATATAGAAAAGACCAAAGTTAATCACTTTGGTCTTTTTGTACTAAAATTATATGATATGAAGTTATACTATTTCTTTTCGAAAGTATAATCAAAATGTAACTTCTCACCCTTAGCTATTTGATTATCATAGTCATCTAAAATTCCCTTAGCATGTTTGAATAGAAGGAATATACCAATTAAGTTAGGAATAACCATGAATCCATTGAACATATCTGCAACATTCCATACAAAATCTACTTTTTGGTAAGATCCTAATACGATAAATGCTAATACGATTAATTGATATACTTTGATTGAATTTTTTCCTTTAAATAAAAACCTAACATTACTCTCACCAAAATAATACCATCCTACAACTGTTGTAAAGGCAAAGAATGTTAGACAAACTGCCAAGAATTTTTGACCTACAGGACCAAAAGCAATATTAAATGCTTCTTGAGTTACTGCTACTCCTTCTAGCCCCAATGTATGAGCCCCTGTTACTAAAATAGCTACAGCTGTAGCTGTACATACTAACATAGTATCTATAAATACTGCTATCATAGCAGATAAACCTTGCTCTGCTGGGTGAGCCACATCTGCAACAGCATGGGAGTTTGGTGTGGAACCCATACCTGCTTCGTTTGAGAAAAGTCCTCTAGCAACTCCGTATCTAACTACCTGTCTAATAGTTGCTCCAGCTACTCCACCCATAATTGCTGAAGGATTAAATGCTCCTAGGAATATATCTCTTAATACAGACAATACACCTTCTCTAAATACTATTAATACTACAATTGTACCAAGTATATAAACTGCTGCCATTATAGGAACTACAAACTCTGCAAATGACGCAATTCTCTTCATTCCACCAACAAAGATTAGACCAGCAATAATAGCTAATACTACTCCAACTCCTAATTGAGGAATATTAAAAGCTCTACTCACTGCATCTGCAATTGAATTAGATTGAACCATATTTCCTATGAAACCTAATGCTAGAATAAGAGCTACAGCAAAGAATGCTGCTAATGTCTTAGAACCTAATCCATTCTTAATATAATACGCTGGTCCTCCTACTAGTTGCCCATCTGCATCTCTCTCACGATATTTCTGTGCAAGAGTCGCTTCAACAAATATTGTTGCCATTCCAAGGAATGCAGATACCCACATCCAGAAAATAGCTCCTGCCCCACCTAGTGTAATTGCAGTTGCTACCCCTGCTACGTTTCCAGTACCAATTTGAGCAGCTATTGATGTAGCTAGTGCTTGGAAAGATGACATACTTCCTTCTTTGCTCTCTTCTTTCTTGAATATTCCACCAAACACCTTTTTAGCTGCATAACCAAAGCGAGTGATTTGCGGAAATCCTAGTCGAAATGAAAAATAAATACCTACGCCAACGAGTCCAAAAACAAGAATATAATCCCATAAAATTGCATTTGTTGCGGTTACAAAATTCTCTATTATAGACATTTTTTATACACTCCCTTCTTAGTATTTGATATCATTATATCAATATTTGTCGTTTTCGTCTAGTAACTTTCTGAATGTTTTTGAGCATTTTGTAGTTTTTTGAATATTTTGATGAGTGATTTTGAGTATTTATGTATGTTTTCACGGATTATACATGGTAATAATTGTTAAATGGCTATCAATCAACAAATCCAGTCTTAACTAAGACTGGACTTATTAGTTTATCCTATATATATTGACGAGCTTGTATCTTATACATATTTGCATAGAGTCCGTCTTCATTTATTAATTGATTGTGATCCCCTTCTTCTATTATTTTCCCTTTGTCTAGCACTATTATTCTATCTGCTATTCTTGTGCTGGAAAGTCTATGGGAAATGAACAAAGAAGTCTTTCCCTTTGTAAGTTTTATTAGGTTTTCAAATACTTCTTCTTCACTTTTTGGATCTAATGCTGCTGTAGGCTCATCAAGGATTATAATATGTCCCTCCTTAGCCAATGCTCTTGAAATAGCTATTTTTTGTTCCTGTCCACCTGATGGTAGCAAGCCATTTTTATCATAAATTTTAGTTATATAGCTTTTTAGTCCACTACTTTGATTTTTCAACCATTGCTTTATACCTGTTTCTTCTAACTTTTCCCATGCTATTTTTACATCAGATTCGTTTATCTCATCATCTTTTTTACACATTATATTTTCACAAACCTGAACTGGTATTAGCTTAAAATCTTGAAATACTACACCTAAAAACTTTCTATATTGGTCTGTAGGAAATTCTTCAATATCTATTCCATTTATATAGATTTTCCCTTCTTGTGGCTTGTATAATCTGCAGATAAGTTTTATGATAGTGGTTTTTCCTGCTCCATTTTTTCCTACTATAGCTAATGTTTCCTTTGGGCTTACTTTAAAACTTAGATTTTCAAACACATAATCTTCTCTATTTGGATATTTAAAACTTACATTTTTAAACTCTATAGTAATAGACTCACCTACATGTTTTTCTTCTAAGTCATTATTGTCTACTTCTTCTAATGCTAGAAATTCATAATATGGCTCAATATTATAGCCTAGAGTTATGAGTGAAGTATATGCTTCTATCAAATTTTTAAAAGAATTACCCAGTTGATTTGCTGCACCATATAACATTGTAAAGGAACCTACTGTAATTTTCTTTCCCACTAAACTTATAGACAATAAGATAAATGTTATTATTATTTGAACCTGTACTATAGCCTGTGCTATACCAGAAAAAAATCCATGTTTATTCATGTATGCAAAGTTTATTTTTAATATTCCATCCATAACTTCCTTGGCTTTATATAAGAGAAATTTATTTGCCTTATATAATCTTATATCCTTTGCAAATCTAAAGTCGTTTGCTATATTTGCAAAATATCCATACTTTCTATTTAATGGAGCATTTCTCTTTTCAAAATCGATGTCCAATTCTTTTATTTTATTAAAACAGAGTATGGTCAATATATTAGATATAATAATTACTAGAATTAAACGCCAATCATTTGATACCAATATTCCAATTGTACTGATAATGGTTATAATGGAAGCTATTGTCATACTTATGCTTTCTATAAAACTTTGTATATTATATGACCCATATCTTGCCCTTTCAAAAAGATCTAATGTGCTTTTTCTCTCCATTACCTGTATATCTATCTTACTTGCCTTTACTCCAATTCTTCTAGATACATCATAATAGATTGAGCTAGAATATATCTCTAATTGATGCTTTGATATACTTATTATTATTTTAAATATAAGGTTTCCTAAAGCAAGTATAATTATATATTTTCCAACTACATCTATTCTCTTAGCATTTATCAATTCATCCAATATATATTTTGGTATTATTATATTTATAAGAGGATGTAATCCTTCAAATATAGCTTTTACTACAGTTAGTGGAAACATAAATTTATAATCCTTTGAAACATCCTTTAGAAAAAGTGGCAATAATTTAAACTTACTTTTCATATTATATAGCCTCCATTTCATCAATGTTTTTATAGTATTTACTTTGGATATTAAATATTTTGTTGTATTCTCCACCTAGGTCCATAAGCTCATCATGGGTTCCTATTTCTAATATTTTCCCATCTTTTATATAAGCTACTCTATCACAAAATTTTGTACTGGCTAATCTATGAGAGATATATATACTTGTTTTTCCTTTACTTAGTATATTATATTTTTCATATAGCTCTGCTTCAGCGAGAGGATCCAATGCAGATGTAGGCTCATCTAGCATTAAAAGCCTATTTCTTTTATATATAGCTCTGGCTAAGTACAATTTCTGTCTTTGACCTCCAGATAAATCTATACCCTCGTCATCTAATGTCCTTAAAAGTATAGTATCTACTCCATTTTGCATCTTTGAAACTATATGATTTAAGTCTGCATCATTTATGGATTTCATCAACTTTTCTTTGTCTATATCTTTAGTTAATCCAATATTCTCTTTTATTGAAAATGGCAATAACAAAGCATCTTGAAAAACTACTCCCACTAAATCCCAATATATAAACTCTGGTATTTCATTTATGTCTACTCCATTTATGTATATATTTCCTGATGTAGGTTTATATAGTTTGCATAGTATTTTTATCAATGTACTTTTCCCAGCTCCATTTTCTCCAACTAAAGCTAATTTTTCTCCAGAATTTATAGTTAGATTTAATTTATCTAATATATTCTCATTTGAATTTGGATAGCTAAATACTAGATCTTTTATTTCTATTGTAAGTGATTCTTTGTCTACCTTTTCTCTTATTTGAATATCATCTTTGTCCTCAACTATAGTTGGAGATTCCAATAATTCCATATATGCTTTTACACCTTTTGTATATACAAAGATCTCCGCCATTTGCTTTAGCATTTCTTGTAGTATAGTAACTAAAGATATAGTTCCTGTTGTATAAAGAAAAAACTTAGAAACTTCTATTTTACCTTCTAAAAGCATATAGGAAATATATGTAAATATAGTTAAATCTCTTATTATATTTAAAAAAGCTTCTATGATCTCAGCTTTAGTATATTTTTTCTCTGATTTTGAAATTATGTTTTTCAAGACTTCCAAATTCTCTCTGGCATAAGTCTCCATAATATCTATTAGAGAGTATATTCTAATATCCTTAGCATAGTCTGGCTCTTTCATTAAATCTGTAGTTTTAAAATATTTCCGTTCTGCATCTGATACACTGTCTCTGCTATTACGATTAAACCTATCTGCCTCTATTCTAAAATAAAATTGAGCCATTACCAATATAAATATCAACAACATAATCCAAGGAGAAAGTGTTGACATCAATCCTAAAAGTCCTAGAGAAGCTAATATATTTCCAATCAATCTTAAGGAAATATTTAGTATTCCCATGATACCTCTCCTAGGGCTTCTTATGGCTTCTTCTGCCAACTGTATTTTTGATAAGTGATTAGGATCTAGGAGATTTTCATATGGCATAGCTAAGGAGTATGCAGATAAATCTCGTATTAAATGATATCTTACACTATTTGCCCTCATTCTAAAGTTACCTATAAAAAAAGATAAAATAATTACTGAAATAATAGAAACTATTCCCCCGGCTAAAATATAAAACAAGATACTCTTCATATCTCCACTATCTGATAATGATATAACTTTAGTAGGTACAAGTATCCATATAAATGGCTGTATTGTGGCTAATAAGGTATATGAAATCATAATAGGTATCATAGCCTTATCATATTGGAATATTTTTTTCAATAAAAACTTGGTTATTATTAACATAAAATCCCCCCTTGAAATTTTATATTTTATCACAATATTCTAAATTAATCTACTAGTTTTTAGTATGAATAGAAAAAAGTGAGCAATTTGCTCACTTCTTACAATTCACCATCTTTTACTCTTTTAATTAACTCCTCAACCTTGTCCTTAATCAAATCCCTAGTCTCCCTATATCCTTCAATAGGTCCACCTGAAGGATCCTCTAGACCCCAATCTTCACTATGACTGTTTGGTATAAAGGGACAGACTACATTACAACCCATAGTTATAAGATAATCCACTTCTTCAGGTATATCAGACAATAACTTAGGATAATGACCACTCATATTAACTCCTGCTTCTTCCATTACTTCTACTGCTAATGGCTTTACTTCAGGGTACTCTTCTGTTCCTGCAGAATAAACTTCTAATACATCACTAGCTAATTTCCTTGCCCATCCCTCTGCCATTTGCGAGCGACAGGAGTTGTGAACACATATAAAAGCAACTTTCTTTTTCATTTGGCATTCCTCCTATAAATACGGGAGGTCAAAGACCTCCCCTACTTGAACTGTTTTAGAAATTATCATGAAGAAGTTGGGAACCAATGCTTAGAATTATTGGCTATCTTCACAAGAAATAGCATTAATGGCACTTCAGTCAAAACTCCCACAGTCGTTGCAAGTGCAGCTGGAGAATCCATCCCAAATAATGCTATAGCAACTGCAACTGCTAGTTCAAAGAAATTTGAGGCGCCTATCATGCCTGCTGGTGCTGCTATATCAAAAGGTAATTTTAACCATCTAGCTGCTCCATAGGCTATAAAGAAAATTAAAAATGTCTGAATAGTAAGTGGAACGGCTATAAGCAGAATGTGTAAAGGATTATTCAATATTGTTTCACCTTGGAATGAAAACAGAAGTACAAGCATTAGTAATAAGCCTACAGTTGTGGCACCATCAAATTTAGGTAAAAATTCATTTTCAAAATAATTTAGCCCTTTTTTCTCTATCATTTTTACTCTAGTTATTATACCACCAGCTAAAGGAATTACTACAAAAAGAACAACAGATAATATTAGCGTATCCCATGGCACTACTACATTACTAACTCCTAGTAACAATTTTACTATTGGAATAAATGCAACTAATATTATTAAATTATTAGTTGCTACTTGAACAACTGTATAAGCTGGGCTACCTTTAGTTAATGTAGACCATACAAATACCATTGCTGTACAAGGTGCAGCTCCTAGTAAAACTGCCCCTGCTAGATATTCTGTCGCAAGTTCAGGTGTTATAAAATTTTTAAAAACTATGAAAAAGAAAAATGAAGATATAGCATACATAGTAAAAGGCTTTATAAGCCAGTTTGTTATCCAAGTTACATATAAACCTTTTGGATTTTTCCCTACATTTTTTACACTTTGAAAATCGACTTTCATCATCATTGGATAAATCATTATCCATATGAGTATAGCTGTTGGAATTGAAATATTTGCATATTCAAATCTACCAAAAAAGTCAGGTATTGCAGGTAAGTATCTACCAATTAGCACACCACCTATCATACTAAGGGCAACCCATATTGTTAAATATCTTTGAAAAAAGTTTATTCCTGAAGGTAATTTCTCCTTTGACATAAATATATCCGCCTTTCATTTACGGGAGAGCATAGCTCTCCCTTACTATTATAATAATTTACTTAGATTTTCACCTTTTAGTTCTTCTGAGGTCCACTTAATTAAGGCTAAATTTCCATTTGAAACCTTATTTATTTCATTTATCCATTGTACTTCGTTGGATGCCTTAGCCCTCAATATTGCATTAGTAGTATCGGTAGCATAAAAACTAGAATTGATTATCCACCATTTACTATTTATACCAGCCCTATCTAAATCCTCCTGTAGCCTCTTAGCTTCAAAATAAGGAGTTGCTTCTGCTAAAGTAATTATCAATACCTCTGTGTGCTTTTCATCCTTAAGCTTAGGTAATAGCTCTTTCACTGACTCAGGAATATCTCCTTGTGTACGGGCTATTTCCTTATTATAGCTTTGGGTGGACTCTAACAATAATAGGGTGTGCCCTGTAGGCGCAGTATCTATAACAACAATCTCATCTTTAGAACGCTGAACTATTTCAGCAAAAGCTCTAAATACTGCTATTTCTTGTGTACATGGACTTCTTAAGTCCTCTTCTATATAATCGATGTCTTCCTGAGATACATTTGATTCTTTTGCTTTACCTATTACCTCTTCCCTATATCTTTCTAATTCTTTCTTTTCATCAATTCTGCTCAAAGTAATACCAAAACTTTCATCTATTACAAAGCCTATATGTGCTGCTGGGTCAGTAGTGGTTAAGTGGACCTTTTTACCTCTTTTAGCCAATTCCATAGCAATAGTTGCTGCAATGGTGGTTTTGCCTACTCCACCTTTACCCATAGTAAATATTACCTTTTTATCTGAATTATATAGATCATCAACTACCTTATTTAAGCTTGGAATTTGATCTAAATCTAATTTATCATCTGCATACTTTAGTTCTCCACTATTAAAAAAGGCTCTAATATTTTCAATACCTGAAATATTATATGGTCTTAGTGGTATTTCAAATATATCAAGTTCCTTAAGAGCATTAGGTATATCTTTCAAGATTTCCTGTTGTTTATTAAATATTTCATTGGACAGTTCATCATCATGTTCTTGCAATACTCCGTTTACTATCAATGATTGATTTTTTACACCTATCTCTTGCAACTCCTGTGAAGCTCTTGCAGCCTCTTTTAAAGCTGATTCTTCTGGTCTAGAAATCAGTATCAATGTAGTTTTTTCCTTATCTGCTAGGTTTTCTACTGCATTTTTATATATATCTTTTTTCTCTTCTAGTCCAGCTAATTGGCCAAGACATGATGCACCATGGGTGCTTTCACTAATAAAATTAGTCCAAGCTGATGGTAATTGAAGCATTCTTAATGTATGGCCTGTTGGTGCAGTATCAAATACTATGTGATCATATTTCTCAGCAGCCTTCTTATCTGTGATGAATCCTGAAAATTCATTAAAAGCAGCTATCTCAACAGTACATGAGCCAGAAAGCTGTTCCTCCATATTTTCAATCACTACATCTGGTAACTTACCTCTATATGGTCCTACAACACTTTCTTTGTATTCTTCTGCAGCAGCTTCAGGTTCAAAATTTGCTACTGTAAGATTTGGCACTTCTTTAATCTTAATTCCCTTATTATCTAATTCTGTTTCAAATACATCCTGTAAATTTGAAGCTGGATCTGTACTCACTAGCATGATTTTCTTACCACTATCAGCTAAAGAAACTGCTATGGCACAAGCTGTAGATGTCTTTCCTACTCCACCTTTGCCAGTGAAAAACAAATATTTAGTTAAATCTATATCACTTATATTAAAGTTTTTAAACATATTCTTCCTCCTTATTTAACAACAACCCTCTCCGCCACAGCAATCACTTTTTTTCTTTTCTTTTCTAGCCTGTAATTCTGACATGGTGTACTCCTTTGGTATATCAAGAAAGTTTACAAATTCTTCATTAGTAGGATATTCTTTAGTCTTCACTATCTCACCATCAACTATTGTAATAGGAAGAATATCTACACCACTATCTAATAGCAATTTATTAACCTTTGTGTTATCAACATACGCCTTAGGGTCACTTGTTAGATTATGTCTTTGTACCGTTATCCCTTTCTTTTCTAATCTACTTAAGAGTGTAGCAACTCTTAATAGATTTTTATCTACACCAGGGCCACAAACTCCTGTAGGACAGCACATAGCTGGATCAAATATCTCCATTTTCTTCATTTAAATCTCTCCTTTTTATTATTAACAACCACTCTTCTTAACTACTTTGCATACACATTCCTCTGATTCATTGAACACTCCTTTTAATATCTCAATCAGATCATTGCATTTATCTACATCCAATGAATAATAACTCCAAAGTCCATCCTTTCTCACATTAACAAGACTAGCATCTGCTAATACCTTCATATGGTGGGAAAGAGTAGGCTGAGTAAAATCAAAATGATCTAATATATCACAGGCACACAACTCACCACAAGATAATATGTCGATTATCTTAAGTCTCTTTGAATCCGATATCACCTTAAGTATCTTGGCACTTTCTTCATAATTTAATTTCATGTTTATCCTCCTTACATAGATGTATATCTATCTACTTATTAATATAGACCATTATCTATGTATTGTCAATAGGTATTTTGCAACATACATAAAGATTATCCCCCATTGAATTCTATTGATATAGTTAATGAAAAAACCAAGAGGATTGCTTGAAATCCTCTTGGTCTATAAATATTTATCTAAAAGTTCGCTAATCTTATTACCTAATTCCTGGAAGAACCTTCCTAGAAGTACATACCATTTGGCTTTATTTACATCTTCTTTGATTAAAATATTAGTCTCAAAAATTACTTCCCCATCCTTTTCAATTACTGCCTTGCCAATATTTGAATTTCTATGTAGGGGTAATTTCAAATCTTCATCTATATCTACATGAAGCTTTATGTTTTCATCACTTTTAGTTAATTTAGAAAAATGTTTTTCAGGAAAAGCATTTACTTCTGTGATATCTCCCTTTGAAAAATACAAAGTCTCTACAGCTAGTTCTTCATCTAAAAATATCTTATTTGAGTAATTGTCTATACCATACTGTACGAGAAACTGGCTCATTTCATTTCTTTCTTCTATATCCTCTGCACCCATTACAATGGAAATTAGCCTAAGATCTGTTGTTTTTGTAGCTCTACCCTTTATATTAAATGTCGATACATGGCAATACCCTGCTTTGTTGGTAAAGCCTGTTTTCAGTCCATCTACTTCTTCTATTTTTATCAGTAATGGATTGGTATTTCTCTGAAAATAATCTCTACTAGCTATGCCTATTGCCTTTATCTTAGTTGTTTCCAGGATGTTAGGATATTTGTCTATTATATACTTAGACAAGAGAAATATTTCTCTAGTTGTCATTTTGTTTTGCACATCTTTTCCTACTACTGGAAGTCCTGTAGAATTATAAAACATTGAATTTACAAGCCCAAGCTCTTTTGCCTTTTCATTCATAAGCTTTACAAAGTTCTCCTCTGTTTTTGCTATATGTTTTGACAGCGCATATGTAGCATCATTGGCAGAGACTACAATAGATGCTTCTAATAGCTCTTTTACTGTAAACTCTTCTCCTAGCTTTAGCTTGAGGCTAGAGCCATTTATTTTAGTTGTATCCTTATCTATGATTATTTTATCATCTATGGAAACATTTCCCTTAGTTACCTCATCCATGATTACCAAATAGGACATTAATTTTGATATACTGGCTGTTTCAACGATTTCATCTATATTATATTCCTCTAATACTTCACCTGATTGAAAATCAGCTAAAATATAGGATCTTAAGTTTTCCTCCATACCTATATCTCCATATGCTGCGGAGCTAGTTATAATCATCATCAGTGCTAAAAATATACTTAGTAGTCTTTTCACTTTTATCCCCCCACTATATTGTAACAAATTCTTAAGTAAATTTATATAATGTATTAGGTATTCCATAAATTTAAAAAATATTCCTAAAAAATTTAAGGAGGATTAGAAAATGAATGAGCGTAGAGATAATTGTGACCAAATAGATTCCAGCTTACTGTTTTTCTTCTTGTTGTTAGTCATTCTATTCACTAATGGTGGTTTTGGAAGATAAATATAGCAGAGAACGAATAGTTCTCTGCTTGTTTATTTCTACTGATTTCCATTTAAATACTCTTTAACCAATGGTTCAAAGGAAGTTTTAGTTATTTCTTCACATATCCTGATTAAATCTTCAGTTTTTGCAATTTGGAATTTATATTTATCATAGTAAGTTCTAAGAATCTCATATAATTTATCCTTTCCAAAATCTTCATTTATCTTATGAAAAAACATTGCTCCTCTAGTATATACTAAGACGCCATAATCATTCCATCCTTCAAATTCTGATAAAGGCTTATTGACTATTTCATTTTCTCCAAGGTAACTAGATCCATATTCATAGCCTAATTTAATATTCTGATTGTAATAATCTTTCCCTTCCTTGCTGCCCTTCGTTTCACTAGTATATACTACCTCTGAATAAGTTGTTAATCCTTCATCTAGCCAAGCCTCATCAATTTCGTCATTCCCTACTACTCCATACCACCATTGATGCGCCGTTTCATGGACTATAATTTTTTCTAGTACATCTCCTAGATAACTTTGTGAGTAGTCATTTGATATAAATACTATACTTGGATACTCCATACCTGAAGGAAATTCTGTAATTACTATGGAATATTGATCATAGGGGTATTTCCCAAATACTTTATTGAATGTTTTAATGGATTTAACTCCAGCATCTAAACTTCTCTCTATTAAATCAGAATCATCATTGATAGAATAAAGCTTGATTACAGTATCATCTACTATTTCTTCTTTAACTATAAAATCTTTGCTAGCAGCCCATGCAAAATCCCTCAGTAGGGCTCCTTCTATATTATATCTTGTTTTATCTCCATCTTCTTCCTCTGATAAAATATTTCCGCTTGATGCTAGAACAATATCTTTAGGAGTAATTATAGTTACTTCATAATTTGATACCTCACTATAGAAAGGGTCTCCCAGCTTATAATAGGGATCTGTGTTCCAACCATCTTCATCATATACGCAAGCTATTGGATACCAATTTCCACCGTTGATGCCATTTTCATGATATCCAAATCTATCCTTTGTAGTAGGTAGTTTTACTGTATATTCCAGATATAAATTTGCAACTTCTCCTTCTTTAAGGGGTTCGTCAAGTCTTATATGTAATATTGTTTCCTTTTCTCCTTCTACATTCCATTCTAGATTATCATCATCAGACAATACCTTGTGTATGTCTATATATCCAGGAACATAGGATGATACTTGCATATTTTCTCCTGTATTAAACAATACTGGAGCATTGTCTAAAGATTTAAATGCATTTGGATAAATATGAAAATATACTTCCTCTAAATCCATATCTGTATTATTAGCATAAGATACATATTGTTTTCCTGTATAGGTCATATCATCTGTATTCAATTCTACTTCTATCTTGTATTGATGTAACTTACGATCTTTTGGAATAAACTCTGTGTTCTTAAGGTTTTTAGCTACAATTGTATCAGCATTAAGTGGTTCCCTCTTTTGACATCCCGTTAAAGATATAGCAATGACAAGTAATAATATTAAAAATAATTTGCTTTTCATGGCTTCCCTCCTAACTTTTTAAAAGGAGCGAGAAATCTCGCTCCTTCTTAATTATTCCCTATGGGCTCTTGTCTATTCATTGATTTTATTCCTTATTAACTATCTTCTCTATTCCTCCCATATAAGGGACTAAAACTTCTGGAATAATAACTGAACCGTCTTCCTGCTGGTAGTTTTCTAATATTGCAGCTGCTGTTCTTCCTACTGCAAGACCAGAACCATTTAAGGTATGAACAAATTCTACCTTTCCTGTAGCCTCTCTTCTGAATCTGATATTGGCTCTTCTTGCTTGGAAATCCTCAAAATTACTACAGCTTGAAATTTCCACATATCTACCATAAGATGGCATCCAAACCTCTATATCATAGGTCTTTGCTGATGAAAAACCTAAATCCCCACTACAAAGTGCAACTACTCTATAAGGCAATCTTAGTCTTTTAAGTACTTCCTCAGCATTTAAAGTTAGTTTTTCTAATTCATCATATGAATTATCTGGATGTACAAATTTCACCAGTTCCACCTTATCAAATTGATGATTCCTTATGAGACCTCTCGTATCTCTACCTGCTGAACCGGCTTCTTGTCTAAAGCATGGTGTATAAGCCGTATAATATATTGGTAAATCCGCCTCATTTAATATATCATCCCTTAATAGGTTTGTTAGTGGAACTTCTGCAGTTGGTATAAGAAAATAGTCTTTGCTCGGTAAATAAAACATATCATCCTCAAATTTTGGTAGTTGTCCTGTACCAATCATACTATCTCTGTTTACCATAAATGGAGTAGCCATTTCTGTATAACCATGTTCCTCAGTGTGTAAATTTAACATAAATTGAGTAATGGCTCTTTCAAGCCTTGCACCGAGGCCTCTAAATACGGTAAATCTTGCTCCTGTTATCTTTGTAGCAGCTTCGAAATCTAAAATATTCAAATCTGTACCTATATCCCAATGAGCCTTAGGTTCAAATTCAAAGTTCCTTGCTTCTTCAAACTTTCTTATTTCAATATTGTCTGTATCATCCTTACCTACTACTACATCTTCATTTGGAGTATTGGGAATCTCAAGCAATGTTCTCTTTAGTTCTTCATCCAATTCTTTTACCTCTACATCTAGTTCCTTTACCTTATCTGATAAAGTTTTCATCTCCAAAAATATATGGGAAGCATCTTTACCTTCTTTCTTTAGCTTTGGAACTTCCTTTGATACGGAGTTTTGTCTTGCTTTCATCTGCTCTACTTCTGTAAGGATTGCTCTTCTCTTCTCATCTATTTCAAGTACTCTTTCAATAGGGAAGCTTCCTTTCCTTTTTTCTAAAGCTTTTATGATTTCATCTGGGTTTGATCTAATTCTCTTAATATCTAACATATTTATACCTCCTTAAAAATAATTAAACTCTCGTCCCATAATAGTAGGGACGAGAGTTACTCCCGCGTTGCCACCCTAGTTAGCCAAAAGGCTCACTCGAAGTTCATTAGCTCTGGGATGGATTCAATATTTCACTTTGTCAATTTTCACCAGCCATTGACTCTCTAAAAAAGCTAGATATTTACTGTTTCCCTTCTTTGCTAATATTTAATTAAAGATATTATAGCATATTAACATTACTTGTCAAGGATAAAATGAAATATCCATTAAAAAACCTAAAATTTTAAGCTTTCCAATGGATACTTTCATCTTCTGTACATTAAATTATTTATCTTTTGTATGAGGAGGTTTGTCTCCTATTCCTTATATACCCCCCAATAGTATGTTAAAACATTAACTTTCGATTTTTTTAAAAAATTTATAATTTCATATCTCCCGATTTAATAAATCCTTTATTCCTCATCCATTCTGATACTCCAAGAGATAGAATTGCAGGTAATACGAAATGCATCATAAGTATCAGAATAAAAGTCTTAGGTGTAGCTCCCATAGCATCTATTGTAGCAAATTGACCTACTAATCCACTGGTTCCCATTCCAGCTCCAATCTTGGTGCCTTCCATTTTCAGTACAAAGGTAGATATAGGACCTAATATAGCAGAAGAAACTATGGCTGGCATCCAAATCAAAGGATTTTTTACTATATTTCCAACCTGAAGCATAGATGTGCCTAATCCTTGTGCAATAAGTCCACCAAATCCATTCTCTCTATAAGAAGCTACTGCAAATCCAATCATATTTGCTGCACATCCAACAGTACTTGCACCTGCTGCAAGACCTGATAAGCCAAGGGATATTGCCAAAGCTGCAGAACTTATTGGAAGGGTCAATACTATCCCCATAACTACAGATACTATTATTCCCATAGGTATTGGATGCATTACTGTTGCTGTATTTATTATATTACCAAAGAAATTCATTACAACAGTCATATATGGTGCAATATATTGGCCTACATAGCCTCCTGCAATAATTGTAACTAGTGGTACTAGAACTATGTCTACTTTAGTTTTTCCACTAATTAGCTTTGAAATTTCCGCTCCTACAAGTGCTGCAATAAAGGCACCTACAGGTTCCCCAGTATTTATTATGGCTGTAGCTCCATCAAAGGTAATACTACCTGCACCTATTGTTCCAACTACTACTGATGCAAATATACCCAAGGGAGGCGCTCCAACAGAATATCCAACTCCAGCCCCTATTGCTGGTCCCATTAGCTTTTGTGCCATGGATCCAAAGGTGATGAGCTGCCCAATATTAAACAACTCCCCTATTTGTTTAATTATAAGTCCAATAAGTAAAGATGAAAAAAGCCCCCATGCCATTCCATTTAGTACTTTAACAATATAATCCCTTATACCACCTTTTGACTTTGCTATTTTAAACACCCCTTTGCTTAATGTACATACAGCAGTCACATCTTTTGTTAAATGTAATATGTTAATCCTCTTTTATTAAATAATTTTTTTTAGAAAGTACATCCCTTATTCTATTTATCATATTTTCATCTTCTACCTCTATTGTATGAATATGAATTCCCCCAGTCAGTGAAGATAAAGGTTCTGCTTTAGTCTTATTTAAATTATCCATAAACTCCCTCAAGTCATGCCTTGAGCCTATTTGTAATTGTGATTTTATTTCTCCGTATAATGGGTGCTCTACTACTACATCTAATACCTTTCCTCCTAAATCTACTATTGTACTTAATTCATCCTCTATTTCATCATTGTTTTTGTGTATACAAGCGATAGTTTTAATTATCTTCTTCTTTCCATAGTATTGAGGTATTAAATATCCCTGTGGGGTAGCTAATATATCCTCTCCCCTAGCTCTAAGTATTGCAACATCTTGAACTATTACCTGTCTACTTACTTCTAGTTGTTCAGATAGATCTGTTCCTTTGATAGGCCCCTCTGAACCCTTTAGAATAGAAAGTATCATTTCTCGCCTCTCATTAGCATCCATTTAATCACCCCTCATAAAAATAGTTAATAACTACTCCCATCTCAAATCATGTCCATAAAACTTTAATGGAACAAATTTATCTAATATCCTTGAGAATACTCTGTCTGTATATGTTTCTGATATTTCCTTTGGTGTTAAATTACTTGATATTATCGTCTTTTTACCTGCTATTATTCTGGTATTTACAATGTTGAATATCTCTGCATTGGTAAATGTATTTGCTACTTCTGTGCCTAAATCATCTATAATAAGTAAATCAGCTTCAAACAATAAATTATATTGATAATCATTAAATTCCTTGCTTCCCCTACCAAATCTATGTTTTTCAATTATTTCAAGTATTGTAAAAGCCGTTTGATATATTACTATCTTATTCTTATCCAATAGGGATTTGGCAATGCAATTACACAGATAAGTTTTTCCTAGACCTGTGGTGCCATAGAATAATAAATTATCTCCATTATTTTCATTAAAATTGCTAATAAAACCTTCTGCTATACCTACTATATCAACCATATTTTCCTTTGGTGTCACTGATTCGTTTCCAAAGACCTCATCTTTAAATATATTTATATTGAAGTTTTTAAAATTCTCTTTTGCTAAAACATTATCTAAATTAGACATCTTATATGCACGGGAGACTAAGGCCTGCTTTAGGCAATTACATTGTTGTCCACTTTCTAGATATCCTGTATCCTTACAATTAGTGCAATCATAATTGATATCCATATAATCTGCTGGAATATTGGATTCTGTCATTAGATAAGCTTTTTCCATCTTCAATTTTTCAATTGTTTTCTTAGCCTCTTCTGCAGATTCTTTATAGGTATCAGGGTTACCTATTATATATTTAGTCATAGATATACCTGCTTTAAATATTTCTTCATCTATTCTCTTAATCGCAGGTATCTTTTTATAGACCTTTTCTTTTCTCATCCTTTGGTCATATAATTGCCTATCTCTTTTTCTCTCATATTCATTTGTTAATTCTTTTAGTATAGTTCTATACATGATTATGCTTCTCCTTTTGCCTTTTTACTATAGGCCTCTCTTTTCCTTCTTGCAATATTTTCCAATTCCTCAGCAGTATATCCATCTGATCTTTGCTCAAAATTGTGGAATCTAGTCTTTAGTGGAGCGGATTTTTTGTCAGTAGGTCTTGCCACCTTATATTCTTTCTTCTCCTTTGGTTTGTCCTTTTCCTCAATATCATTTATGGTTACTATTTCTTTTTTATGCCATGATTTTAGGACTCCATCTATATAATTAACCGTAGGATTTGAAACCTTAGCTGAAGATTCACAACCCTTTAAGACCATTTCCATAGTAAATTTATACTCTTCGAACCATTTATCTATTACTTTCATTTCTCCCTGTGTAATAGTTCTATTATCTAGACCTAAAGATTTCATTACTTTTTGGTATCTATAGAACTTTTCATCCTGTGTTTTAAAATGTTCTATAATTGCATCCATATTCGTAAGTCCCTTATCATACCAATTTCTAATGATTCCTTCTACATAATTAACATTTCTTTGACCTTTTCTTTCTACTCCATAAAAAAAGGCTTTTTCTATTACATCTGGATTCATGTTATAATTCTCTATCCAAGATAAAATCTTCTGTTTTTCTGTAGTGACAGTCTGTCTTCTCATTATGTAATCTATCTGATTAAACATTTTATTAATTAAAGGTATTTGATTTGCATCTATTAAATCCTGAGGTGTAATTGACTTAGGTTTTTTTGCAGTTTCTTCCTTTGTACTAAATAGACTAAGATTATTTTTTATATAAAGCTGCTTTAAGCTTAAAAATTTTACTTTATAGTTATATTTATTATCTTCTTCTCCAATAGTCTTCTCTACGATACCCTTACTTGCCCAAAAGTCCCAAGCTCTAAGTACATCATCTAAAGGTATTTCTAAATACTTTGCTATGGTTTGATTTGTTACATCAATTTTTCCATCTTTATCATGGGCATATTTATATCCTAATAAATACACTTTAACATAGGTTCCATTTGCCATAGGCATATAATCATTAATAAATATATTTTCTATAGGAGTATCTCCTAAATCCATATCTGTAGTTTCAAGGGTGAAGCTCATATTATCAACTCCTAGGTTATTTATATATTATTGCCTTAATTTAAAAAATCTTTTCCTATCTAAGGTCATTTTGTAAATATAATTATATATCTTTTCTCCCTTTATTACAAAAGAAGATTTTTCTATTATATAATAGGGATTTGTTAAATCTAATCCTGAATCAAAAAATTCATCTAGATAATATCCTATGGGCTTAAAACCTATTTTTTCATATAATCTATAGGCTCGTTTATTGAATTCTGCCACTTCTAATATCATTTTTCTCATTTTCATTTTACTAAAATAGTATTGTAAGAATGTTTCTAGAATCTCGGTTCCATATCCTTTATCCACTTGATTTGGATCCAATACTAGACCTAGTGTAGATTCTTTAGTAATTCTCTTAATATTTTTAATCCCCATATACCCTATCAATTCATCACTTTCATTTCTTATACCATAATATTTGTTTACAAATCTATTTGTTTTTACCCTATACCACATCTTAATATCTTTATCACTTAATTTTGGAAAATTATAGTCTTCTAAAAGTGGATTCTCATGGAATCCCCATTTTCTCATAAGATATACATCATCTACCTTCAAAGGCCTGATAGTTATTCTTTTCCCCTTTATCTCCAAATCCGTCACCTTCTCTATAAAATTATAGATCCATCCCCTATGCTCAGGCAGGAAAATATCTGTCATCCTGAACACAGTGAAGGATCTAATATCTATTCACTATACACCGCTTTATTATTCCCTAACTAAATTAACAAACTTCGTAAATTCCTTCTTAAATACAAGTTCAATACTGCCCGTTGGACCATTTCTATGTTTTGCAATAATTACTTCTCCTATGTTTTTCTTTTCAGAATCCTCGTGATAATAATCATCTCTATATAGGAACAATACCACGTCTGCATCCTGTTCTATGGCTCCAGATTCCCTTAAGTCTGATAATATAGGTCTATGGTCAGATCTAAGCTCTGGTGCCCGGCTAAGCTGTGATAAAGCTATTACAGGGCATTCCATCTCCTTAGCTAAAGCCTTTAAGCCCCTAGATATGGCTGAAATCTCCTGTTGCCTACTCTCTTGACGCCCATCTAATTGCATTAACTGCAAATAGTCTATCATTACAAGATCAAGACCCTTTTCTATCTTAAGCCTTCTACATTTTGCCTTCATTTCCATTAATGAAATACCCGCTGTATCATCTATATATATATTAGCCTGAGACAAGGGGGCCATGGAATTAATTACCTGCATCCATTCATTCTCGTCTAGCCTACCTGATATTATCTTTTGAAGATCCACATGGGCGGTGGCAGATATCATTCTTTGTACTAATTGTTCCTTAGACATCTCTAAAGAAAATATAGCTACTTTTGCATCACCTTTCAATGCAGCATTAGTTACTATATTTACAGAAATTGCAGTTTTACCCATGGATGGTCTAGCAGCCAATAGTACTAAATCTGACTTTTGTAAACCAGACAATTTACTATCTAAATCAATAAATCCTGTAGTAAGACCTGTTAATCCTCCTCCACTGGCAGCTCTAGCCTCAATCTGGGAAAAACTATCCAATAGAACTTCAGACAATGGGGAAAAGCCTTCCCTATGTCTTCCCTGAGTAATATCAAAAATGGATTTCTCTGCTTGTTCTATTATTGAACTTACTTCATCAGCATTTTCATAAGATCTGGCAGTTACTTCATCACAGGATTTAATTAATCTCCTAAGAGTAGATTTTTCTTCTACAATCTTACAATAGTATTTTACATTGGCAGTTGTAGCAATTCCAGATGAAAGATTTGCTAAGTAAGTAACTCCACCAGTGTTCTCCAATGTCCCTCTTCTCTTAAGCTCTTCTGATAAGGTAATCAGGTCTACTGGTTCATTTTTATTAAATAATATTAATATAGCTTCATATATTTCCTTATTTGCTTCTTTGTAGAAATCATCTGCCCTTATTATCTCTACCGCTGTATTTATAGCTTCCTTGTCCAATATCATAGCTCCAAGGACAGATTGCTCTGCCTCCAAACTATGGGGAGGAATACGTCCAATTAATTGATTTTCTATTTGAACCACCTCATTATTGTTCTTTTACATTAACACTTAACTTTGCAGTTACCTCTGGATATACCTTTACATCTACGGATGTGGTTCCAAGAGATTTAATGTTATCCTTTAGTTCAATTTTTCTTCTATCTATATCAATTTTATGTTGTGATTTTAGAGCGTCAGCTATATCCTTGGAAGTAATAGAACCAAAAAGTCTTCCACCTTCTCCAGATTTCCCTTGAATTACTACATTAATATTTTCTATCTTAGTCTTTAGGGCTAAAGCTTCTTTATGTTCATTCTCTTTTCTTTCTGCTTCTTTTTCTTTGTTTTCCTTCCACTTCTTTAGATTACCTGGTGTTGCCTCTATAGCATCACCCTTTGGAAATAAGAAGTTTCTAGCATATCCATCCTTTGCATTTACTAAGTCTCCTTCTTTACCTAATCCTTTTATTTCTTTTAATAATATTACTTTCATTCTATTTCACCTTCCTCTAAGTATTTATCTATAGTTTCTGTTAGTAAGACCTCTGCCTCATCCATGGTTATATGATCTAGTTGAGTGCCTGCAGATGTTAAATGCCCCCCACCTCCAAGTTTCTCCAAGATTAACTGCACGCTAACATTTCCTAATGATCTGCCACTTATGTGAAGCTTATTGTTTACATAAGTCATTACAAAGGATGCCTCAACACCATTTATATCTAACAAATCATTGGCAGCCTGAGCTGCAATTAAAAGAGAATCTTCCATCTGAGCTTCAAGTCTACCTATTGCTATTATATCAAAAATTATCCTAGCTGACTTTATTACTTCTGCCTTATGAATAAAAGTATTAAAATCATCTCTAAATAACTGTCTAACTACTGTTGTATCAGCACCGGCTCGTTTAAGTATAGAAGCTGCTTCAAATGTCCTAACTCCTGTTTGAAAGCTAAAATTCTTAGTATCTACAGTAATTCCTGACATCAAGGCCTCTGCTTCAAATTTAGTAAGATTAATTTTATCGCTCATATAGGATAATACTTCTGTAACCAATTCACAGGTAGAAGAAGCATATGGCTCTAAATAGGTAAGGATTGGATCCTTTATAAATTCTACTCCTCTTCTATGATGGTCTATTAATACCACCTTAGGTATTATATCTAAAAGCTCTGGCACCTCAGTAAAGCTAGGCTTATGGTTATCTACTACTACCATAAGAGAACTCTCTCCAGCTAACTCCAATGCTTCTTCTGGAGTTATAATCTGTTCTAGAAGCTCAGGTTGTTCTTGCCTCAACTTTTCAAAAATATTTTTAATAGATGGATTTTCTCCACTTAATATCAAATATCCTGCCTTATCTCTATCTTTTATTGCCCTAAGTACTCCTATCCCTGCACCAAAGGAGTCCATATCGGGATTTTTATGCCCCATAACAAATACTCTATCTGCTTGATCTATAAGCTGTCTTAAAGCATATCCAATGACTCTAGCCTTTACCTTATTTCTCTTTTCCATAGCTTTTGATTTACCACCGTAGAAGTTAAGTATATTACCAACTTGTACTACAGCTTGATCTCCACCTCTACCTAATGCAATATCTATGGCAGCTCTTGCCTTTTCATAGGATTCAAAAGGATTGTTTCCACCTGATCCAACTCCCATACTCAATGTAATTGGTATGGTATTTCCTACTTCTAACTCCCTCATTTGATCTAAGATATCAAACTTTTTACTTTCTATATCTTTCAATACACTATTTTCCATAATAATAAAATATTTATCATTTTCATATTTTCTTACAATACCATTATATCTGGAAAAGTACTCATTAATGTTCTTATCAATTTCTGCCATTACTAGTGGTCTATTTACCTCTGGAGTACCGCTCCTAACATCATCATAATTATCCACAAAGGCAAGTGCTATGACTAATTTCTCTTTATTGTATTTTTGATCTAGCATAACAAAGTTTGTGTTATCAACCCAATAAAGCATTACAATCATGCTATTATTACTATTAGTTTTCTTTGTATCTACTAGGTTTGGAAATACCTTATAGTTTCTTTCTTCAAACTTTACATTAATTGGCGACATGTCATCTTCTTTAAATACTCCTTCTAAAGATATGCCTGGTATTAAATCAACTATTTTTTCATTTAATATTTCTCTCTCATTCATCATCTTTAAAAAAGGTGTATTATACCAACTAATTGCCATATCTTCATCTAACATAACTAATGGAAATGGCATGTTAAATATTGCATGTTTTGTTGCTGAATCAAATTCATTGGACAATCCCTCAACAAATTTTACTAGCTCTCGTCTTTTTCTAATATTTGATTTTATATTATGAAATATTAAATAACCTAATAGAATAAATCCTATAAAGGATAATAAAGGCTGATGAAATGCCATAATTATATTTAATACCCCAATTACAATAAGGTAGACATAACTGTCCTCCCACTTAAATTCTAATTTCTTTTTCATAATAATCCTCCTATAAGGATTTTTTCTTTCTTATTTTTCTCAAATCAAATACTGAATCCAATATACCAAGGAAGGATATAAGTCCTCCCATAGGAACAAATATTATATTCATTGACAGAAGAATAATTCTAAATACCAATGGAGTCTTGACTTTAATACATAGATAATCTAAAACCGATAATCCTTGCATAAAAAATACAAAACTAGCTAAAAAGACTATATTGCTAAGAAGTGCTTCATGGTATTGTATCTCCAGTTTTTTAAATACAAATGTAGTTAAAATCATAATTCCAATACCTAGGATAATATTGTTAGGAAGTTTAAATCTTGAAAATCGTTGAGTATTAATAGTTCCATATCCCATCTTTCGTAATATCTTAGAGGATAATAATAGATTGATATAACTTACTCCTAAGGAAAATATCCCTACAAAAGAAGGTATAAGAACTACCAACATCTTATATGTACTTTCTAGCAAATCTGTGGTCTTAAGTATTTCATGATTTGTCTTTCCCATTTCCTTAAGCATATCTACTTGTATGTTTAAATACTGGGTAAAAATCTGTTCAACTTGTTTTCCAATGTCTAAATTAGATATACTCCCTTCAAAAAATGAAAGCAGAATAAAAGATACAAAAAACAACATTGTAGAAGCTATTATTGTTTCCATATTAGTTTTTCTTTTTATAATACAGTAATTTATCCCAATGCTCAGGGGTGCAAATAATATCATTAATGACAATCCTGATGGAATTCCAAGAAGAATATTTACTATTATAAATGTTGATATAATAGATATAATATTACTATATATACCATTCCTCACTCCTAAAACTATAAAGGGTAATGGGATAATTAGTATCAACAATGATAGATAGTGGATTCCAAATACTATATATATAGCCATAATAGCTATTACAATTATACTCTCAATTATGCTTTTCTTTATCTTATCATTATTCTCCAATAATTTCACCTCTAATCTTTATCTTGATCAATAAACTCCAATAACAAACTTAAGTCTCCATACCATCTCTCAATTTTATGTTCTTCTATAAGATTTATCTTAATATTATCTCTTAGTGCTGATTTTATGCTTTCAAAACTCAGCCCTAATCTTTTACCTAATAACAAAGATTCTAATACGAGATTAGAGATAATGTCCTCAATGTTCTCCATTGTATTCTCTTCTCCATTAGCTAAAGTAGTATATAGATTTCCAACAGTGCTGAGTAGTTGAGCCTTTAACCATTCTACCGTTCTCATATTCTTTATAATATCTATGTCTTTATTCTCCATACAATACCCCATCCTTAATTTTTATTTTAACCTTACTAAAATAATACAAATTAAAGGAACATAAGTCAAATAAAAAAGAGAGGATATCCTCTCTTATTCTGCACTATATGGCAATAATGCTACTTGTCTTGATCTTTTTATAGCTATAGTTAGCTCTCTTTGGTGCTTTGAGCAATTTCCAGAGATTCTTCTAGGAAGAATTTTTCCTCTTTCAGTTATATATTTTTTAAGTTTGTTTATTTCTTTATAGTCAATACCCTTTGATTTATCTGCACAAAAACTACAGATTTTTTTTCTAGGTTTAAATCTTCTTTGCATCTTCTTACCTCCTTCTAGAATGGAATGTCATCATTATCAGTAGGATGGAAACCTTCTATACCGCCAAAGTCTGAACTAGGCTCATTAAATCCTTGGGATTTATTTGAATCTCCCCATTCTAAGAATTCAACATTAGAGGCTACAACATCCATGGTATATCTTTTGACACCATCTTTTTCATATGAGCCACTTTGAATCCTTCCTTGAATAGCTACTAGTCTACCCTTTGCAAGATAGTTAGCACAATTCTCACCCATTTTGCCCCATACAACTATGTTAATAAAGTCCGCTGTTGGCTGATTTTTAGATTCCATTTCTTGTTTTTTTTCTTTAGAAAGCCCTTTGTCTACTGCTATGCTAAATCTAGCTACTGCAGTGCCAGATACAGGTATATATCTTAACTCCGGATCTCTTGTTAGCCTTCCTATTAATACAACATTATTCAATATTCTCACCTACCCTTAGATTATTCGTCTTCTCTAATGATCATGTGTCTCATAATGCTGTCTGATATTCTAGCAACTCTATCTAACTCTTTGATTACTTCTGGTGTGCCTTCAAAGTTGATAAGTACATAATACCCTTCACCAATATCATCAATTAGATATGCTAACTTTCTTATTCCCCACTCATCAGTACTTGTAATGCTTCCTTCAGCTTCAATTATTCCTTTGAATCTCTCAAGTACTTGAACTCTTTTCTCTTCTTCAGATGGAAAAAAGATAATCATCGCTTCATATTTTCTCATATATTTCACCTCCCTATGGACTATCGGCCCTATCCTAAAGATAGAGCAAGGATTTACCAAAGTATTATACCATTTATGGACAGAGTATGCAAGAAATAATTTAAATATTTCTCTGTCTTGACAGGTGTATATACATCTATTATAATATTATTAACATTATATCATAAGGAGGTATTATCTTGAATGTAAAGAAATTAACATTATCTGCTTTACTTACAGCATTAGCAATTCTTATTCCTTTTGTAGTGTTTTTTAAAGTTATAGTTCCACCTTTTTCTGCTACTCTTGGCTCTCATGTGCCTATGTTTATCTCTATGTTATTAGGACCTGAGGTTGCTATTATGGTAGGACTTGGTTCAGCCTTAGGATTTTTTCTTAACCTTGGACCAGTTGTTGGATTAAGAGCATTTATGCATGTATTTATTGGAATTATAGGTGCAAAACTTATTAAAAAAGGAATGTCTTTTGGTAAAGTTTCTCTTATTACAGCTCCTATCCATGGACTCCTTGAAGCTATTGTAGTTATACCTTTTATAGGCTTTGATGTATACAAACTTCTAATTGTCACAGGAGTTGGTACTATTCTTCACCATGGAGCAGATGCTTTTATATCTTATGTCATATTAGGAGCTCTTAAAAAATCAAGAGCCCTTGACACCGGAAGCATTAGCTAAGTTTATTATATTAAAAGAAACCCAAACTTAAAAGGACATATTCTTTTAAGTTTGGATTTTTTTATCTTTTAATATATCCTTTATTCTTTAATGCTGCTTCATACATGATTATAGTAGCAGCTACTCCAACATTTAAAGAATCCATATCTCCCAGCATAGGGATACCTACTCCTTGATAATTCAATTTATAAAAATCTTCTGATACTCCATACTTTTCACTACCCATTACTATTGCAATCCTTCCATTATATTCTAAATCATAATAGTTTGAGGATGCATCTGTATCAGTTATGATTACTTGATATTTATTTTTCTTTAGCCATGTTTCCAGTTCAGAAAAATTCTCCGCTTCAACTACTGGCACCTTAAATACAGAACCTAAACTACTTCGCATTAGTTTTGGATGATTTAATCTAGTCTTTCTATTATTTACTATTACACAGTCAACTCCTGTAGCATCTGCTGACCTAAGTATAGTCCCTACATTGCCAGGTATCTCCAGTCCATCTAATATCAGTACCACTGAATTTTTCTCAATATGTATTTCTTCAAATTTCTTTGGAGGAAGATATACTACTGCCATTATTCCATGGGAGTTTTCTTTTTCTGCTATTACATTAAATACCTTTTCTGAAACTACTATGGACTCCTCTGCCAACTTTACAAAATTGTCTATGAGCTCCTGTGCCTCTATGGAATGAATCTTCTCTAGACATATAATCAGATATTTTACTCCTATTTTATATTTTTTTGCAAGGTTAAGAGAAAATATCCCATCAATTACTGCAAGTTTTTCTGGATTAGGCTTAGAGTTCTTATTTAAACTTAAGATCCTCTCCACTATATGGTATTTATTTCCTACATACTTTAATTTATGACCATATATATTATTGAAATGATTTTGCTTATCTTCTAGACTTAATTCCTTTATATCTTTATAGTTCATATTTTTATCTCCTCGTTGAATAGTAGCTTAATATTGCAAGGACTTACCTCTAATTCAATATATCTATTTACTCATTATCTCCTTAATACAACATTTTAATTATATCACATTATTACAAACAATCATTAAAAAAGTAAAGTAGGCAAAGCAAATTGCCTTACCTACTTTAACTTAATTATTTTATACCTATCATTATTTTGCTACAATAGCTATAACTTCACTATCCTTCACATGAATAATAACTTCTTTACCTACTTCAATTTCAATAATATTTAAATCTTTTCTAACAGAAAATACTTTAATTTCATTTCCTACTTGAATTGTGACAGTTGGCTTATTCCCAACATCTTTTGCTATAATTCTACCTTCAAAAGACTGAATTAATTGATTAATGGTAATTTCAATAACTTCTCCACTTTGGATAGTTAACTGCACATCCATATTAACTGCAATATCTTTTAAAGTTTTTTGAACTCCGTTAATTTTTACAATTACATTCTTATTTATTTTAAATAAAGTTTCCTTATTACCTTGTGTTAAGACTATTTCATTTTTATCTATATTAATAGCTTTAACAACACCTTTTTGGTTTTCTATAGATAATGATTTGGCCTCTATACTAATTATATTTTGATCTTTTACATAAGCTTCTAAAGTCATACCAACTAATAGATTTGAAAAAGTCTTTATCTCACCATCTATTTTTATAGGTGTATTGCTTTGAGCTTTATATAGAGTTACCTTTGTACCTTCCTGAAGTACAAACTCCATACGATTATAATCAATTGCTATTATAGTTCCAATTATTTTTGTTTGTACATCTTTACTTGCCTCAATTAATTTTACCCTATCCCCTTCTATAGTTAACTTTAACTCCATACCAGTAGTTAAACCACTAATACTACTTTTCTCACCATTAATGCGTACAGTAACATCAGATCTTAATTTATAACTATCTAATTTATTGTTCTCATAAATATATATTTTATTTTCTTTTTTATCAACTAATGAAAGTCTTCCTTCCACAGTGTATACGGTTTCACTTTCTCTTGTAGCCTTAAGCTCTGTAATAGTATTATTTTTGTCTAGTTTCATAAAAACATCATCATTTTTCATAATGTCTTCAAGCTTAGCTGATTTTTTATTCAACTCTATTTTTGCTTCATCAGAAACAAGGAGCACAAGTATTGCTGTCCCATCTTCTATAACTACTCTTCTTTGTTCTAAATTTATATCCTTTATAGTTGTATTATACTCTTTTTTATCTTTTTCTTGTTGGATAAACTTCTTTTGGATTCCAGGTGGCAAACCACCCTTTTTAGCTAATCCTGGTGGAGTAAATGCACTTGCATAAGAACTTGTCAATAGAATCACTAAAAACAAAGTCGCTAAACTGGTTAAATATTTTTTCATCTTATATACCTCCTATTATTTTTATTATTATATTATTACGGCTACTTAAATTTTTTAGGGGTACATATGAGAAATTAAAAATTTTTTTTTATTTAATCATCTTTTTTATCTTTAATCTTTTCTTTATATTGTTTCGAGGGGTTATTAGATTTGCTATTCCCTGGGTGTTCCTCAAATACAGGATGACTTTTTTTGTTCTTTATTTCATCTTTATTATTTTTACTATCTTTGTCTTTGTCCTTACTGTCTTTATTATCTTTATCATCTTTACTATCTTTATCCTTGTCTTTATCTTTTTCATTGTTTATATCTTTGTCTTTGTTTTTATCTTTATTATTGTTATTGTCTTTCTTGCCATTATTATCCTTGTCTTTGTTCTGTCCTATCCCTTCTTCTTTTTCTTCTTTCTCCTCTTTCTCTACCTTTTCTTCTTTAATTTTTTCATCCTTAACCTTCTTTTTATCCTTGTCAGAATTATTGTTATTTCCAGGATGCTCTTCAAATACTGGATGTTCTTTACCAATCTTCTCTATAAGTTCCTTTACCTTTTCTTCCTTTAGCTCCTTTATTTCTTCTTTACTACTTTGCCCATCCTTATTATTATCTTTATTATTTTCATAGACTTCCATCCTACCTACTGAAATATGTTCTTTTCTTGCTTTTTTCAATGTCTCTTTATTTGATTCTACCGTAACAACTTCAATATATTGAACATCTTCACTAGATACATTTTCTATCTTTTCTTTTCCTTCCACTAATAAGTGTTCTAAAGCTTCAGTATCTTTTTCATTGTTGCTTAGCCCTACAACACCTAATAGTATATAATTTTCTTCATTTTCCTTAATATAGCCTTCTGTCTTTGCTGTTTGTACAAGTTCATCTAATGCATTAGCTAATACCTGACCCTTTAATTTTTTAAGCGGTAGATTTAAAGCATCCTCATTAAGAGCCGTTGCATTTATTACACGATGATTTTTATTAACCTTTATTTCTACACTTGGATTTATATCAATTGATACTATAGCAACTGCCCTATAATTTATGTCCCAAACTTGTATGCCATAAATGGAAGTAATTACTAGCAAAATTATAGCCGCTATCTTTGAAATACTTTTAATACTTTTAATACTTTTAATACTTGTATTTGATTTTCTTATAATATCTCTCTCTTCAAAATATACTTCCATACCTTCTTCCAAGCCAACACTCTTTTTAATTCTTTTAAATGTACATTCTTCAGTGATTACAACTATACTATCACTACAAACTTCTACGATATTACCTCGATAAACCATCTAATTACCCCCTTCATTGCTAGAAATATAACCCTTTAATGTGTCCAGATTACTATTCAAAATCAATATAATTGCTATAATGAATTTTCTACTTCTTTGGACTGCTTTTCTAGACACATTTAAGTCTCGTATTATCTCATTTGTAGGAAGATTTCCTGTGTTTAGAAATCTATCACAAAGCCTTCTATTTTCAAAGACATGCTTTCCTATTTTAATAGCTGTCTGTCTAGTATCTTGGTGCTTGGGAGATTCATTGATTAAATCATCAAGTGAAACACCAAAGTCTTTCATACTGTGTACTAAAGATGCAAAATCTAGCTTAGTCTCTATTCCTGCCTCAAAGCCTTCTACCGCCATTACATCATTTGTGTAATAGTCCTCATCATCTTCTCTTTGAAGTTGGCTCATAAAAACTTCCTTTGACCTTCTAGATTCTTTTCTAAGCTGATCTATTAATCGGCTTTTTATCACCACGGAAGCAAAAGTTAAAAAATTACCTCTTTCTTCATCATACTTTTCTATTGCCTCATTAAATGCAATAAGTCCAATGCTAAAATAGTCATCATTTTCTACTTCTATATATGACCCTAATTGATTCACAAGTACCTTTTTTATAAATGGAATATACTCCTGTATAAGATTGTTTTTATCATCCTCGTCACCTTCTTGTATGTCTTTTACCCGTTCTTCTAAAGTCTTTTTCCAATTAAAGATATTGAGAAGTTTAGTCACCCAAACACCCCCTCATTATATAATACGATAGATTACACTTTTAAATGGGTATAGAAATCAAAATTAAATTTCTTGCCCTTTATGTTACTTATGTACATTATATAAAGTTTTAGCAAATCCATCAAATTATTATTTTTTTACAACCCAATATACATAAAAAAATTGTTAAAATATTTTACATAGATTTTACATTACCATCTCAATAGATTTAACATTGCTTGGATATACTAAGTATGAAAATATGAAATTAAAGATTAAAGGGAGGATTTAAACATGAAAAAAATATTTATTTTAGTGTTATCACTTGTTTTAGCAGCATCTCTTTTAGTAGGATGTGCTCCAAAGGAAGAGGATAAAGTAGATACAAAAGATTTTGATACATCTAAAGATATTGTAGTAGTTACTAGAGAAGAAGGTTCTGGTACAAGAGGTGCTTTTGTAGAACTAACTGGAATAGAAGAAAAGGATTCATCTGGTAATAAAACTGATAGAACAACAAAAGAAGCTATCACTCAAATGAAAACAGATACGATCCTTACAACAGTTGCTGGAAATGAATATGCAATAGGTTATGTATCAACTGGTTCACTTAATGATACAGTAAAAGCTTTAAATATTGATGGTATAGCAGCTACAACGGAAAACATTAAAAATGGAAGTTATAAAATAGCTAGACCTTTTAATATAGCCACAAAAGGTGAAGTATCCGCTGTAGCACAAGATTTTATGGATTTTATAATGAGTAAAGAAGGTCAAGAAGTTGTAGCAAAAAGTTATATTGCAATAGATGACAATGCATCACCATATAGTGGATCTAAACCAAGTGGTAAAATTGTAGTAGCTGGTTCTTCATCTGTTACACCAGTTATGGAAAAACTTAGAGAAGCTTATCTTGCAATCAATACAGAGGCTGTAATAGAAGTACAACAATCTGACTCATCAGCAGGTATGCAAGCTGCTATTGATGGAACTGCAGATATAGGAATGGCTTCAAGAGCTTTGAAAGATAGTGAAAAAACTGAACTTAAAGATATTGCTATAGCATTAGATGGTATTGCAGTAATTACTCATATAGGGAATTCTATAAATGACTTAACTATAGAAAATGTTAAATCCATATTTGTTGGAGATATGATTAAATGGAGCGACATAAAATAAGGCATAAAATAAAGGGTGATAAAATGAAATCTAAATTCTTTGAGAGACTAATGGAGATAATATTCTTTATCTCCGCTTGTGCTTCTATAATATCAGTAATATTAATATGTTATTTTATGTTTGTAAATGGGATACCTGCCATTGGGAAAATAGGAATATTTGATTTTTTACTTGGCAAAGACTGGTCTCCTTCTAATATACCACCTTCCTTTGGTATATTTCCTATGATTATAGGAAGTATCTATGTAACAGCTGGGGCAATAGTCCTGGGTGTACCAATTGGGATTCTAACAGCTATCTACCTCTCAAGGTTTTGCCCTAAGAGGCTTTATAAATTTTTAAAACCTGCAGTGAATTTAATGGCTGGTATTCCTTCCATTATATATGGATTTTTTGGCCTTGTTGTATTAGTACCAGTTACAAGCAAATTATTTGGTGGGACTGGTAATAGTATATTAACAGCATCAATACTTCTTGGGATAATGATATTGCCAACAATAATAGGGCTTTCTGAAGCTGCAATTAGAGCAGTCCCTGAATCTTATTATGAAGGAGCCGTAGCTCTAGGTGCAACCCATGAGTATTCAGTGGTCTTTGCAATGATACCAGCAGCAAAATCAGGCATCCTATCTTCTGTAGTCCTTGGTATTGGTAGAGCCATAGGTGAAACCATGGCGGTAGTCATGGTAGCGGGAAATCAAGCTCGTATGCCAAATGGTATATTAAAGGGCATTCGTACTCTAACTGCCAATATTGTAATTGAAATGGGCTATGCAGCAGATTTGCATAGAGAAGCATTGATTGCCACTGGTGTTGTACTATTCGTATTTATACTACTAATTAATTTACTATTTTCAGTATTAAAAAGGAAAGTGATATAATGAAGACCCTGAGTATATTAATCAAAGGACTTGTTTTGTTTGCAACTATTGCAACTTTTTCCATATTATTTATAATTATTGGGTATATTCTAATTAGAGGAATTCCTTATATAAAACCCTCTCTATTTGCTTTAGAATATAATACAGAAAATGTTTCTTTGTTTCCAGCTATTATAACCACATTGATGATGACATTTTTATCTTTACTTATCTCTGCACCTATAGGCATATTCACAGGTTTTTATCTTGTTGAATATGCAAAGAGTGGTAATAAATTGGTTGAGATAATTAGAATCACAGCTGAAACTCTTTCTGGGATTCCTTCTATAGTATATGGATTGTTTGGACTTCTGTTTTTCGTAACTGCATTAGGTTGGAGTTTTTCAATAATTGCTGGAGCTTTTACTCTTTCCATTATGATTCTTCCCCTTATAATGCGGGCAACTGAGGAAGCCCTAATGTCAGTGCCAGATTCGCTTCGTGAAGCCAGTTTTGCTCTAGGCGCTGGAAAACTTAGGACAATATTTAAAATAGTATTCCCTACAGCAATGCCTGGAATATTTGCTGGGATTATTCTTGCAATAGGCAGAATTGTAGGAGAAACTGCAGCACTTATATATACAGCAGGTACAGTTCCACAAATACCAAAGAACTTATTTTCATCAGGTAGAACATTGGCGATTCACATGTATTCCCTTTCCAGTGAAGGGTTATATACTAACCAAGCATATGCAACTGCAGTAATACTTTTAATAGTTGTTATAGGAATTAATGGATTATCGTCTATGGTAGCTAATAAATTGTCGAAGGGAGATTTAAATGGCTAAATTTATAGTAGAAAACTTAGATTTATATTATGGAAGCTTTCAAGCCCTTAAAAATATAAATATAAATATAGAAGAAAATGTGATCACTGCTTTTATTGGACCCTCAGGCTGTGGTAAATCAACATTCTTAAAGACACTAAATCGTATGAATGATTTAGTTGAGGGTTGTAAAATAACTGGAAAAGTACTCTTAGATGGAAAAGATATATATAATAAAAACAATGGTAATAATATTGATGTAAATCTTTTAAGAAAGCGTGTAGGTATGGTCTTTCAAAAGCCAAATCCATTCCCTATGAGCATCTATGATAATATTGCCTTTGGACCTCGTACTCATGGTATAAAATCCAAAGATAAACTAGATGAAATCGTGGAGAAAAGTCTTCGTGGTGGTGCTATATGGGACGAAGTTAAGGATAGACTAAAGAAAAATGCTCTCGCATTATCTGGAGGTCAACAGCAAAGAATTTGTATTGCTAGAGCCTTGGCTGTGAACCCAGAAGTAATACTCTTAGATGAACCAACCAGCGCCTTAGATCCTATTTCAACTTCAAAGATTGAAGACTTAGTTGTGGAATTGAAAAAGGATTATACCATAGTCATGGTAACTCATAATATGCAACAAGCCACAAGAGTATCAGATAAAACCGCATTCTTTTTAACAGGAGAAATTATAGAATATGGAAATACTGACGATATATTTTCTAAACCAAGAGATCAGCGTACAGAAGATTATATCACAGGAAGATTTGGTTAAAATTTTTATAAAGGAATGATATATATGAGAAATAGGTTTGATAAGGAATTGGATTTATTAAATGAGGAACTTATTGAGATGGGTAATATTATTGAAAGCTCTATTGAGTCTGCAGTAACTGCATTGATTCACCAAAATGTTGACCTTGCAAGGAGAGTTGTAGAAGGTGATAAAGAGGTAAATGATATCGAGAAAAGTATAGAAAGAAGATGTCTAAAACTCCTTTTACAACAGCAACCTGTGGCATCTGATCTAAGGCTAATATCTTCAGCCCTAAAGATGATTACAGACATGGAAAGAATAGGAGACCAGGCCTCTGATATTTCAGAAATAACCATTAGACTTGCTGGTCAAAAATATATTAAGGAACTTGTCCATATACCTCAAATGGCAGAAGCTACTATAAAAATGGTAAAAGATAGTGTAGATGCCTATGTAAAAAGGGACTTGGAACTGGTAGAGTTTGTTATTAAATATGATGATGTGGTAGATGAATTATTCAATGTAGTTAAAAATGAATTAATTGGTCTTATTAGAGAAAGTGTTGAATATGGAGAGCAATCTGTAGATTTGTTGATGATAGCTAAGTATTTTGAAAGAATAGGCGACCATGCTCAAAATATAGCAGAGTGGGTTTATTACTCTATTACAGGGGATCATTATGATTCTCAAGAGCAATAAGTAACTAAAGATTTAAGACTAAACCAAAGATATTTTCTATTTAAGAGAAACTCCTTTGGTTTTTTTATTCAATACAATCATTGTAGTGATATAATTAGGTTAATAATATCTTATTTATCTATTTAGGGGGGGATTTTATGAATGTAATTTATTGTGTTGAGGATGATGAAAGTATTAGAGAATTAGTTGTTTATGCTTTAAAAAACAATGGATTCGACTCTAAGGGCTTTGAATCTGCAGAAGGCTTATATAATGAAATTCAAACTAGGCTACCTGACATGATATTGTTAGATATAATGTTACCTGGTGATGATGGATATAAAGTACTTAAGAATATTAGAGAAACTAGTAACACTAAAGATATTCCTGTTATCATGTTAACTGCAAAAAATAGTGAATTCGATAAAATTAAGGGTCTTGATATGGGAGCTGATGATTATATATCTAAGCCCTTTGGAGTTATGGAGTTAGTATCTCGAGTCAAGGCAGTACTTCGTCGTAGTGTAAAATCAGAAAAAATAGAGAATCAGATCTGTGTGGAAGAACTCTGCATAGATGTAGAAAAGCATATCGTCTTAGTAAATAATGTGGAAGTAAATTTAACCTTCAAAGAATTTGAGCTCCTCCACTATCTTCTTAAAAATCTAAACATTGTTTTATCCCGTGATAGTTTAATGAATGCCGTTTGGGGAACTGATTTTGAAGGAGAAAGCAGAACTGTTGATGTTCATATAAGAACCCTTAGAATGAAACTTGGTGATGCTGGTAGGATTATTCAAACTATTCGAAATGTAGGATATAAGATAGGGGGCTAAATCTTGGAAAAGAAAATATTTTTAAGTCTTGTAATCATAGCAACTGTAACTGCCATTATAACATCTGTTCTACTGGTAATTTTGTTCTATGATTATTATAACCCTACTGAAAGTATTAAGGTTGTTTTTATGAGTATTTTACCTATTATTACAGGACTTATAGTCTTTATTTTAATATCATTATCCCTTTTTTCATCTGTACTTACAGCAAAGATTATAGAGCCTATAAAAATAGCAATCCACAATATAGAAAGCATATTAACTGAAGAAGAAATAAAAGAAACTAAAATATATGATGAACTTGAGCCTTTTTTAGAGACTATTCGTAATCAGAAAAAAGAGATAGAAAGCTATATAGGAAAATTGAAAGAAACTGAAAAAATAAGAAGAGAATTTACTGCAAATGTGTCCCATGAATTAAAAACCCCCCTAACTTCCATCAATGGTTTTGCTGAGATGATAGAAACTGGGATGACTAAAGGTCCAGATGTTATAAAGTCCGCAGCTATTATTCGCAAGGAAGGGAATAGACTTTTGGAAATCATAGATTCCATAATTAAATTATCTCGTCTAGATGAGCCATCGGTCAAAAGAGAACTCACTTATATAGACCTATTTTCCATAGTTGAGTTTATTTGCACAAATTTACAGCCTAGCACAAAGCAAAATAATATTTCCTTAAGCTTCACTGGGGAAATTACTACAATAAAAGGAAATCAAAGGATGATAGAAGACCTAGTCTTCATTTTAGTTGATAATGCCATAAAATATAATAAACTAGGTGGCAGTGTATCTGTCCAAATTTCACAAGACAGTAAGTTTGGTATTATTAAGGTAGTAGATACTGGTATAGGTATACCTATAGACCAACAAGACAGAGTCTTTGAAAGGTTTTATAGAGTAGACAAATCTCGCTCAAAGAAGGTAAATGGTACGGGTCTTGGTCTATCTATAGTGAAACATACTGTAGAATACCATTATGGAGATTTGAGCCTTTCAAGTATTGAAGGTGAAGGTACAAGTATAGAAGTAAGATTACCAAAATAACCCCCTCAGTTGAGGGGGTTATTCTTATCTTAATGCATCTTTCAATACTTTCCCAAGTCTCTTAATACCTTCAACTATTCTTTCTTCGTCCATGTTTGAATAGTTTAATCTAAATGTATTTTCATTTCCTCCATTAGGGAAGAATGATCCTCCAGGCACATATGCTACATTTTGTTCTAAAGCTTTTAGTGCTAATTCTCTAGCATTCATATATTCAGGTAATACTACCCATGTAAATAATCCACCTTCAGGATATGTTGCAGTTGCTTCCTTTGGAAATTCTTCTTCTATTGTTTTCATCATCAAGTCTCTTCTCACTCTATAAAGATCAATTATCTTTTGGATATGAGCCTCAATGTCATATAATTCGAAGAACTTTGCAGCTTCCATTTGTGAAATAGTGCTTGATTGAAGGTCTGCGCCTTGTTTAACCATAATAAATTTATTTAGCATCTCTGGGCTTGCTGCTATCCATCCAAGTCTTAGACCAGGACAAAGTATCTTGGAGAAAGTACCTAAGAAAGCTACTCTTCCCTCAGTATCAAAATGCTTTACAGCAGGTAAAATTTTACCTTCAAATCTTAATTCACCATATGGATTATCTTCAATAATAGCAATATCATATTTATTAGCTAATTCTATTAATCTAACTCTTCTTTCTACTGACCAAGTTTTTCCTGATGGATTTTGGAAATCTGGAATAACATAAATAAATTTTACATTATTATTGTTCTTTAATGCTTCTTCTAATTCATCCATATCCATGCCATCTTTGTCAGTGGATACTTCTATAAACTTTGGTTCATAAGCCTTAAATGCATTGATAGCCCCTAGATATGTAGGGCTTTCACAGATTATAATATCACCAGGATTTATAAATATCTTAGCTGCAAAATCAAGACCCTGTTGGGAGCCGCTTGTTACTAAGATATCTTCAGGGTTTACATTTACTTCTACCTTGGCCATTCTTTTTGTTATAGCCTTCCTTAGATCTGGATCTCCCTCAGTAGAAGCATATTGCAATGCCTTTGTCCCAGATTTTTCTAAAACTTCTTTTGTGACCTTAATAAATTCTTCAACTGGGAATGATTCTGGAGCTGGTAATCCCCCTGCAAAGGATATAATTTCTGGTTTTTGTGTCAATTTAAGTAGCTCTCTAATTTCTGAAGCTTTAATATTATTCATACGATCTGCATACTTTAATGCCATCAAAAAGCACCTCCATTAAATTTGAGTTAACTATCTTACTTCTTTATCTATAGTTTACTATTAAAATATATAATTGTCTAATGATTTAATACAATTTCAGGTTAAATATGTAAAGTTGCTCTATTGGGAATATTTAGAAAATAAATTTTACTTCCTTAATATTTTATAAATTCAATTAAGAAACCAGATACCCAAGGCAAATGCAGTATCTGGTGTTTTTAAATCTTATTTATTTTCTAAATTCTCCTCTAATTCTGGAGGTACTTCTTCTTCCCTAAGTATAATGTGTACTACTTGAATTCTTTTTTCATTAATTTCTTCTATGTGAAATTCAATATCTTCATATTCAACTACTTCTTTTTCACCATCTTCAGGTATATATCCCATAATATCTATTAGAAAACCACCCAAAGTATCAAAGTCTTCCGAATCCTCATCTAAATCTGTACCAAGATTACTATTTAACTCTTTTATGGAAATTACACCCTTGGCGTAATAATTATAATCATCTATCTTTCTAATATCGGGTTCATCATGATCGTATTCATCGTCAATATCCCCTACTATTTCTTCAATTAGATCTTCCATGGTAACAATACCGGAGAATCCACCGTATTCATCAATAAGAACAGCCATATGTTTCTTGCTGTTTTGAAGATCCATAAATAAATCGTTGATATTTTTTCTCTCAGGTATAAAATAAGCTGGTCTAAGAATTTTTCTTATATCCAAATTTTCAAATCCAACCTTATATGCCTCAAGTAGAAAATCTTTAATATAAAGTATACCTACAATATCATCTACATCTCCTTCATATACAGGAATTCTAGAATACTTTAACTGTAGCATTTCACTAATATATTCCTCAATTGGATCCTCTAGGTCAATCATAAATACTTCAGTTCTTGCAGTCATAATCTCTTCAGCTAATTTATCATCAAATCCTATTACATTATCTATCATCTCTCGTTCACTTGGGTTAATTACGCCTTGCTCTTGACCTACTTCCACCATTGAACGTATCTCTTCTAAAGTAATCTTTTCTTCAACACCATCAGTAGTAATTCCCAAAATACGCATAATCATATTTGTAGAATAAGATAAGAAGGTGATAAAAGGACTCATCATCTTAGATACTATACTTACGGTTTTGATAGCAAACATAGAAAACTTTTCTGCATTTTGAAGAGCAACTCTCTTTGGTACAAGCTCTCCAAACACAAGAGTGATATAAGATAATATAAGTGTTACTGAAATAAACGCTACATCTTTAGCAAAAGGAACTCCAAATCTTCCTAATAACATTCCAAAATCATCTGAAATACCTACTGCTGCTGATGCAGATGAGAAAAATCCTGCAAATGTAATTCCAACTTGAATTGTAGATAAAAATCTTGAAGGCTCTTTTAGTAAATCTATTAAAAGCTTTGCCTTCTTATTACCTTCATCTGCCTGTACTAATAACTTCTTCTTATCAACTGATACCATAGCCATTTCCGATGCAGCAAAAAAAGCATTTAATAATGTTAAAAAAAGTATTAAAAGCAATTGTCCTGTTATCGGGGCCCCAGATTCGTCTCCCATTTCTGTCCTCCTAATTATAAATAAAATATCTATATTAATATATATATAATACTATAAAACCACATTTTATAGTATTTGTCAATTCAGATATGACTTTTTGCAACCCAATCCCTTTTTTATTCCTCTTTACTGTCCTTTTCTTTGTGATGAATTATACTTATCCATTTCTCATCTACTAAAATCTTTCTTACTCTTTTCTCAAAATCTATTCTAGGTATCCAAATTTGTCTATCACAACCTAGACATCTAAGCTTTATGTCCACACCAGTTCTTAATATTTCCCATTTATTTTCACCACAAGGATGTCCCTTCTTTAAAGTTATTATATCTCCCACTTCATATTTTAATATCATTCTTCTTTACCCCCAAATATCACTCTTCCTGGATACGGTGTCTTTATATTTTCCTTACGGAAAGCTTCTTTCACCATTCTCCTAATTTCTCTTTCTACAGACCATTGCTCCATTGGTTTGGTTTTTGCTACTATAGTAATGGATATATTAGATTCTCCTAAGTCGGTAATACCTAGTATACTAGGTCCATCTAATATGGAATCATTTTTAGATTTAATATCTTCACATATGACCTCTAATATTTTGCTTACCCTTTCAATATCTTCCTCATATGCAACAAATACCTTTACTAAGGCTCTCATTGCCCCTCTGCTCTTGTTGGTTACAACTTGAACTGTTCCATTGGGAATTATATGTAAGTCCCCTGAGAAGTCCCTCAACTTAGTAACCCTTAACCCTAATTCTTCAACAACACCCTCTAATGATTCTATCTTAATATAATCTCCTACAGCATATTGATCTTCAATTAAAATAAAAAACCCTGTAATAATATCTTTAACTAAGGATTGAGCTCCAAAACCTATGGCCAATCCACCAATTCCTGCTGTAGCTAATATGGATGTAGTATTGACATTAAACATATCTAAAACTATCATTATACCTATAAAATATAATATATATTTGACTATCTTCTTCAATACTTCACCAATAGTATTAGCTCTTTTATTGTTAATAAAAATATTTTTTCCTTTTTTATTCTTTAGAGTTCTATCTATAAGTTTATTAGTTAAAGAAATTATTAATTTTATAATTATAATAATTATCAATATCTTTAATGTCTTTCCTAAGAAATTCATATCACCATCTGGCGTCCTCAAATAATTATCTGCAAGATGTTTTAAGTTATTTGACATATACCTAATCATATCCATATTATCAACCTCTACCCTATATTAACTTCTCAGCCTTACTATTAGCTCCATCCTTAGTATATTTATATATACCATCTATAGTTATTTCATTATTATATATCATTTCTTCTACCTTAGGAAAATCATCTAGTGCAAAAATTATAGCTAAACCACAACTAACTGTAATTTCTCTAGGTGTAGGTATAGTCTTTATTGCTATTTCTTTTGATTTAAATACCCCTTCAGATTGTATTGTATGATGGGTAGATTTAAATGTAGCTACTCCGTATGTCTCTTTTCTCATGGCATCTCCTATTAAATATTTAATGTATTGTTTGCATTTCTCATCTTTTCATAAATAGTGTACATATTACCTATTTCCCCTACTTTAAGAGTATCTTTTATATTATAATAATCTAAACATGTACCACATGATATTATTTCAACACCTTCATCTGCCATTGCCTTTAAATCATCTAAAACTTCAGAGCCTTCACAAGTTAAATATACTCCAGAATTGAAAAATACCATTGTAGCAGGCCAAGGAGTAGTTTCTTTTACGGTATAAATAAAACTCTTCATCAAAATCTTGCCTAACTCTTCTCCACCATTGCCCATTAGATTAGACCCAATGGCGATTGTCAAATCTTTAAAAGTATCTGGTATACATACCTCTTCCTTAGCTGCAGCTTTATTATCTAATTTATCCTTGGTAATATGAATATAATAATCATTCTCCTTAGATTTATCTACTATAAAACTATATCCATATGATGCAGCTAATTTTGAAACATTATCCTTTGCCACTTCATTATCTACTATGGTAGTCAATACACCACCTGGAAAATTATCTAATTCCTTTTTTGTCATTATAACTGGTTTTGGGCATAATAATCCCCTTGCATCTACTTCTTTATTCATTGATATTCCTCCTAAGCTTTTCATTACTTATATTATACTAGTTTTACATCTTTGAAATAAAACTATTAACAAATGTTATATTCTTGTGTTTATTATAGATAAAATCAATAAAGAATTTCCTTCATTACATATATATTAATATCAATCTAAATCCAACTATTTTTTATTTGAAACTTCATATGTCTTTATTTCATCTGATCCCCATATTAATATTTGTCCTTTCCCTACAAAAATATCTTGGAAATCTTCATTATGCTTTAATATATGTTCCTTACCTTCTACTAATTCTAGATTATTATCTCCATAAATCAATACCCTATTATCAAATGGAATCAATTTATTATACTCTTGAGTAAAGCCAATTTTGTGCTGAGTTCTACCATCAAAATCTATAACTTCTAAATAATTGCTATACAAAATATATATTTCTTCTTTACCTAAGTAAATATCTTTTATTAAATCAAATTGTTTCTTCAACATTATTTTACCATCTTTTATAAAATAAAGTGATTTATCTGTTAATGCAATTAATTCATCTTCTAAGACAAATCCAAGATATACAGTTATTTCATTTTCTATATCTATAGAACCTAGACTTTCTTTATCTTCTCCAAATAAATGTATTTGAGTTTTTAATACTTCGCCATTTAAGTCCAATAAAGCTAGTGAATGTTTAGATCCACTACTATTTGTTGTATATTCAAGAATGTTTTTATCCTCAAAAGAATAATTGCCAATCAATATCCCATCTTTATCTAAGATATTAATACTTTCTCCAGTAAGTGATTTTGTATGATAAATAAAATTTCCATGACTTTCCTTTATGTTAAATATTTCTTTATTTAACTGTAATCTATCTATGGTCTCACCCTTACTATCTAAGGAATAAATATCTCCTGTAGACTTATCTCCCACATAGATATACTTATCTCCATAATATATAAAGGGTATATCAAAATTAAATTCTTTCTCCAAAACAATTGTACCATCTGTTTTTAAATATGTTAATTTACTATTATCCCATTTAACAATAGTTCCATCATAGATATTTATATTCATGATATCGTCATGAATTGTAAATGAGTCTACTAGCTTTAATACTTTCTCTCCACCACTAAAAGAATCAAGAAATTTAATTATTTTAGTTTGATTTTCTTCTTTCAAAAAAATCAAACTAAGAACAAGAAATATGGCAATAAATATTTTAAAGCCTTTATGGTTACTTTTTTTACTTTCTTCCATAATTACCTCCCTAATTGCCTATTATTATGTCAGTTCATTATATCATAAAATAAAATTGAAAAACAATTTATGTATTATTGCATCTAAATGTTTTTTAATAAAACTAGATAACTTTTTGTTAATGTTTAATAAGGATATTAATATATTTAATTAATTGATTGATTTTGTTAATATTTATGTTGACATATTTAATATTTTCTACTATTATGATATTAACAGTATAAAATAGTAATTAAAGACAAAAGGTAAAATTGACTTAACTGATATAACTGCTAGAGAAGGAACTATGGTGAAAATTTCTATATTTTAGAAAGGAAAGGGTGAAAATATGAAAAGAGAAGTATTAGGTAAATGTCCTGTATGTGGTGATGAACTTTATGTAACAAAACTTAGCTGTCATAAATGCCATACCCATATAGAAGGAGACTTTTCTCTTTGCAAATTTTGTAAACTAACAGATGAGCAAAAGAAATTTGTGGAAATATTTATAAAAAGTAGAGGGAACATAAAGGAAATTGAAAAGGAGATGGGTATTTCCTATCCGACTGTTAGAGGGAAGCTGGAAAATGTAATTGAAGCTTTAGGATATAGTCCTAAGTACACAGAACCTTCTATTGATAAAAAAGAAGTTTTGAAAAAATTAAATAGTGGTGAAATAACATCTGATGAAGCTATAAAGCTACTTCAGGGCGAAGAATAGGAGGATGAAAATGAAAGAAGAAAAAATGATGATTTTATCAATGCTTGAAGAAGGCAAGATAACATCAGAGGAAGCTATAAAGCTTTTGGAAGCTTTAGAGGAAATAGATATTCCTAGAGATACTAATAACTTTGCTAATGAAAACAGTCAAAAGAACACAAATCAAGAAAAAGACCCAATACTGAATTTAAATTCTCTTGAGGATCTTGGATCTGACATTAGAGATGCAGTATCAAAAATTGATGTTAAAGAAGTTAAATCTGATATTAATATTGCTCTATCAAATGTACTAAGTGGTCTAAGAAATATTGGTAATTCTTTTGCTTCTAAGAGTACTTATGAAACTATTACTACAAAATTAGACTTCGATTTGAATGACATTGAAAATCCAAGCCTAGAACTTCATGCAATTAATGATTCCATAAGACTAAGACCTACTGATGAAGATAAACTTTTAATAAAAGTAACTTGCCAATATAAGAATGGTCTTTTTTCTCCAAATGACTCCTATTTTACTTTCATTGCTGATGGAGATAAAATAAGCTTTATGCCAAAATATCATAGTAATATTTCTATAAAATTAGATGTTTTGCTGCCTGAAAAAGACTATAATGAAATTCTACTAAACTCTACTAACGGAAAAATAGATATCCAAGAATTAAATGTTGATACTTTAAGATGTATTACTACAAATTCATCTATTGATCTTGTAGAAGTAAGCTCTAAAGAAATTGATTTAACAACCAAAAATGGAAGAATAGAATGCAGTGATATACAATCAGATATCATTAATGCAGCTACTACAAATTCTAATATATTTATAAACGATACAAACTGTTCTGAAATCTATGCTAAAACAGCCAATGCTAAAATAGCTATCAACGATATTGATGCTGAAAAAATAATATGCAATAACTCCAATGCTTCAATTGAAGCAAATGATATTACTTGTGATACAATTCATTTAATTACATCAAATAGTAAAATTACCTGTGATGAAATTGATATGAATAGAATTAAAGAAATAAAATTAATTACTTCTAATGGCTCAATTAGTTCTGAGATTTATGAAGCTGACAAAGAAAGCTATTTTGATTTAGAGACCTCCATGGGTAGTATTACATTAGATGTACCAAATTTAATATATAAGACTAACAAACAGGCCAATCTTGGCCTAAAGAAAATAGAGGCTCATAGTGTTAATTATGATGAAAATAAAGATCATCTGAAATTCATTGCATCTACATCTAACGGTTCAATAAAAATATATCAGGAGTGATTATAGTGGCAGAAAAAATGCAAATCTTAAACATGGTTAAAGAAGGTAAAATAACAACTGAAGAAGGTGTAAAATTACTTGATGCATTAGAGAAAACTGACCCTATAACAAGTAGTAGTTCCTCTATAAAAAGCAAAGCTAAATGGTTGAAAATTAGAGTATTTGACCCTGAGGATTCTACTAAGGTTAATGTAACCTTACCTATTTCCCTAGTCAATATAGGTGTTAAACTAGCGGGCAAATTTTCCCCCGAATTTAAAGAAGCTGGTTTAACTGAAGAAGATATGGAAGAAATATTTGCAGCTATTAAAAATGGTGAAACTGGTAAAATTGTAGAAGTAAATAGTGATGATGGTACTAAAGTTGAAGTAATCATTGAATAATAAGAACTCCCTTAAAGGGAGTTCTTATTATTTACTTGTATTATTTTAATTCCTATTTATTCCTTAATAAATCTGTTATAATAAATGTATCCATACATTTAAGGAGGATACCTATGAATAAATTTATCTTAAACAAAGAAACTGATACACCCTTATATGTCCAGTTATATGAAAAATTTAAATCATTAATAGAGGGAAATCAACTGGAAGAAGAAAAATTGCCTTCTATTAGATCTCTTGCAAAGTCTCTTGGTGTAAATAATGTAACTGTAGTTAGTGCCTATAAATTATTAGAACAAGAAGGCTATGTTTATTCCATAAAAGGTAGTGGAACTTATATAAAAAAATTACCAGTTACTGTAGATATGCCTTACTTAGAAGATGGAGATATGGAATTAATGGTATCTGGTATTCTTCCTATTTCAAAAGATAGTATAAACTTTGCTTCAATGTCCCCCACTCCAGATTTATTTCCAATAGAGGAATTTAAACAAGCCTTAGTTGAAGTTTTAGATAGAGATGGAGGCCAAGCTTTTTTATACCCAGAAATTACAGGATATGGTCCACTTCGCGAATCCATCTCAAAATTCCTTATGAGTAATTATGGTACCACAGTAGATAAAGATCAAATTCTAATTACTTCTGGTGGGCAACAGGGCTTAGATATAATATCAAAGACCTTAATTAATCCTGGGGACTGTATATTTATTGAAAACCCAACCTATTCTGGTGCATTAGCTGCATTTAAATCAAGGGGAGCTAAGATAATAGGAATACCTATATTAAATGATGGCATAGATTTAGATTTGCTAAAATCATATATAAAAAGATACAGACCGAAATTCCTATATATAATGACCAACTATCAAAGCCCTACTACTTACTCCTATAGCCAGGAGAAGAAAAAAGAGCTTATCTCTTTAGCCAGAGAATATGATTTTTATATAATTGAAGATGATTTTTTAACAGACTTATCCTTTGATGATGAAAAGAAGAGTCCTTTAAAAGCAATTGATAAATTTGACCAAGTTATTTTTATTAAAAGTTTTTCAAAGATTTTCATGCCTGGGGTGAGGATCGGATTTATAACTTTGCCTAATAAGCTTTTCAAGGAAATAATCAAGGCTAAACATACTACAGATGTATCCTCCTCTGGATATCTTCAAAGAGCCTTTGATTTATATCTTAGAAAAGGATATTGGAAAAAGCATATAGAGAAAGTGAAAAAGGTATATTTTGAAAAGTATAATATAATGATATCTGCCTTGGACAAATTAGATGATTACGGTGTATCCTATATAGAACCTAAAGGTGGACTGAGTATCTGGCTTAAACTACCTGATGAAATAGATGCTTTTGCATTATATAGTGAATGTGGAGAAAACAATCTAGCAATTGTGCCTGGAAAAGTCTTTTTCACAGATGAATCTATCTATTCAAATTATATTAGGCTTAGTTTTGGTGCAGTAGATAATGACAAGATAATAGAAGGTCTTAGAATACTAGAAAATATAATATCTAAGCCCTTTAGGAATAAGAATAATAATTATTTACCATTTATATAAGAAAAGGAATCTAGGTAGAACTGGAAAAGGGACCCATAAGGTCCCTTTAATTATTCTAATTCTTTTTGGCTTACTACTCCAACATTTTCAGTCTTAAGAACTTTCCAAAATGAGAAGCAGGCAAATATCATTACAAATGCAAACGGGAAAGCTGCTACTATGGATCCAGTCTGTAATACTTGTAAACCACCTGCTAACATAAGTGCAAATGCCATAGCTGACTGCACCAATCCCCAAATAATCTTTGTTTTAGTATCTGGATTTAATTCTCCATTTCTTGACATCATACCTAATACGAAGGTTGCAGAGTCTGCTGATGTAACAAAGAATGTACAAAGCAATAGTATTGCAACAAGTGATATTATACTACCAAATGGAATATGCTTCATTACAACAAAGAATGCGGTTTCTGTTACTTTTATTGCCTCTGCCGCAACTTCTGTTCCTAGGCTGATTCCAGTTGCACCAAATATTGCAAACCAAATGAATGATCCTATAGCTGGAACTACTGATACTCCTATAATAAATTCTCTAATAGTTCTACCTTTAGATATACGAGCTATAAATACTCCAACAAATGGTGCCCATGCAATCCACCATGCCCAATAAAAGATTCTCCATCCAGCAATCCATCCATTATCACCAAAGGCATTAATTGCGAAACTCTCCCTGATAAATCCGGATATATATTGGCCCAATCCATTTGTTAAAGAGTTTATTATCTTCAAAGTTGGTCCTAATAGGAGAGTTAACACCATTAGTCCAAAAGCTATTGCTATATTAGCATTTGATAAAAATAATATTCCTTTATCAACACCAGATATTGCTGATGCCATAAACATAGCAGTTACAACTACAATGATAATAATATGAACTAAAGTATTTATCGGTATTCCAAACAAATAATTCAATCCACTATTTATTTGAAGTACACCTAATCCAAGAGAAGTTGCTACACCAGCAACCGTTGCAAATATTGCTAATATATCAATAAACTTACCTATTGACCCTTTTACTCTTTCTTCACCAATTAGCGGGATAAATATACTACTTATAAGACCTGGTTTACCTTTTCTAAACTGCATATATGCTAATGGTAGAGCAATTACAGCATAATTTGCCCATGGATGTATACCCCAGTGTAAAAATGATGAAAATATTGCAAAATTAGCGGCTTCTGGTGTACCCCCTGTCATTCCCATTGGATATAGATAATGATTTAGTGGTTCTGCAACACCCCAGAATACAAGACCTATTCCCATGCCTGCAGAAAATAGCATTGCAAACCAAGAAATGTAACTATACTCTGGCCTTGAGTCATCAGCTCCTAATCTAATATTTCCATATTTACTGAAAGCAATAAACGCCATAAATACAACAAAGAAAAACATAGATATCAAATAAAACCAACCAAATTTATCCGTTAAAAATGTAAATGCATTTCCTGCAACATCACCAAATGTCGTAGGTGAAAGTATTCCCCAGAGCGAAATTACTAATACTATAATCAAAGAAATGTTAAAAACGCTATTATCTTTCTTTTTCATATAAATCCCCCTTTAATTTATTCCTGAACAGAACCCTAATAAAGGATTCTATTCAGGCACCCTACTAATACTAAATCTTAACCTTAAACACTGTTTGTTCTTCTATGTTTTCAGTTAGAGCATCTAATGCTACTCCTACTCTATGATATCTTAGTTTCCATTGGGCTTCCTTAGTTGTTGCTGGATCCCCTAGTGGATATGGGATAGATATTGTAGGTACTATTTTATTTGATCCTACTGTTGTTGCTACAGGTATTAGGTTACACATCTGTACTATTGGTATTCCTGCTCTTTCTATTTCTTTTACCATCGTTGCACCGCAACGTGTACAGGTACCTCAGGTTGATGTCATTATAACTCCATCAACATTATCTTCTCGCAATTTTTCTACTATTTCTTTACCCATTCTTGCTGCTTCTGCTTGGGTTGTTCCTGTACCTACTGTGCTATAGAAATAATCATGAAGTTTCCCTATCTTTCCTTCTTTTAAATATGTCTTCATTGCATCTATTGGTACTATTACATTTGGATCTGCGTCTGCTGCTGCTGGATCAAATCCTGCATGGATTGTTTTGTATACTCCTGATTCTAGTCTTTCATCCTTTGATATATCGTATCTTCCCCAACGTGTGGCTGAAGCTGATTGGATTCTATCTGGATTGTCCACTGGTACTATTCCACCTGTTGTTACTATTGCTATGTTTGCTTTTGATAAATCCTTTATTGGTTGTGCTATCTCTACTCTATCTTGTTTTGGTATTGGAAGTTCTGTTTCAAAAGGCTGGTTGTTTAATTTCTTAATTAACATCTCTACGCCTCTTTCTGCTGCAATCTTCTTTGATTCTAACCACACTTGAGCCCTTACTCCTCTTGGAAAGAATCCTTCTTCATCGGCTGAACCTGTCTTTTCACCTTTTAATATCTTGTTTGCAAAATCAGCTATCACCTTAACATCTTCTCTTAATTTTGCTGCTGATTTTCCACCTTCAAATATATACATATCTTTTTTGAACATCTCTACTCCAGGGTTTTCTATATTCATGGATGTAATAACTGGGACATTAAATTTTTCTTTAACTGCTTTGCAAATTGTACCACAGGCTACGCCGTATCTACCTGCTTGGAATGCTGGGCCAGCAACAAAAATATCAAATTCTTTGTCTTCTAGAAATCCTAATATTATTTCTACTGCTTCATCCGTATTAGAACCCATAAAGTTATCGCCACAAATAATAGTATGCGTAACCTCTGCATCTAACATACTATTTAGTGCAAGTGCTGGTCCTATTAGACCTTCCTTAATTTCAGGTTTGAAATCAGCTATATCTTCACCACCAATACCTGCGAAAAATTGATTTATATAATGAACTGCTTTTTTCATCTCTCCACCTCCTAAAATTCTTTCATAGTCTTAGTTGACCAACCTGCTATTCTATCTCCACAGAACATTGCATTGTTTTCCATTATGATTGATCCATCTTCTCTTACAGATCCTCCTAGTATCTCATCATAAGCCCATCCACCAGATAACCCATCTCTAGCTAAAGCTTCTAGTTCACCTATTACTTTATCCGCAGGTGGAAGTTCTATTAGTTGTGAAACATTTCCCGTAGATACTAGAGCATTTGCTTTTATATCTAATGTAACAAGTGGCTGGGAAGCTCCGTCTCTTCCTGTACACTCATTACTTATGCCTACTGTCTTTACTCCTACATCTTCTAATGCTGCAAGACATAAAATGTAATCTGCATCAGGATTACCATATCCCTCTTCTGTTACTATAGCTCCGTCAGCTCCTAGAGATTTTGCCATTTGTGCTACAAATACAGCTGAACGTTTCTTCTGTTCTAAAGATACATTTAGATTTGACATTATAACTCCTAAGAAGTTAATGCTCTTTCCATGTTCTTTGTATAGTTCTCTAATTGTAGGAAAGTTTTGGAAATCATATGTTGACCACTTTGATGATGCTGGCATGAAACTACCTGATATCAATGCGCCATCTAATACTTCGTTTGGATTCATAAAAGAAGGAACATATTTATTCATATCCCATCCATATACTAAATCATTATATCCTAATTCTTCCATTTGAGATTGAGGTTGCATTACTAGTACTACTGATGGAAGTTTATTTATTTCTTCAGATCTTTTAGTTATTGGTTCCAATTCAAATATTTCAATTTCTTCTGGTTGTAAATCCTTTACTGTATTTCCTAAATATTCTGCTAGTCTATGGGATCCTATTCTGATAGCTGTATTTTTCTTTTGTTGCTCAAATCTTTCAAATTCTTCATCAGTATCAGCTACTAAACATATATTAATAAGTTCAGAGAATAAAGTGTACTTAGCTCCCTCTCCCCCCATATCAATTAATCCATCACCAAAGCTACCATAATGCATACCTACACCTAAAACACTACATCCTTTTAATGCATGTACTCTTCCACTACCTGTAGCCTCAACATCTCCTGTAACTCCAGGGAATACTGGTCTGCCATCTGGACGAATCCTTGGTTCTACTGCTTCTTTGACAGGAACTATTCTTATGTTTTCTCCTGGCTTAGCTATTACTATGTCCAGATCTGTAATGTGTTCATCTTCTTTAATGAAAGCCATAGCTTCTTCTTTGTTGATGGATAGAACTCCATTATTAAACATGGTTTTCTCTCCAAAAACAACATCCTTCACTTGGAAATTACCAATTTCTAGTTTCATCTCTTCACTCCTTTGAAATTAATCATGATTATCTTTGTTAATTATTATATTAACATAATCGTGATTATCTTTCAATCATAATTATAGATAGCTTTTAAAATATTTTTTATAGTATAGATAAACTTAATACCTAATCATCATATAATTATTTATGGGTCTTTTATTTCTTAGATTAGCCTAATGGCTAATATTATAATTAGTTTGTAGAATATATTTTTTTATGCTAATATATATTAGATGTAAAATAAATTGTGATTGGTGATATGATGGTGTCAAAAAGAGAAGTACAAAGAAAAAGAATGATGCTCTACTTTATTAATGCTACGGAAGAATTAATTGATGAGGATGGAATTGAAGGAATAACCTTAAGAAGAATAGCTGATAGGGCTGGATATAATAGTGCAACTCTTTATAATTATTTTGAGAATCTTGATCATTTAATTTTCTATGCCTCTATGAAATATATAAAAGACTATGCTCTTTCTTTGAATACATATTTATCAGATTCTAATAATGCAATGGATAGATTTCTTAAGGTATGGGAATGTTTTTGTGATTATTCCTTTGATAAGCCAGAGATTTATAATGCTATTTTCTTTTCAAACTTAGATAAAGATATAGAAGATTATGTAGAAGAATATTATAAAATTTTCCCAGAGTATTTACAAAATTATCATGAGAATATTTCTACTATGCTTTTAAAAAGTGATATCAACGAAAGAGGTTTGACAACTGTGCTGAGTTGTGTTAATGAAGGCTATATAAAGTCAGAAGATGCAGATAAGTTAAATGATATGACGCTTTTAATATATGAAGGTATGTTAAAAAAGGTTTTAAGAAATAAGATTTCATATGAAGATGCAAGAAATAATACTATGGATTATATTAAATCCATAGTAGAAAGATTTTTAATTAAAGATTATGTTTTTTATTACTAATAAATTCTTCCAAAACCCTATTAAATCTAATAGGGTTTTCTAATACCAACAAATGGGTGCAATCCTCAAATATTATTAGTTTTGAATTTTTAATATTCTCTTTAAGATATTTCCCAGCATTAATTGAATATAAAGTACTTTTCCCCCCAAAGATTATTAATGTTGGTATATTTATCTTATACAAAATATGTCTATAATCCTTTTCTGTCATTGATTTCCATATGGAGTACATTATGTGGGGAGAGTTATTCTTCATCTTATCCATAGCAATTTTAAGTTGTTTATCACTAAAATATGGTGCCATGATTTTTATGAATCTTTCAGCAAATTCCATCCAGTTACTTTTTATTAAATCTAAATCCTTTAAAGCATCTTCCATAGTATATTGTCCATGGTATAGACCTAAGTTCCAGTTACTATCGTTTATGACTTTTGGTCCTTTATCTACAATACATATCTTAGATAATTTTTCTAATCCATATAGTTTTATATATTCAAGTATAATGGACACTCCCATGGACCATCCAACTAATATTACTTCTTCCAATTTTAGATAATCAATAAGTTCTCTTAAATCTAATGCAAATCTTTCAATATTTAATCCATAGTCTATCCTATCTGATAGACCATGACCTCTTAAGTCATAGGTTATGACCTTATATTTCTTGGATAGTACCCTTTGCTGTATCCTAAATGAATTATGATCCTCTGTAAATCCATGAATAAAAACAAGAGGAAGTCCTTGTCCTTTTATTTCATAATAAATATTTACACTATCACTTGTAATAAAGGATTTCATAATTATCACATCCTATTAAGTAATTTTTAATCTTTTTTGACTACACTAATATAATTATACAATATTTAGATAAGATTTAATAAATTTATGAAATGATTTCAAAAATTAATAGAAAAATGCTGTTATGCCTTTTCAAGCAAAAAACAAAGCCAAGATGGCTCTGTTTTTATGCTCTATAAATATATTTTAACATTTTATATAATAGATACCCACCTAATATAATCTTAAGTGGGTATCTTGTTAATTTTTAGTATATTCCTAAACTTGCAAGTATTATTGCTGGTATTGATGATAATACTGGTAATATTAATGATGTAACACATATGTCTATATAGGAATCCTTGTGAGTTAATCCAGTAACAGCAAGTAGTGTTAGTACTGCTCCATTATGAGGAAGTGTATCAAGCCCACCAGATGCTAATGACGCTACTCTATGAAATGCCTCCGGACTAATTCCTGTTTCTAATGCTAGTTGATAATATTTTTCTCCTAAGGCTTCTAGTGCTATACCCATACCACCTGAAGCTGAGCCTGTTGCACCAGCTAAAAGATTAACTGCAACTGCTTCAGAAATAAGTGGAGATCCTTTTATTCCAATCAACATATCAGTTAAAGTTTTGAAACCTGGGACTGATTTTACTATAGCACCAAATCCAACTGCAGCGGATGTATTTATTATTGCAGTTATTGATGAAGTTGCACCTGTGCTTATAGATTTTGTAAATCCTAAATATTTATGAGGGTTAGTTATCATTGCCACAATTATACCAGCTAATAGACAAACTACTATATCCCATTTAAAGACTTCTAAGTTTAATGTAAGAATTACAGTTAATAAAGGTAAAAATGAAATAAATGGATTTGGAAGTACTTGTGATTCAGATTCTACACTTGTATTTCCTTTCTTTTCTGGCTCTATAAAACCTTCGCCTTTAGCTGTAAACTTCTTTTCTCTCCATAGTAAATATGCGTATCCTAAAACAAAAATAAATACAGCTGCTGTTATTCCCATTATTGGAGCTGCAGTAGGTGTTGTAAAGAAATAATCCATAGGAATTAAGTTTTGAGTTTGTGGTGTACCTGGTACTGCAGTCATTGTAAAGGTAAATGATCCAAGAGCTATTGCTCCAGGAATAATCTTTCTAGTAATATTAGCTTCTCTAAATAAGTCCAATGCTAAAGGATACATAGCAAATACAACTACGAATAAAGATATACCACCATAAGTTAATACAGCACATCCAACTACTACAGAAAGGATGGCTCTCTTTGGTCCTAGTACTTTTGTAAGCCATTTTGCTATGGACTTAGCTGCTCCAGTATAATCCATTAATGCACCAAATATAGCACCTAACATAAATACAGGGAACCAAGATTTTGTGAAACCTACGAAACCAGTCATATAAGTATCTTTATAAGCTGGAAGTAATTCAAGTCCACCAGTTAATGCTACTACTAATGCACATAACGGTGCCACCCAAATTATGGAATATCCTCTATAAGCTAAGAACATCAATAATACCAATCCAATTATAATACCTAGCATAATTTATTTCCCCCATTTCTTTTACTTAATATATACTTTTCTTTTGTGTGAAACAATTAAAATAATACCTATTTCCTATCCCGCAGTCCAACCACCATCTATTGTCATTGTGGATCCAGTTATATGGTCTCCTGCTTTTGAGCATAAGAATTTAACCACATCACCAATAGTTTCAGGTTCTATTAGTTTCTTAACAGCCGCTTTTTGTAACATTATCTTTTCAACAACTTCTTCTCTCGATATTCCATGGGATTGTGCTTGTGCTTCAATTTGATTATCTACTAAAGGAGTTCTAACATATGCTGGACAAATTGAGTTTACAGTTATACCATATGCACCACCCTCTAAAGCAGCAGTTTTTGTTAGTCCAGATAATCCATGTTTAGCTGAAACATAAGCAGATTTAAATTCAGAAGCTACTAATCCATGAATTGAATTTAGGTTAATTATTCTTCCCCAATTTTGCTCTTTCATAGAAGGCCATACATATTTAGTTAGTAAGAATGGAGCTGTTAACATTAAATTCATCATAAAATCCCATTTATCTTCAGGAAAATCTTCAATAGGGGACACTGTTTGGATTCCAGCAACATTAACAAGAACATCTACTTTCGAAAATTTTTCTAAAGTAAAATCAACTAAAGCTTTACAATCAGCTCTCTTACTTAAATCAGTTTTAAAGTAAGTTGCACCAATTCTTTCAGACTGAACTTTTAAAGCCTCTTCATTAATATCTGCCATAACAACATTGGCGCCATCCTTTGAAAAAGATTCTGCAATAGCTAATCCTATGCCACTAGCAGCACCTGTTACAATACATATCTTTTTTTCTAACATCTTAATACCTCCTATTTTTTTGAATTACATTTATATACATTGCAATACTTATGCCATCTTTTAATTATTTTTCTATTTTTCCTTAAAATCCTAGGTTTAATCGAATTAAATAACTTTAAATAAAAAAAAGTAGATATATTTTTTAAAAAATATATCTACTTCTATGCTAATTAACTTGTGAATCCTTCATTTTTTGATTTTAATTTCTCTTTTAATTTTGTGAGTGTAAGGATTCGTTTACACTTGGATCATTTTATTAAAATAAAGTGTAAGATTTTCTTACATATTAAGCCTTTATTCAAATAAAGTGTAAAGTTTTCAGATAATTCTCAACATTGTTAAAACCTTGTCATATACTCGTTTAGCTTATATATCTATTTCATACTTGGTAATCTTCTCATACAAGCTTGTACGACTAATATTTAATATATTTGCTGCATTAGTCTTATTTCCATTAGATATTATTAGACTATCTATTATAGATTGTTTTTCTACCTCTTCTAAAATCAATTTCAAACTTCTAATTCTCTTTTCACCAGCAATCCCTGTAATCTTATGAGGCAAGTGTTTAGGTTTAATAATGGTTTCCTTTTCTAGAAAATTTATGGCCCTTTCAAGGATGTTTTCTAGCTCTCTTACATTACCTGGCCAACTATAACTTTTTAAATATTCTAATGTATTGTCAGATATTTTATCTACTTTAATATTTTCATCTTTTGATATCTTATTAACTAAATGCTTAGAAAGAATGGAAATATCTTCTTTTCTTTCTCTAAGTGGAGGTATTTTTATATTTACTACATTTAATCTATAATATAAATCTAATCTAAACATACCTTCAGATACCATTTTATCTAAATCTTTATTGGTCGCTGCTACTATTCTTATATCTACCTTTTCCGAAAAATTAGAACCTATTTTTTCTATTTCTTTATCCTGAAGAACTCTTAAAAGCTTTACTTGCATATTAATAGGAAGTTCTCCTATTTCATCTAAAAATATTGTTCCTCCATCTGCAGCTTTAAATTTTCCTATCTTTCCACCTTTTTTTGCACCAGTAAAAGATCCTTCTTCATAACCAAACAACTCTGATTCTATTAGTTCATAAGGAATTGCACCACAATTTACTTTTATAAATGGCGCATCTTTTCGTCTGCTGTTATTGTGAATAGCATGAGCAAATAGCTCTTTTCCAGTTCCAGATTCACCTAAAATTAACACATTGGAGTTGGTCTTAGCCGCCATCATTGTAAGCTCTTTTAGTTCCTCCATGGATCTACTCTCACTTATTATACTATCTATAGCATATTTTGCTTTATTTGCCTTTTTAAATTCATCTTTATATAAATTTAATTCCTTTTCTATTTTATTTATCTTCATATATAAAGAATTAAGGTCATCTAAGTCCTTGAATAATACCTTTCCCACAGCTCCTACTATCTTATCATTTACAATTACTGGAATTCTAGTAGCTATCATTTTTCTTCCATTTATCTCCTGTACCTGTGCTATTTCAGGTATTCCTGTTTTAACAACAATATCCATTCTTGTGTTTTCTATAACATCTCTTACATGTTTTCCAATGGATGCTTCCCTATCTACTCCTAGGAAATTTGCATATGCCTTACTTAATATTTCAACTTTCCCTTCTTTATTTACATAAACAATAGCGTCATTTGTAGCTTCTGTTATGGTATTTAATAAAAAAGATGATTCAATTTCATTTTCATCCAATAATTTAATAAATTTCTTATAATTACTTAGATTTTGTAAAAATATATAAACTCCCTTATCATAATCATTAATATTTATTACTCTTTTCTCAACAATAATATCAATATTATTGTATCTTATAGTGTCAGCTTTATATTCTTCCCTACTCTCCACAAATTCATCAATTTTGAGATTAGGCAAAATATCTATTATATTTTTTCCTAATTTATCCTTATCATCTAGTCCTAATATATCTAAAGCTTCTTCATTTAAAAAAGTAATTTCATTGTTTATGTTTATTGCCATAACCCCCATGGGTAAGGAATTAATTAAATCGTTTAAATTTACTTTATCCTTAGACATAAGCATTCACTCCTAAATAAATTATCTAATAATTATAAATTTAGTTTCTATATCATTATATCATGTAAATAAATTATATACAATTTTGTCATTTTCTTCAGCAATTTCCCTCAGCAATAGAAAAAGCCCTACTACGAATCAATCGTAATAGGGCCTTTTATGTAAGCCTGGCAACTTCCTACTCTCCCAGGGCGTTACCACCCAAGTACCATCGGCGTTGAGATGCTTAACTTCTGTGTTCGGTATGGGAACAGGTGTGTCCATCTCGCTATCGTCACCAGACGAAAACTACATTCGCAATATATATTTTTTTGGTCAAGTCCTCGACTTATTAGTATCTCTTAGCTTCAAGTATTACTACTCTTTCACCTGAGACCTATCTACCAGGTGGTCTTCCTGGAGTCTTACTCACTTATGTGATGGGAAATCTTATCTTGAGGGGGGCTTCGTGCTTAGATGCCTTCAGCACTTATCCCGTCCGAACTTAGCTACTCAGCCATGCCTTTGGCAAGACAACTGATACACCAGCGGTTCGTCCATCCCGGTCCTCTCGTACTAAGGACAGCTCCTCTCAAATTTCCTACGCCCACGACGGATAGGGACCGAACTGTCTCACGACGTTCTGAACCCAGCTCGCGTGCCTCTTTAATGGGCGAACAGCCCAACCCTTGGGACCTACTTCAGCCCCAGGATGAGACGAGCCGACATCGAGGTGCCAAACCTCCCCGTCGATGTGGACTCTTGGGGGAGATAAGCCTGTTATCCCCGGGGTAGCTTTTATCCGTTGAGCGATGGCCCTTCCACTCGGAACCACCGGATCACTAAGTCCAACTTTCGTTCCTGCTCCACTTGTTGGTGTCGCAGTTAAGCTTCCTTTTGCCTTTACACTCTTCGCACGATTTCCGACCGTGCTGAGGAAACCTTTGAGCGCCTCCGTTACTCTTTAGGAGGCGACCGCCCCAGTCAAACTGCCCAACTGACAGTGTCCCTATACCAGTTTCATGGTATCAGGTTAGAACTTCAGCATTACAAGAGTGGTATCCCAAGGTTGACTCCACCAATACTGGCGCACTGGCTTCTTAGTCTCCCACCTATCCTGTACATGCAATGCCGAAATCCAATGTCAGCCTGCAGTAAAGCTCCACGGGGTCTTTCCGTCCTGTCGCGGGTAACACGCATCTTCACGTGTACTACAATTTCACCGGATCCATTGTTGAGACAGTGCCCAAATCGTTACACCTTTCGTGCGGGTCGGAACTTACCCGACAAGGAATTTCGCTACCTTAGGACCGTTATAGTTACGGCCGCCGTTTACTGGGGCTTAAGTTCTAGCCTTCGCTTGCGCTAAGCCTTCCCCTTAACCTTCCAGCACCGGGCAGGTGTCAGCCCCTATACTTCGTCTTTCGACTTAGCAGAGACTTGTGTTTTTGGTAAACAGTCGCTTGGGCCTATTCACTGCGGCCAGATGTTCTTTCGATTGTTCAATCTATCCTTCTCTGGCTCCCCTTCTCCCGAAGTTACGGGGTCATTTTGCCGAGTTCCTTAACAATAGTTCTTCCGCTCATCTTAGGATTCTCTCCTCGCCTACCTGTGTCGGTTTGCGGTACGGGTAGTTATTTACTCGATAGTGGCTTTTCTTGGCAGTGTGGAGTCAGTTGCTTCTCTACTTATTTTTCGATCCCCATCGTATCTCGACATTAAGTGAGGAAACGGATTTGCCTATCTCCTCTGTCTACTTACTTAGACGTGCTTTTCCAATCGCACGCTCAAC